>NZ_CP016286.1:3160000-3460000 GCF_001679785.1 Rhizobium leguminosarum
CCGCCACGATCCCGAAGGCAGGCCGACGGTCTATGATTGCCTCAGGGATTTCGACATCCCGCATCTCTCTCCGGTCGGCCGGCTCGACAAGGCGAGCGAGGGCCTGCTGCTTTTCACCAACGACACCGAATTCGCCCAGATCCTGCTCGATCCGGTCACGCATGTGACGAAGACCTATCATGTCCAGATCGACCGGATCATGGACGACGAAGACATTGCCGCCATGACATCGGGCATCCGCCACGACGGCGAGCTGCTGACGGCAACGGCCGCGCGGCGCCTGCGCCAGGGCGACAGGAATTCATGGATCGAGGTCGAGCTCGACGAGGGCCGCAACCGCCAGATCCGCCGCATGCTGGAGGCGCTCGGCACCGAATGCCTGCGCCTCGTGCGCGTCGCAATCGGTGGGCTCGAACTCGGCGCACTGCCGAAAGGCGCCGTGCGTGCGCTGACCGAACCGGAATTGCAGGCGCTGCGCCGGAAAACCGGCATGGAAAGGACGAGGCGCAATTGACTGGTGTGACGGAGATGGCGCCGCACGATTTCTGGCAGGAGCTTCACCCGCCCCGCACCTTTGCCGGCGATGGGGAATTTACCTCCTTCTATGTCGCCACGCTCGAAGACGGCCGCCAGCTTCGCCTGCCGATCCGTGAGCTGGTGGATGGCGGCCAGGCTCTCGCCTCGCTGATTGTCAACCAGGCGAGCTTCGCCGTGCTCGATGCGCTCGCCGAAAGCCTCGCCGAAAAGATCAGGCCCACGCGCATCGATGTCGTCGCCGGCTTGCCGACGCTCGGCCTGACGCTGGCCGCCGCCGTGGCGCAGAAGCTCGGCCATGACCGCTACGCTCCGCTCGGCACCTCGCGTAAATTCTGGTATCGCGACGAGCTCTCCGTCGCCCTGTCTTCGATCACCACCCCGACACAGCAAAAACGTCTCTATATCGATCCGCGCATGCTGCCGCTGCTTCAGGGACGACGCGTCGCACTCATAGATGACGTCATTTCCAGCGGCGCCTCGATCGTCGCCGGTCTTCATCTGCTGACAGGCTGCGGCATCGAACCCGTCGTCATCGGTGCGGCTATGCTGCAATCGGAGCGCTGGCGCGAAAGCCTCGCAGCCGCCGGGCCGCAATGGATCGCGCGAACCGTCGGCGTCTTCGCAACCCCCATTCTGCAGCGGAACGCCAGAGGCCGGTGGCAGGCACCACCAGCCTGGCGCGCGATATGAGGATTGTTCAATCTTTGGCTGAAGGCGCCTCTGTACAGCGCATGAGGAACGATTACAGTCCCGCCTGATCGATGAAACAACGGACCCGCCCATGTCGTTCGAGCAAGCATCCCTGCTGATCCTTCTGCTGGCGATGCTCATTCTCTTCGCGCTCGATCGCATCCGCATCGAGGTGGTCTCGATCGCCGGCCTGCTTGGCGGGTATGCGCTCGGCCT
The DNA here is from genome assembly GCF_001679785.1 of Rhizobium leguminosarum. Taxonomy (NCBI): domain Bacteria; kingdom Pseudomonadati; phylum Pseudomonadota; class Alphaproteobacteria; order Hyphomicrobiales; family Rhizobiaceae; genus Rhizobium; species Rhizobium leguminosarum. The sequence continues at coordinate 3,161,444 of NZ_CP016286.1, forward strand.
TTATCCCGCCGATCAGATCTTCACGGGCTTCGCCAGTCCCGTCGTCATCACCGTCGTCGAGATCCTGCTGATCGTCCAGGTGCTGGCGCGCGCCAGGCTCTTCGACAGTCTCGCCGCCCGTTTCGCTGCTGCAAGACCTTCGGGCTTCAAGGTCATCGCCGGCACGTCCGCGCTCGCCGGCTTCATCTCCATCTTCATGAATAATATCGGCGCCTTTGCGATCACCTTGCCGGTCGCGCTACGTCTCGGCACGGTCCTGACGATCCCCCGCCGCCAGCTCGTCATGCCGGTCTCGTTCGCGGCCCTGCTCGGCGGCCTCGTTTCGCTGATCGGCACGCCGGCCAACCTGCTCGTCAGCGATGCGCTCGCCAAGGCGACCGGAACCGGCTTTCACTTCTTCGATTTCGCCTATGTCGGCCTGCCGGTCGCCATCGCCGGCATTCTGCTCATCGCCTTTCGCGTGCAGCACCTGTTTCCGGAACCGGACGAAACACCCGCAACGATCTCCCCGGCGGCGCGGCGCATCATCGTCGAGCGTCGCATCCCTGACGTCTCACCGCTGATCGGCGTAAGGCTTACCGATTGCCCGGCACGGTTCGCCATCAAGCCGTACGCGCTGATCCGTGACGACAACTTTGCGTTCGGTCCGCTCGACCAATTGGTGATCGAACCCGGCGACGTACTGCTTGCCGAGGGCGCCGATGCGACTTTTGCCGATCTTGCCGCCACACGGGCGCTGATAGCCGACGCCCACGCGCTTGGTCTGCAGCCGGATTTCACCCGTATCGAAGCCGTGGTCATGCCGGAAAGCACGCTGGTCGGTTCGCGCGTCCGCTCGCTTGAAGTCTTCCATTCTCGCGGCGTTGCTGTCACCGCCCTTTCCATGCGCGCGCCACGCATCGAGGGCCGCTTCCTCGACCTGCAATTGTCGATCGGCGATATATTGACGCTGGAGGGGCCGCGCATTGCAATCGGCGAAGCGTTGGAGGAAAGCGAGTGCCTGCCGCTCGCCTCGACAACACAGAGCGAACCGGCGCTCCTATCCTGGCGGCCCTTCGCGCTCTTTGCCTGTGGCGTCGCCGCCTCGGCGGCCGGCCTGCGTCCGGACGTCGCTTTTGCCGGCGTCGTGCTCGTGCTCGCTCTGCTCAATCATCTGAACATCCGTCAGGCGATGGCCGATCTCAACTGGCCGATCATCATCATGCTGGCGGCGATGATCCCGATCGGCCAGGCGGTGGCAAGCACCGGAGCGGCCGAAACCATTGCCGGCTGGCTGAGCCTCGTCGTGCCGATCACCCATCCACTCTTCGGCATCGCCCTCATCCTCTTCCTCGCCATGGCATTGACGCCTTTTGTCAACAACGCGTCGGTCGCAATCGTCCTGACCCCGATCGCACTGGAATTCGCAAGAGCCGGCAGGCATGCGCCTGACGCCTATCTGATCGCGGTCGCCGCCGGCGCGTCGCTCGATTTCCTGACACCCTTCGGCCATCACAACAACACGCTGGCAATGGGCATCGGCGGCTACCGCTTCCGTGATTTCCTGCGCGCCGGCTGGCCGCTTGCCGTCTCAAGTTACGGCCTCGCCCTGCTTCTTACCGGTCTGTTCTGGCTGTGATGCGATACCCGATCGGCTTGACTTCCCCAGCAATGAAACTAGAGCAGGAAGTCCTCACCCAATAATGAAGGACAGTCGAGCACCGTGCGAATTCTCTCTGAAGCCCATTTCCCGGAATTGCCGAACTATTATCGCGGCAAGGTGCGCGAGAATTACGATCTTCCGGACGGACGCCGCATTATTATCAGCACCGACCGGCTAAGCGCTTTCGATCGCATCCTCACCTGCATCCCTTACAAGGGCGAGGTACTGACGCAGACGGCGCGCTACTGGTTCGAGGCGACGAAGGACATCTGCCCGAACCACGTTCTCGACTATCCCGATCCGAATGTCGTCATCGGCAAGCGGCTCGACATCCTGCCGGTCGAGGTCGTCGTGCGCGGTTATCTCGCCGGCACCACCGGCACCTCGATCCTGACGCTTTATAAGAAGGGCGAACGCGAGATGTACGGCATGCGCCTGCCCGACGGCATGCGCGACAACCAGATCCTGCCGGAACCCGTCATCACGCCGACCAGCAAGGAATTCGACGGCGGCCACGATGAGCCGCTGACCCCGGCCGAAATCGTCACGCGTGGCCTTCTCACCAATGAACAATGGCAGACGCTGTCGACCTATGCGCTCGCCCTCTTTGCCCGTGGCCAGGAGATGGCGGCGAAAAACGGGCTGATCCTGGTCGATACCAAATACGAGTTCGGCACCGATGGTGACGGCAACATTATCCTCGCCGACGAGATCCACACGCCGGACAGTAGCCGCTACTGGCTTGTCGAAAGCTATCCGGCAAGCTTTGCCGCCGGAAAACGCCCGGAAAGTTTCGACAAGGATTTTGTCCGCGCCTGGGTGGCGGAGCGCTGCGACCCCTATAAGGACGAGATCCCGGAAATCCCCGCCGAACTGATCGAGCAGACCTCGGCCGTCTACATCAAAGCCTACGAGGCGATCACCGGCGAGCGCTTCGCTCCCGATGATAGCGGCGAGACCCCGCTTGCCCGTGTCCGAAACAACCTCGCCCGCTACTTTCCTTGAAAAGGCGAACACGAAGGCCGCCAAGCCGTTCATCAGCTTGCGGCGTTTCGCCCAATCGCGCTAGAGCGCCGCGCGTCCAACAGGACGCGCTAAGGACGCTCTATCACTTTGAATTGGCGCATAATCCTTTCCGAAAATCGATTCCGATTTTTGGGGTTATGCGCTAGCATCGAAAAAAAGGGGTATCGGGCTCAGCCCGGCGGGGAACAGATGGTAAGAAGGCCAAGACGCAAGGCCGAGGAAACGCGGGAAGACATTCTCTCCATGGCGGAGATGCTGTTTCGCGAGCGCGGCTTCGTCGCGGTGTCGATCGCCGATATCGCCGGCGCTCTTCACATGTCGCCCGCCAATGTCTTCAAGCATTTCCGTTCCAAGGTGGCACTCGTCGATGCGATCGCCGGACGCCATCTCGACGATGCCGCCGAGCGCTTCGCCGCCTTCGATGAGAAGCTGCCGCCAAAGGAACAACTGCTCCGCTTCATCCTGCGCCTGCTGGAAAGCCACCTGCAGGACATCCAGAAGAACCCTTATATCTTCGAAATGGTGCTTTCGACGATCGAAGCCAAACTCGAGGCCGGCAATCGTTATCGCGCCCGCATTGAGGCGAAGCTCGGCGAGATCATCCGCGAAGGCATGGCCGAGGGAAGTTATCATTGCCGCGATCCCGAAAGCGCGGCGCATACGGTGGCAGACGTCCTCGCCTGCGTGCTGCACCCTGTCCTGATCGCTCGCGACGACAAGGAGACGCTCGTGCACCGCGCCGAAAAAATCGTGTGTTTCGTCCATGCCGCACTGCAAAATAGCGCTTGCTAAGTGATGATTGCTGAATTACGTCACTTCGTAAAGCTTTTCTTAAAATTCGGATGACGGCATTTGAAGCCAACCCAATCCTGACGCTTATATAAGCCTGCGCTCGATCAAGCCGAGCCCGCAGGCCCGAGCTCGTAGATTGAACGGCGATTGCCACCGCACAGGAATTCAGCATGATACGGCGTGCCCTCCTCACCTCCTCGGCCCTGGCATTCGCAGCCCTTCTCGCCGCTTGCAGCGACAGTGGCTCCAAGCCCGCCGGCAATGCGGGTGCAGGCGCGGCGCAGCAGGCTGCCCCCGTCGGCGTGATCGCGTTGACGAAGGGCACGTTCCCGATCACCACGATCCTGCCTGGCCGTGCCGAGACATTTCAGACCGCCGATATTCGGCCGCAGGTTAGCGGCCTGATCCGCGAGGTCGCCTTTAAGGACGGCGGCGAAATCAAGAAGGGCGACCTTCTCTACCAGATCGAGGATGCACCCTATATCGCTGCCGTCGAGCAGGCCAAGGCGGCGATCTCCAAGGCGCAGGCGAGCGTGCCGAGCGCTGAAAGCAATCTCGACCGCTACCAGCGCCTCGTCGGCAGCGGCGCCACCCAGATCGAATTCGAAACAGCCAAGACGACGCTGCTCCAGGCCAAGGCCGAAGTCGAGTCGGCGAAGGCCTCGCTTTCCGCTGCACAGATCGACCTCGACCACACCAGGATCGTCGCCCCCTTTGATGGCATCATCGACCAGACGGCCGTTAATGTCGGCAACGTCGTCTCGGCCAACCAGACGACGGCGCTGACGACGATCCGCCAACTCGATCCGATCTACATCTCGCTGACGGAATCGAGCACCAACCTCTTGAAACTGCGCGATGCGATGGCCGCCGGCGACATCAAGGGCGAAGCCAACGTGGTCTTCCATCTGATCCTGGAAAACGGCAAGGAATACAACCAGCAGGGCAAGCTCGACATGTCGAAGCAGGTGGTCAGTGAGACCACGGGCACCTTCATCATCCGCGTGCTCTTTCCCAATCCCGACCGTATCGTGCTGCCCGGCATGTATGTCCGCGCAACCGTCGAGCTCGGCGCCGAGGCCGGTTATGCGCTGCCGCAGCTGGCGACGAGCCGTGACGCCAACGGCCGGTTGACGGCACAGTTCATTTCCGCCGACGGCAAGGTCGAAACCCGCGCCTTCGAGAACAGCTCGCCCTCCAACAATTTTTGGCTCGTGACCGAAGGCATCAAGGACGGCGATCAACTGATCGTCAGCGGCCTGCAATCGATCACCTCAGGCATGCCGGTGAAGCCGGTCCCGATGAAGATCAACGACACCGGCGTGGTCGTGCCTGCCGAGCAGCCCGCGGCGGGTGACGCGCAGAAGCCCGCAGCGAAATAGTCGCTGCAGCCCCGCATCGTCACCGCCTCAGCCGCACAGGAACAACCGATGGCCAAGTTTTTCATCCGACGTCCGATCTTCGCCTGGGTCATTGCGATCACCATCATGCTTGCTGGCCTGCTGGCGATCTTCACGCTGTCGATCTCGCAATATCCCGACATCGCCCCGACGACGGTTCGCATCAACGCCACCTATCGCGGCGCCAGCGCCGAGACTGTCGAGAAGTCGGTGACGACGATCATCGAGGACGGCATGACCGGCCTCGACGACCTCACCTACATGACCTCGACCTCATCGACGGGTTCGGCCAGCATCCAGCTCACCTTCGGGACGAGCGCCGACCCCGATATCGCCCAGGTGCAGGTGCAGAACAAGCTGCAACTGGTTCAGTCGCAGCTTCCAGGCGACGTCATCGATGCCGGCATCAGCGTCACCCGCTCGACCTCGAGCATCCTTCTCGTCGGCTCGCTCGTTTCGACCGACGGCAAGCGCAACTCCGTCGACCTCGGCAATATCATGTCGACCTCGATCGAGGATCAGATCCAGCGCCTGGAAGGCGTCGGCAGCATCAATGTCTTCGGTTCGGGATACGCCATGCGCGTCTGGCTCGATCCGTTCAAGCTGCTGAAATACCAGTTGACACCGAGCGACGTGACGTCTGCCATCCAGGCGCAGAATACCCAGGTTTCCGTCGGTTCGCTCGGTGCGCAGCCGACGATCCCCGGCCAGCAGATCAACGTCACCATCACCGCCCAAAGCCAGCTGACCACCGTCGCCGATTTCGAGCACATCATCCTGAAGGTCGAAAAGGACGGCGCGACGGTGCGCTTGAGCGACGTCTCGCGCATCGAGATCGGCCAGGAAAGCTACGGCGGCAGTTCGCGCTACAACGGCCAGCCATCGACCGGTTTCGCCGTCAACCTTGCAATCGGCGCCAACGCCATCGATACCGCCACCCGCGTGCGCTCCGCGCTCGAGGTTATCGGCCGCGGACTGCCGGCAGGTGTCGAGATCACCTATCCCTACGACACCACGCCCTTCGTGGAACTGTCGATCGAGAAGGTCGTGCACACGCTGATCGAGGCGATCGTGCTCGTCTTCGTGGTGCTGCTCGTCTTCCTGCAGAATCTCCGCGCGACGCTGATCCCGACGATTGCCGTTCCCGTGGTGCTGCTCGGCACCTTCGGGGTGCTGGCGGTCACCGGCTACTCGATCAATACCTTGACGATGTTCGCCATGGTGTTGGCGATCGGTCTTCTTGTCGACGACGCGATCGTCGTCGTCGAAAACGTCGAACGCATCATGTCCGAAGAAAAGCTTTCGCCGCTCGAGGCGACGGAAAAATCGATGGGGGAGATCACCGGCGCCATTGTCGGTATCGCGCTCGTCCTCACTGCCGTCTTCATTCCGATGGCCTTCTTCGGCGGTTCGACCGGCATCATCTATCGCCAGTTCTCGATCACCATCGTCTCGGCCATGCTGCTGTCGGCACTCGTCGCCCTCGTACTGACGCCCGCACTTTGCGCCACGATGCTGAAGCCGGTCGGCGAACACAGGAAGCACCGCGTCGGCGACTGGTTCAACCGCAACTTCACGCGCTCGACCAACGGCTATATCAGCGCCATCGGCTATCTGCTGAAGCGGCCGATCCGCGCCATGCTGGTCTTCCTTCTGGTCGGCGCCGGCTGCGCCTATCTCTTCACCCGCCTGCCGAGCTCCTTCCTGCCGCAGGAAGACCAGGGCGTCCTGTTGACCATCGTCACCACGCCGCCGGGCTCGACCACGCAGCAGACCCAGGCCGTCGTCGAAAAGGTCGAGAAATATTATCGTGAAAACGAGAAGGACGCCGTCGATTCCGTATTCGGCGCACTCGGCTTCGGCTTCAGTGGTTCTGGCCAGAACAGCGCCATCGTCTTCACCAAGCTCAAGGATTTCGCACAGCGCACCGATCCGACGCTGAGCGCCCAATCGGTCGTCAACCGTGCGCTTGGCAATTTCTTTGCGATCCGCGAGGCGCAGGTCTTCGCGCTTCTGCCGCCGGCGATCCAGGGTCTCGGCGTGTCGAGCGGCTTCTCCATGTATCTCGTCGACACCGGCGGCCATGGCAACGACGCCCTGACGGCCGCCTCCAAGCGGCTGATCCAGATGGGCAATAGCTCGGGCAAGATCGTGGCGCTGCGCAGCAGCAACAAGGAAGTCGAGCCGCAGATGCGCATCGTGCTCGATCAGGAAAAGATCGGCGCCATGGGCGTCGACATCACCTCGGTCAATTCGATGCTGTCGATCATCTTCACCGGCCGTGACGTCAACGACTTCACGCTGAACGGCGAGATCAAACCGGTCTACGTCGAGGGCGATGCGCCCTTCCGCATGCAGCCGAGCGATCTCAACCACTGGTACGCCCGCAACAATGACGGCGAAATGGTGCCCTTCTCCGCCTTTACCCGCACGGAGTGGGTGAAGGGGGCGCCCTCGCTTGCCCGCTTCAATGCCGTCAGCGCCATTCCACTCGACGGCGCTTCCGCACCCGGGGTTTCTTCCGGCGATGCGATGAACGAAATGGAAGCGCTGACCAGTGAGCTCGGCGGCGGTTATACAGTGGCGTGGCAGGGCATCTCCTATCAGGAGCGGCTGTCCGGTTCGCAGGCGCCAATGCTTTACGCGATCTCGGTTCTCGTTGTCTTCCTCTGCCTGGCAGCGCTTTATGAAAGCTGGTCGATCCCCTTCTCGGTGATCATGGCAGTGCCTGTCGGTATTCTCGGGGCGCTGACGGCGGCAACCGTCTTCGGCCAGGCAAACGACGTCTATTTCAAGGTCGGCTTGCTGACTACCATTGGGTTGGCGGCGAAGAACGCCATCCTGATCGTCGAATTCGCCAAGGACCGCATGGAAAGCGGCATGGGGCTCTACGAGGCAACATTGGAAGCGGCGAGATTGCGGCTGCGGCCGATCATCATGACCTCGCTTGCCTTCATTCTCGGCGTCGTGCCGCTGGCGATCGCGACAGGCGCGGGCTCGGCGGCGCAGAATGCCATCGGTATCGGCGTTCTCGGCGGCATGCTGGCGGCGACGCTGCTCGGAATTTTCTTCGTGCCGTCGTTTTTCGTCGTCATTCGACGCATCTTTGCCACACGCGCCAAAAATGCGGCAGGACTGTGATATAAATGCACTGTGATAATGCAGTTCCCGTTGCTACATTGCGCCCGACTGCTTCGGTGTGTTTTTTTGGTATGACGAGGCGCGGCGGCGATAGTGAAGCATGAAGCGTCGGACAAGAATTGACTTGCTCGAGTACAGGATGAAATGAATGGTATCTCTTCGTTTTGCCACACCGGCATTATTGTTATTGTTGTCGGGCTGCGTCGTAGGCCCGGATCATGCTCCTCCTGAAATGCCGCTGCCCGCCAAATTCGGAGAAGGCGGAACGAAGAGTGTAGGCGATGTTGCAACCGCAGCCTGGTGGACCGCCTTCAGCGATCCCAAACTGAATGGCTATGTCCAGGCCGGACTCGATCAGAACCTGACCGTCCAGCAGGCGATCGAACGCATCAATGCGGCTACCGCCAACGTCACCGCCGCTGGCGCCGGCGGCCTGCCGAACCTGAACGTCGGCGCTTCGCACACGATCAGCGGCCAGAGGGGCGAGCTGCGCACACAGTTCGACACGCGCAACACCAGTGCCGGCGACGTCCAGCTGAGCTGGCTGCTCGACCTCTTCGGCCTTTACAAGCGCAGCACCGAGAGCGCGCTTGCGTCGCTCGATTCAGCATACGCATCCGCTGATGTTGCCAAGCTGACCCTCGTGCAGGATCTCGTCTCGAGCTATATCGACGTTCGCTATTATCAGCAGCGCCTGGCGCTTTCGAGGGCCAACCTGAAGTCTCGTCAGGAAACCTACGAACTGACCAAGTTCCAGCTTGAAGCCGGCGCCGCCTCACGTCTTGACGTCGTCCAGGCCGAAGGTCTCGTACAGTCGACGCTCGCCGAAATTCCCGGCCTCGAAACCAACATCCGCATATCGGCCCATCACATCGCCACGCTGCTCGGCCTGCCGGCCTCGGCTCTCGTCGATGAATTGCTGAAGGGCCGTGGCCAGCCGGTATTCCGCGGCGGCATCACCTCCGGCATTCCGGCAGATCTGATCCGCAACCGTCCCGACATTCGCGTAGCGGAGCGTGATCTCGCCGCCGCAACGGCCAATATCGGCGTTGCCCAGGCGCAGCTTTATCCGAGCATCTCGCTCAGCGGCTCGATCTCGCCGTCCTACATCAACCAGCGCGGCGTCCATGGCGGCCTGACCGGCTGGTCCTTCGGCCCGACCCTCAATCTGCCGATTTTCGACGGCGGCGCCCTGCGCGCCAACGTCAAAACTGCACAGTCCAATGCCGCCAATGCCTATCTCAACTGGAAGTCGACGGTGCTGTCCGCCGTCGAACAGGTCGAGAATGCACTTTCGGCCGTCCGGCGTGACGCGCGCACGGTCGCAGCACTTCAGGCCCAAGTGAAGACCACGCAGGAAACGCTCGAGCTTTCCACAGCGTCATACAAGGACGGCGCCTCTTCGCTGCTCGACGTTCTCGACGCCCAGCGCCAGGTTTCGCTCGCTCAGGCAAGCCTTGCCGCAGCCGTCCAGCAGATGGCCAAGGACTATGTCTCGCTGAACATTGCAATCGGCGGCGGTTTCGCCCCCGGCGGCAAGACCACCGCACCGGCGGTGAAGGTTTCTGTCAAGGGCTGACAGCTGCTTCAATCGATCTGAAAGTACAAAGCCTCGCGATCGTCTCGCGGGGCTTTTTCTTATCCGCCGCGCGTCGTAACCGAATAACTGCGCATAAGATGAATTCGGATTCGACAGGCCGGAAAAGCTGAGCTATCACTCTGATTAAACGATTAATCAGAGTGATCGTCGATTATGGCAGCACCGCGCCCGGGACCGAACCTCAGCAGGATAGCAACGTCGCTCGGCGTCTCCGTCGCCACGGTTTCCAATGCGCTTTCCGGCAAGGGCCGGGTTTCCGGCCAACTGGTCGAAAGGATCCGTGAGCATGCAGCCGAGCTCGGCTACGTCCCGAGTCAAGCCGGGCGGGCGCTACGGACCGGCCGCAGCCGCGTCCTCGGCCTGGTGCTGCCCGACATCGCCAATCCGCTGTTCCCGAAGATCGCGCAGGCGATAGAATTCGCAGCCTCCGCCGCAGGTTACGGCGTGCTGATCGCCGATTCCCGCGGTGATGTCGCCGCCCAGGCCGAGGCAATCAACCGGCTGGTCGAGCGCGGCGTCGACGGCATGGTCGTCATTCCCCGCCGCGCCACCCGCATTTCGTCCGCCGCCTGTCCGGTCGCCGTCATCGACACTCCCTCGACGCCCGGCAACACCGTCGCTGCCGACCATTGGCAGGGCGGCCGCGAAATCGCCGGCCACCTCGCAGGCCTCGGCCATCGCCGTATCCTCATCATCGGCAACAATCAGGAATCCAACGTCCAGAACGACCGCGTCGGCGGCATCCGATCCGGCATGCGCCCGGGCATGCATTCGGAAACGCTGTGGATCGACAGGCTGGAGCAGGAGAACGGCGGCGACTGCCCGCTCGGCCTCGCCGAAAAAGTCAGGCAGGGTTTCACCGCCTTCGCAGCCCTCTCCGACCTGCAGGCGCTGCGGGCGCTGACGGAGTTGCAGCAGGCAGGTATCAACATTCCCACTGACGTCAGTGTCACCGGCTTCGATGACCTCATCTGGTCGCCTGTTGTTACGCCGTCGCTGACGACGGTCCGGATGGACATGGATAGAATTGCCGAAATTGCGGTGTCGGCGCTGGTGGATACCATAAGAGCAAGCAGCATCCGGGAGGGCATGCTCGTTACCGCGAAGATCGAACGCGTCGCCATGCAGCTAGTCGTCCGCCAATCATCCGGGCCTGCGAAACCGGCACAAAAGACTTCAGAGATGGAGAACATGTAAGATGAAAGAAGCTTTCATTGCCTCGGCAGCCCCCCTCCTCGATACCGCGCTCGCCTTCGATCTGCCGGTTGCCGGCGCGGCAAGCCTCAAACGGTTCGGGTGAAATTATGGGCGTCTGGATCGACACGGACATGGGCTTCGACGACATCGCCGCCATTCTGGTGGTGGGACAGTCGGAATTCGAGATCGACGGAATATCACTGGTCTTCGGCAATACGCCGCTGCCGCAGGTGAGGATAAACGCCGCCGGCGCCGCCAGCGCCTTCGGCTGGACGTTCCCGATCCACACCGGCCGCGCCATGCCCGTGCTCGGCAAGCTCGAAACCGCTCAGGCGATCCTCGGCGAAACCGGCATCCCCACCATCGGCAGGAGCCTGCCGCAGGCGGCTGCCCTTGCCAAAAGCGATGCCTTCGCAGCACTCTGCCGCTGGCTGGAGCGCAAAGGCCAGCACCGTATCCTGGCGCTTGGCCCGCTCACCAACATCGCCGCCGTGGCGCTCGCCCGGCCCGATCTTGCCGCCCGCATCACCGAACTTGTCTGGATGGGCGGCGGCGTCACGTCAGGCAACCATACGGCCTCCGCCGAGTTCAACGCGCTCGCCGATCCCGAGGCCCTCTCGATCGTCATCGCCCATGGCCTGCCGCTGCGCATGGTCGATCTCGACCTCTGCCGCAAGGTGCTGGCGAGGCCCGAAGACGCCGAGCCGGTGCGCAACGCCGGCGGCGCCAATGCCGAGCTGATCGCCGATATGTTTTCGGGTTATATCCGCATCGGCACCAGCCGCGGCCGCCCGGCCATGGCAATTTACGATCCTTCCGCCGCCGTCGCCTTCGTCGCTCCGGATATAGTCAGCTTCCGCCCTGCCCGTATCGACATCGAGCTGCAGGGCGCCTTGACCCGTGGCCGTACCGTCGTCGAGACCCGCGCCATGCATGCGACCTTCAATACTCAATTCGCCGCCGACATCGATGCCGACATGGCGCGTGTCATCATTCTCGCTGCCCTGGTCAACGAGGCCCGCAAATGAACGTCACCGCTCGCCAAGAACCCGCCGATCTCAACGATCCCGCTTTGCGCGCCCGCGCCGTCACTGCTGCACGCGGCGATGGCCCCTTCGACATGCTGATCACCGGCGGCCGGCTGCTCGATGCGGTGACGGGCCTCACCCGGCAAGCCGATATCGGCCTCGTCGGCGCGCTGATATCAAGCGTTCATGCCCCGGCAAGCCGCACGGATGCCGTCGAGATCATCGATGCGGCGGGCAGTATCCTGACGCCAGGCCTGATCGACACGCACATGCATATCGAAAGTTCGATGGTGACACCCGCCGAATATGCGAGCGCGGTCTTGCCACGCGGCGTCACGACGATCGTGTGGGATCCGCATGAATTCGGCAATGTCCATGGGCTCGACGGCGTGCGCTGGGCGATCGAGGCGGCGCGCAGCCTGCCGCTGCGTATGATCCTGCTCGCGCCCTCCTGCGTGCCCTCCGCGCCGGGCCTGGAACTTGCCGGCGCCGATTTCGATGCCTCCATGATCACCGAGATGCTGCACTCCTCCGCCATCGGCGGCGTCGCCGAAGTGATGAATATGCGCGGCGTCATCGACGGCGATCCGCGCATGACTGATATCGTCAATGCCGGCCTTGCCGCCGGCAAGCTCGTCTGCGGCCATGCCCGCGGCCTCGAAGGCGCCGATCTCAACGCCTTCATGGCGTCGGGCATCACCTCCGACCACGAACTTACCTCCGGCGCCGATTTCCTCGCCAAGCTTTCCGCCGGCCTGACGATCGAGCTGCGCGGCTCTCACGACCATCTGCTGCAGGAGTTCGTCGAGGTGCTGAACGGTCTCGGCCACCTGCCCCCGACCGTCACGCTCTGCACCGACGACGTCTTTCCGGACGAACTCCATGAAGGCGGCGGCCTCGACGACGTCATCAGGCGCCTGGTGCGCTACGGCATGAAGCCGGAATGGGCCATCCGTGCCGCGACCTTCAATGCCGCACAACGTTTGAAGCGCTCCGATCTCGGCCTCGTCGCCGCCGGCCGCCGTGCCGACATCGTGCTCTTCGAAGACCTCTCGGAATTCCGCGCGCGGCTCGTCATATCAGGCGGCCGCATAATTGCCCGCGACGGCAGCATGCAGGTTGCCGTCCAACAGATCGATACGGCGCCGCTTGTTAATTCGGTGAAGCTGCCGCCGCTGACCGAGAATGATTTCCGCATTCCGGCGAAGGGGGAGCGCGTCCGCGTCGCTACCATCGACCGCCCGCGCTTCACGCAATGGGGCGAGGCCGAAACCGAGGTCAGGGATGGTTTCATCGTGCCGCCGGCCGGCATCGCCATGATTTCAGTCACCCATCGCCACGGCAAGACCGACGGCATCCCGCGCATCGGCTTCCTCACCGGCTGGGGTGAATGGCGCGGCGCCTTCTGTACCACCGTTTCGCATGACAGCCACAACCTCACCGTCTTCGGCGGCAATGCCGGCGACATGGCGCTCGCCGCCAACGCCGTCATATCAGCCGGCGGCGGCATGGCTGTCGCCAAGGACGGCAGGATCGAGGCGATGCTGCCGCTGCCGCTCTCCGGCCTGGTGACCGATGCCTCGCTGAGGGATACAGCCCTGGCCTTCGCCGGCATTCGCAAAGCGATGGAAAAGATCGTCATGTGGAAGCCGCCCTATCTGGTCTTCAAAGCCTGCTTCGGCGCAACGCTCGCCTGCAATGTCGGCCCGCATCAGACTGATCGGGGGATTGCCGATGTGGTGACGGGCAAGGTGCTGGAAAAGCCGGTACTGGCTGTTTGGTAGATCGAGGAAAGCGCGGCTCCGCCAGAAGGCGCGCAGTGTGCTCCTCAAACGCCTAACCGATCGAAGCATATCCCGGTATGCGTTGTTCGATGAGGGTGACCGCAGCCAGCCCGTCGGGCCTCCTATGATCATTTTTCGGCCTCCCGTTCGGATCATTGTTGCAATTCATTCTTAATTGCACAATAGTGAAAGCAAGGGTCGTCAAGCATTTTTTGCAAATCATTCTGAATCGCAACTTGGTCGGCTTTCCGCAGCTTTTGCAATTCGGTCGCAATAGCAGCAAGAGGAGAAACATATGCTCTATGAGGAAAGACGGTCGGTTTTGGCCGGACTGATAGGGGTGGCATTCGCAGCCGTGCTGGTTGCCTTTCCCGCCGCTGCCCAACAGACAACCAATTCGAAGTTCAAGGTGGTGACGACCTTCACGGTAGTTGCCGACCTGGCAAAAAACGTGGCCGGTGATGCCGCGATCGTGGAATCGATCACCAAGCCGGGCGCGGAGATCCACAACTATGCGCCGACGCCGGGTGACATCCAGCGAGCACAAGGCGCACAGCTCATTCTCTGGAACGGGCTCAATCTGGAACGCTGGTTCGAAAAGTTCTTCCAGAACCTGCACGACGTCCCCGGTGCCGTCGTCTCCGATGGCATCGAACCGATGGGCATCTCGGAAGGCCCCTACGAAGGCAAGCCCAATCCCCACGCCTGGATGTCGCCGAAGAACGCCCTGATCTACGTCGACAATATCCGTGATGCTTTCGCCAAGTATGATCCGGCGAATGCGGAGACCTACAAGGCTAACGCCGAGGCCTACAAGCAGAAGATCGAAGCGACGATCACTCCGATCCGCGCCACCCTCGAAAAAATTCCCGAGGACAAGCGCTGGCTGGTTTCCAGCGAGGGCGCCTTTTCCTATCTCGCACGCGATTTCGGGCTGAAGGAACTCTATCTCTGGCCGATCAACGCCGACCAGCAGGGCACGCCCCAGCAGGTCCGCAAGGTGATCGATGCGGTGAAGGAACACCAGATTCCAACCGTCTTCAGCGAGAGCACCGTTTCCGACAAACCGGCCCGGCAGGTGGCGCGCGAAACCGGCGCGCATTATGGCGGCGTCCTCTATGTCGACTCGCTGAGCGAAGCCGACGGCCCCGTGCCAACCTATATCGATCTTCTGCGCGTGACCTCCGATACCGTCGCGAAGGGTCTTGCCGATGGGTTGTCGCAATGACCGTGCTGCTTGGTAACCATGTCCGTCCCGCATCCTCGGATGCGGGATCGGGGATCACGGTAAAGGATGCGACCGTCACTTACCGCAACGGACATACGGCCCTGAGGGACGCGAGTTTCCAGATCCCCACGGGCACGATCGCCGCGCTGGTCGGTGTCAACGGTTCCGGCAAGTCGACACTCTTCAAGTCGATCATGGGTTTCGTGCGTCTCGCCAGGGGCCACATTCGCGTGCTTGGCATGCCGGTCGAAGAGGCGTTGCGCAAGAACCTTGTCGCTTATGTGCCGCAATCGGAAGAAGTCGACTGGAATTTCCCGGTGCTGGTCGAGGATGTCGTAATGATGGGCCGCTACGGCCACATGGGCATGATGCGCATCCCGAAGGCAGCGGACCATGAGGCAGTGGCGGCCGCGCTCGCCCGCGTCGCCATGAGCGAGTTCCGCAAGCGCCAGATCGGCGAACTTTCCGGCGGTCAGAGGAAGCGGGTCTTTTTGGCGCGAGCACTGGCGCAGGACGGCCGGGTCATTCTGCTCGATGAACCCTTTACCGGCGTCGACGTAAAGACCGAGGACCAGATCATCAAGCTCCTGCGCGAACTGCGGGATGAAGGCCGCGTCATGCTGGTCTCCACCCACAATCTCGGCTCCGTGCCGGAATTCTGCGACCGGACCATCCTGATCAAGGGCACGGTGCTCGCCTACGGCCCGACCGTCGAGACTTTTACGCAGGAAAATCTGGAAAAGACCTTTGGCGGCGTGCTGCGTCATTTCGTGTTGAGCGGAGCGCAGAACGGCAGGGCAACGTCGATCGGCGTCATAACCGATGATGAGCGCCCTTTGATTCTGCAGGGTGGCAAAGCGACTGCCCGGGGCCCCGATAGTGGCAATGGGGGGCGGGAATGATAGCCGACCTCCTGCAGCCCTTCACCTATGAATACATGCTCAATGCCATGTGGGTGTCTGCCCTTGTCGGCGGCGTCTGCGCTTTCCTCTCCTGTTATCTGATGCTGAAAGGCTGGTCGCTGATCGGCGACGCGCTCTCGCACGCGATCGTTCCCGGCGTTGCCGGCGCCTATATGCTCGGACTTCCCTTTTCGATCGGAGCCTTCTTTTCCGGAGGGCTCGCTGCCGCAGCGATGCTTTTCCTCAACCAGCGTACCAAGCTGAAGGAAGATGCCATCATCGGCCTGATCTTCTCCTCTTTCTTCGGGCTGGGCCTGTTCATGGTTTCGCTCCAGCCGATGGCGGTCAACATCCAGACGATCGTGCTCGGCAACATTCTCGCCATCACGCCCGAGGATACGCTGCAACTCGCCATCATCGGCTTCGTGTCACTCGCTGTCCTGCTCGTCAAATGGAAGGACCTGATGGTCACTTTCTTCGACGAGAGCCATGCCCGATCGATCGGTCTCAATCCGACCGCTCTCAAGGTCATTTTCTTCACGCTGCTGTCCGCCTCCACCGTCGCGGCGCTTCAGACAGTCGGTGCATTCCTAGTCATCTGCATGGTGGTGACGCCTGGCGCGACCGCCTATCTGCTGACCGACCGCTTCCCGCGGCTGCTGGTGATCGCCGTCATCATCGGATCGATGACCAGTTTCGTCGGCGCTTATACGAGTTACTTCCTCGATGGCGCGACAGGCGGCATCATCGTGGTGCTGCAGACGGCAATCTTCCTGGTCGCGTTCTTCTTCGCACCCAAACACGGCATGCTGGCGGCGCGCAGACGCGCCGCGCAGGCGCTGGAGGCAGCGCCATGAACATGGTCGAGACGCTTCTTTCGCCTTTCCAGTTCGGCTTCATGGTCAATGCGCTGGTGATCTCGGTGCTGGTCGCAATCCCGATGGCGCTGTTGTCCTGCTTCCTGGTTCTGAAAGGCTGGTCTCTGATGGGAGACGCCATCAGCCACGCCGTCTTTCCCGGCGTGGTCATCGCCTATATCGTCGGCATACCGTTTGCGGTCGGCGCCTTCGTGGCCGGCATGTTTTGCGCTATCGCCACCGGTTTCCTGAAAGATAACAGCCGTATCAAACAGGATACGGTGATGGGCATTGTTTTCTCCGGCATGTTCGGGCTCGGCCTGGTCCTTTATGTCAAGATCCAGTCCGACGTGCATCTCGATCACATCCTGTTCGGCGACATGCTCGGTGTCTCCTGGCGCGACATCGGGCAGTCGGCCGTCATCGCTGCGATCACGGCTGTCATTCTTGGTGTGAAGTGGAAGGACTTCCTGCTGCACGCTTTCGACCCCGCCCAGGCGAGAGCGGTGGGCCTTAGGATCAACCTGCTGCATTACGGCCTTCTCGCCCTCATCTCGCTGACGATCGTCGGTGCCTTGCAGGCGGTGGGCATCATCCTTTCGATCGCCATGCTGATTGCGCCGGGAGCCATCGCCTTCCTGCTCACCCGCAAGTTCAGCACGATGCTGCTCCTCTCCGTCGCCATTGCGGTGATCGGCTCTTTTATCGGCGTCTACCTGTCCTTCTTCATCGACAGCGCGCCGGCGCCGACCATCGTGCTTGTGCTGGCGATCGGCTTCGTGCTCGCCTTCATCCATGCCACGCGCGGGACGGCCCGGGTTGAGGAATCGCCGATCGACTGATGGACATTGACGACGTCGCTGCAGCAGATAATCAAACCTTCAATTCTCGCTCGACCAATGCCACCCAATAGGCCGCCCCATATCCCAGCGCTTCATCGTTGAAATCATAGGCCGTGTTGTGATGCAGCGCCCCATCCAGCGCCGGACCGTTGCCGAGCCAGACATAGCAGCCCGGCGCGTTCTGGGCGAAGAAGGCGAAATCGTCGCCTGCCGTCGACGGCGGAAAACTTGTCTGCACCTTCCCGCCGAAGACCGAGCCGGCGGCCGTGAGCGCCCGTGCGGTCGCATCCGCATCGTTGATGACAGGCGGAATCCGCCGCTCGAATACATAGTCCACAGCAATGCCGTACATGGCCGCAGTGCCATGCGCCAATCGTCCGATCTCGGTCTCCAACTGGTCGCGCACATCGGGCGAATAGGCCCGCGCAGTCCCACCGATCTCGACGATATCAGGAATGACGTTCAGCGCCTTCGAGTCGCCCGCCTGCAGGAAACAGGCGCTGACGACGGCCGGTTGCAGCGGATCGACCACCCGCCCGACGATCGTCTGCAGCGATGATAGGAAGGTTCCGGCCGCCGTGATCGGATCGCGGCCGAGATGCGGCTTGGCGCCGTGCGTGCCGGTCCCACGGAAGGTCATGCGCCAGCTATCGGAGGAGGCAAGCTGCGGTCCCTCGACCACGGCGATCTCATCGACCGCAAGCCCAGGCATGTTGTGCAGCCCGTAGACGGCATCGCAGGGAAAAAGCGTGAACAGCCCCTCCTCCACCATGCGCCTTGCTCCGCCTCGCCCTTCTTCGGCCGGCTGGAAGATGAAATGCACCGTGCCGGAAAAATTCCGCGTCGCCGCAAGATGCCGGGCAGCGCCGAGGAGCATCGTCGTATGACCGTCATGGCCGCAGGCATGCATCTTGCCAGGCGCCGTCGATTTATAAGGCCGCTCCGCCATCTCAGGCATGGCAAGCGCATCCATGTCGGCGCGCAGCCCGATCCTGCGCGTGCCGTTGCCGAGCTGCAGCGTGCCAACCACGCCGGTACCGCCGAGTCCGCGATGCACCGTGAGGCCAGCTTCTTCGAGAAGCCTCGCGACGATGCCGGCGGTACGCTCCTCCTCGAAACCGAGTTCGGGATGGGCGTGCAAGTCGCGGCGCAAGGAGGTGAGAAAAAGCAAATCTTCCTTGATCCGGGCGGGGATACTCATCGGGCAATGCTCATGGGCCTGGATATCCTGTCAAGCGAACGGGCGCCCAACCGGCGCCCGCGTCAGATCATCCGTTGTTCATCAAACGGCCCACAAGTTCAACCCTTCAGGCCTCCTCGACGAACACCTCCTCGCGCTTCTTCTTGACACTCGGCAGGAAGACGACAATCAGCACGGCGACCGCAATGGCCAGAAGAATGGCGCTGATTGGCCGCGTAACGAAGGTGGTCGGATCGCCGCGCGACAGGATCATGGCGCGCCGGAGGTTCTCCTCGAGCAATGGCCCGAGCACGAAGCCTAGCAGAAGCGGCGCCGGCTCACAGCGAAGCTTCGCCAGCACATAGCCGATGAGCCCGAAGAAGGCGACGGCGTAGAGATCGTAGACGTTGGCGTTGACGCTGTAGACCCCGATCGAGCAGAAGGCCATGATGATGGGGAAGAGCACGTAGTAAGGCACGGTCAAGAGCTTCACCCAGAGCCCGATCAGAGGCAGGTTAAGGATGACCAGCATCAGGTTGCCGATCCACATCGAGGCGATGATGCCCCAGAACAGCGCCGGCTGCTCGGTGGCGACGTTCGGACCGGGTACGATGCCTTGGATGATCATCGCCCCCACCATCAGCGCCATGACGGGATTGGCCGGAATGCCAAGCGTCAAGAGCGGAATGAACGAGGTTTGCGCGCCGGCATTGTTCGCCGATTCCGGTCCCGCAACGCCGGCGATCGCACCCTTGCCGAATTCCTCCGGCGTTTTCGACATCCGCTTTTCCACCGTATAGGAGGCGAAGGCCGCGAGAATGGCGCCACCACCCGGCAGGATGCCAAGCGCCGAACCGATTGCCGTACCGCGAATGACCGGCGCGATCATCTCCTTGAATTCCTGGCGGGACGGCAAAAGACCGGTGACCTTGGCCATCAGCACCGTGCGTGTCGACTCGCCCTCGAGATTGCGCAGGATTTCGGCCACGCCGAACACGCCCACGGCAAGCGCCACGAAGTTCAGCCCGTCCGCATATTCACGGATGCCGAGCGTGAAACGTGGCGTGCCGGTGTAGATGTCGGTGCCGACGAGGCCGAGCAGCAGCCCGAGCGCCACCATGGCCAGCGCCTTGACGACCGAGCCATGCGCGAGCGCGATCGAGGAGACGAGGCCGACGATCATCAGCGAGAAATATTCCGCCGAGCCGAATTGCAGCGCGATTGCAGTCAGCGGCGGTGCGAAGATCGCGACGAGGAAGGTCGAGACCGTGCCGGCAAAGAACGAACCGAGTGCCGCGATCGCAAGCGCTGCCCCCGCCCTGCCCTTGCGGGCCATCTGGTAGCCGTCGATCGCGGTCACGGCGGACGAGGATTCGCCCGGCATGTTGATCAGGATCGCCGTCGTCGAGCCGCCGTACTGCGCGCCGTAATAGATGCCGGCGAGCATGATCAGCGAGGAGACTGGTTCGAGCTGGAAGGTGATCGGCAGGAGCATGGCGATCGTCGCCGTGGCGCCGATCCCGGGCAGCACGCCAATTAGCGTGCCGAGCAGCACGCCGATCAGGCAGAAGAACAGGTTTTCCGGAGTGCCGGCTGTTGCAAAGCCGAGCGCGAGATTGCTGAAAAGATCCATCATCGTCTCCTAGAACCGGACCCAGGGGCCGAAGCGCTCGAACGGCAGGCCGAGCCCGTAGCTGAAGACCCCAACCGAAAAGATCGTCAGCAGCAGCGACAGCACGATCGCGAAGAACACGTTCATCTTTTGCGATGCGAAGCAGGCGATGAAGGCGGTGAGGAACAGTGACGGTGCAAATCCGAGACCGCGCACCGTCAGCCCGAAGAATACCGGCGCCGGCAGGATGAAGAGCATGCCGCGCCAGGCAAACGGGTCGATCGGCTCGCCCTCGACCCGCAGCGCCTGAATGAAGATGATCGCGCCGAGAAGCACGAGCACGGCGGCAAGCACCAGCGGGAAATAACCAGGGCCCATGCGCACCGTCGTGCCGAGGTCGAGCCCCAGCGACTGGATGGCGAAGAAAGCGCCGGTCGCGACGAAAAGCGCGCCGCAAATCGCATTGGTGGTATCGAAACTGATGGATTTCATGGTGTCTCCTGGGGAGATGGTTCGTGACGCACTGCTGCTGCGATTGCCCTCATCCGCCTGCCGGCACCTTCTCCTCGCATACGGGGAGAAGGGAAAATGCTGCAAGCCATTCGCCCCTTGCCGCCGCTTTAGTGACGCAAGTCCCCTCTCCCCGTTCACGGGGAGAGGGTTAGGGTGAGGGGCTCTCTCGGCATGCCTGGACGAGGATAACCCTCAGTCGGCATATTCACCAGCGGCCTCGATCACCGTTTTCCAGCGGGCAATCTCGCTTTCGAGTTTGGCCTTCAACGCAGCCGGCGTCGCATCGGCGTCGGAGGATGGCACCGTGCCGAGCTCGGCGAAGCGGGCGCCGACATTCGGATCCTTCAGCGCCACCTGCAGCGACTTCGACAGACGTTCGTTGATCTCGGCCGGCGTGCCCTTCGGCGTGTAGATGCCGTGCCAGATGCCGACTTCAAAACCCGGCAGGCCGGCTTCGACTGCCGTCGGAATGTCCTTCATCACGTCGAGGCGCTTGGGCGAGGTCACGGCATAGGCCTTGATCGTGCCGCCCTGGATCTGCTTCGTCGTGTTGGTCGTCTGGTCGCACATGACGTCGACCTGACCGCCGAGCAAATCGGTCATGGCAGGGCCGGTGCCCTTGTAGGGAACGGTCGTGAGCGGCGTCTGGATGGCGCTCATGAACATCATGCCGCAGAGATGCGATGCCGCACCGATGCCCGCATTAGCGACCGTCACCTTGTCCTTGTTGGCCTTGATATAATCGATCAGCCCCTTGAGGTCGGCCGGCTCCATGTCCTTGCGGGCGACAATCGTCATCGGCACCTCGGTGACGAGGCCGACATAGTCGAAGGCGCCAAGCGTGTCATAGGCGAGCTTGCGATAGAGCGTGGCGCTGGTCGCCATGCCGATATGGTGCAGCAGGATGGTGTAACCGTCGGGATCGGCATTCGCCACACGGCCAGCGCCGAGCGTGCCGCCCGCCCCGCCGACATTTTCGACGACGATCTGCTGGCCGAGATCCTTCGACATGGATTCGGCGACAAGGCGCGCGACGGTATCGGTGGGGCCGCCGGCCGCAAAGGGAACGACCATGGTGATGGTGCGCTCGGGATAGGTCTGCGCCGAAGCGGCGCCGGCGAGAAGAGAGACCGCGGCAGCCGCGGTCAGGCCGAGCATGGCCTTCAGAATTTTCATCGTTTCCTCCCTGATGAAATAAGCGAACCCGCCGACACATCCTCCGCGCCGGTTCGGATAACCTATTTGCCGCCTGGAAAAATCGACCCGCAATCATTGCAGTCGCTTTCGAAAGACAATTTTACGACAGTGCGATGCAGCATGGGTCGATTTGGAAACAAACGGCTCTGGCGATGGGTGGAAATCCACCCATCGCACCGCGAAAATTGCAGCGCCGCCCCAGCACCCGGCTAGCTTTCGGTGGTCAGCATCCGCTTGTCGAGACCATATTTCTGCATCTTTTCGTAGAGGGTCTTCCGGGAAATGCCGAGCGACTCATAGACCGGCCTGAGGCTGCCGCCGTGCGCCACCAGTGCACTGGCGATGACCCCGCGTTCGAATTCGGCGACGCGCTCCGCAAGCCCGGTCGCCTCCTCGGCTTGCCGCCCGCCATTGTCGAGACCGAGGACCAGACGGTCGGCGGCATTCCTCAGCTCACGCACATTGCCGGGCCAGTCGCGCTGAGCAATGTCGGAAATAACGTCTGGCGGCACGGTCATCTCGTCGCGGCCGTAGCGGGCCGCCGCCTCCCGCACCAGCTGCAGGAAAAGCAATGGAACATCCGCCCGCCGCTGCGACAGCGACGGCACGTGCAGCGTCGCGACGTTCAGCCGATAGAAGAGGTCGGCGCGGAAGCGCCCCGCCGCCACCTCTGCCTCCAGATCGACCTTGCTTGTCGCAATGAAGCGCACGTCGAGCGCCACCACCTCGTTCGAACCGAGCCTGGAGATCACCCGCTCCTGCAGCACCCGCAGGAACTTCGCCTGCAGGTCGAAGGGCATGGAGCCGATCTCATCGAGCAGGATCGTGCCGCCGCGCCCGTGTTCGAATTTTCCATAGCGCGGCCTTACCGCGCCCGGAAAGGCACCCGCCTCATGGCCGAAAAGCTCGCTCTCGATCAGGTTTGCGGGCAGTGCGGCGCAATTGATCGCGATGAACGGCCGGCTCGCCCGGGCGCTGATGTCGTGGAGTGCCCGCGCCACCACCTCCTTGCCGGCCCCGGTCTCGCCGACGATCAGCGTATCGGCATCGCTCGCCCCGATCGCCCGGATGCGGTAGCGCAGATCCACCATCACCTGCGTGCGCCCCGGCAGCCGCGCCTCGATATCGTCGCGCTTGCCGGCAACCGCCTTCAGCAGCCGGTTTTCGAGCACGAGGCCGCGCCGCTCCATCGCCCGGCGGATGACGCCGGCAAGCATCTCCGGCGTGAACGGCTTCTCGATGAAATCATAGGCGCCTTCGCGCATCGCCTTCACCGCAAGCTGAACGTCGCCGTGGCCGGTGACGAGAATGACCGGCACCTCCGGGTCGAGCTCGCGGATCTTCTGCATCAGCGTCATGCCGTCGATGCCGGGCATGCGAATATCGCTGACGACGACGCCGGGGAAGCTGTAGCCGATCAGCTCCAGCACGTGGTCGCCGTTCGAATAGGTCTCGACACTGAAGCCGGAGAGCTCCAGCGCCTGCGCCGTCGAGCGGCGCAGTTCCTCCTCGTCGTCAACCAGCAAGATCTTCGCGTCGTTCATTCCGCTGCCTCCGGCATCAGTCCTGCCGCCGATTGCAGCTCGATGCGGAACACCGCGCCCCCTTCGGGATGATTGGCAGCAGTAAGGCTGCCGCCGAAATCCTTGATGATGTTGTAGGAGATCGAAAGCCCGAGGCCGAGCCCCTTGCCGACGCCCTTCGTCGTGAAGAAGGGATCGAAGATGCGCTCGGCGATCGCCGCCGGCACGCCCGGTCCATGGTCTCGCACCGTCAGCACCACCTTGCCGGCCTCCTCGAAGGCAGAAACCTCGATGCGTCGATCATCCAGCCCCTCCACCGCATCGGCCGCATTCGAGATCACATTCACCAGCACCTGCTGCAGGCGCACCGAACCGGCGCGTACCGCCGGCGGACGAGGCCCGAGAGCGAGAAGCAGTTCGGCATCCGCCGCCTTCAGCCGCCAGGCGATGATCTCGAGCGTATCGCGCATCGCCTCGTCGAGGGAAACGGGACCGAGCTTCTCGTTCGGCTTGCGCGCGAAGTTGCGCAGGTGTCGGCTGATCGCAGCCATACGGTCGATCAGCCCGCCGATACGCCGGATATTGTCCCGCGCCTCATCCGTCCGCCCACGGTCGATGAGAACGGAGGCGCTGTCCGTATAGGTCTTGGCGGCGGCGAGCGGCTGGTTGAACTCGTGCGAAAGGGCAGCCGACATCTGCCCCAGCCCGGCAAGCTTGCCCGCCTGGATCAGATCGGCCTGAGTCTGTCGGAGCTGTTGCTCGGTCAGCCGCCGTTCGGCGATTTCTTCTTCGATACGGCTGTTGACGCGGGCAAGATCGGCTGTGCGCTCCTCGACGCGCCGCTCCAGCTCGTTGCGGGCTTCGGCTTGCATCTGCATGCGCTCGGCAAGCCGCGCCCGCCTCTGGCGCAGAACCGCGACCGCGAGCCCGGCGATGCAGAGGAAGAGAAAGACTGCCGCAAGCGCTGTGCGTGCCTGGGCACGGATGGAACTCGTCTCCATCAGCACGTTCACCGTCCAGTCCTCGGCAGGCATATAATGCGAGAGCACCAGAAATTCGCTCGAACCGCGCTCGCCGGCCAGCGTCATCAGCTCATGCTGCTCGAAGTGGTGACGCGTCACCGGCAGCGCCGCCAGCCTGGCATTGGCATAACGCCGCGATGCTTCGGTGCGGGCGACACGGTCGGCCGTCAGCGGCAGGATTGCACCATAGAGCCATTCCGGGCTGCCGGACATGAAGATGATACCCTCCGGATCGGAGACGAAAATCTTGTATTCGCCGCCGCCCCAGGAGGATTCGATCATGTCGATATCGACCTTAAAGACGATGACGCCGCCAATATCCGCGCCGGTTCGGATCGGTGCGGCAAAATAATAGCCGCGCTTCAGCGAGGTGGTCCCGAGCGCGTAAAACCGTGCCTGCCGGCCTTCGATTGCATCCTGGAAATAGGGCCTGTAGCTGAAATTCTGTCCGACGAAGCTTGCAGGCCCATCGTAATTGCTGGCCGCGATCGTCTCTCCGTCTGGCTTGACCACATAGATATCGGAGGATTTCAGCAGCCCGTTGATCTCCTTGAGATAGAGATTGGCGGCATCGCGCAGCGCCGCATCGTCAGGCGCGCTCACCAGTTCCTTGATGTCGTCATGATCGGCGATCAGCGCCGGCAGCGCCTCGTAGCGGTTGAGATGGCCGCTGAGTGCCGAAACGGCAAGGCGCAGCGCCGTCCCCGCCTGCGCCGAGGCTTCCTCCATATAGGCGCGCGTCGCAATCGCGCTCCCATAGGTGAAGAAGGCGAAGATGATCAGCGGCACCACCAGCAACGCCGCTATCGCACGATATTTCGAAGACAGAACCGGCTCCTCCCCTTTTCTGCCTCCACTCCCCAGCGAGGCATACCCGAGGGAGCGAGTTTAGAGGGGTGATTAGGGATTTCCAAGGGGCCGCCGAAACTTGACACCCGGCAGGGGCGGATGTCCTATTGCTGCACCGCAAGGAGGCCCGCCCATGAGCGACGACCAGACGCCCGCCGACAGCAAACTCACCACATCCAAGCGCCGCTGGGCGGCAGAGGGCAAGTTCCTGACCGGCCGTATCAGCCGTCCCGAAGCCGAGCGCCTGCCGCCCGGCCAGCACCTTGTCAAGAACTGGCCGGTACTCGACCTCGGCCAGCAGCCTGTCATCTCGACCGAGACCTGGCGGCTCGAGGTGCGCGGCCTCGTCGAAACGACGCGCACCCTCACCTGGGCCGACTTCCAGGCGATCGAACAGAGCACGGGGGTGAGCGATATCCACTGCGTCACCACCTGGTCGCGCTACGACAACAAATGGAAGGGTGTTTCGACGCGCGATCTGCTTGACCTCGCAATGCCGAAGCCGGAAGCAGCTTACGTCATGCTGACGAGCTATGACGGCTATACCACGAACCTGCCGCTTTCCGATTTCGCCGCCGAGGATGCGATCCTCGCCACCGCCTGGGAAGGCCTGCCGCTGACACCGGAGCACGGTGGACCGATGCGCCTCGTCGTGCCGCATCTCTATTTCTGGAAAAGCGCCAAATGGCTGCGCCGCATCGAGCTGATGCCTGCCGACCAGGCCGGCTTCTGGGAAAAGAACGGCTACCACATGTATGGCGATCCGTGGCGCGAGCAGCGCTATTCCGACGACTGAGCTTTCGGTCGCGAGAAACGGCGAAGCGCAAACACGCCAAGGCCGAACAAAGAGGCAAGCCCCGTCAGCGATGCCATGCTGGCGGCATGGAATGGGATCCCGCTCCAGCGCGGCTTGACGATATCGGCCGTGTTGAAGGCTTCGCCGCTGAACCGGCAGTTGATCAGCGCAAGACCGCGCCGCAACATGTCGGCGTCGACCGCGGAAATGATTTCACCCGCCGCAGCAGCCTCCCGCGGCATCTCGCGCATCGAAAGCAAGACCGCCTTGGTCGCGGCGAGATAGGCATGGGCGCATTCGTTGAACGGGCTTTCCTCATCCGTCACGCTGCCCGGCATCCGCCCCCACAGACAGTAGGAATACTGGATCTCGGCATAGTTCAGCACGCGCCGGAACGGCTCGTTCGTATCGACGGCGCGTGACGCCAGATCGATAATCCGGCCGCGATAGTCAGACATGACAGCCATCTCGCCGTGTGAAATCTCTGGGATATCCAGCCCGGCATGGCTGCCGGCGTCGCTGCGGCTATGGGCAAAAGCACCTCCGGCAACGACAAAAAAGGCGGCGGCAGAAAACGCCGTCAGCAGCAGTGGTCTGGCTTTGTCGTTTTTCATAATCGCCCGAAAAGTTCAGGGCGCCGGCAAAGCGGCGCCCTTCGATGCGTTCAATGGAATACTGCTGCCGGCCGACCGCGTTGCCCGCCCTTAACGGCAAGCCGCTTTTCCGCCAGCGCCCCGAAGGCGAGGCCGAGCGTTGCCCAGAGGATCGCATGCATGCCGAGCGAGGTCGTGCGGAAGCCCCAGAGCACCATCGCCGAGAATTTCTCCGGCACCTCGTTAATCGGCGGCAGCAGGTAGAGCACGACGCCGATGAAGACGAGATAGGCGATGCCGGCGATGGTCGCGCCGTTCCAGGGACCGAAGCGCTCGGAAAGACGACGCGACAGCGCCACCGCGGCAATGAGTGCGGCAAGCGACACGACGATCATCAGGAAGAACAACTCGGTCCTGGCGCCGATCGTATCGGGATTGCCGACCGCCGGCGGGTTGGCCGGATACTTGATCCCGGGAACAAGCACGACCGCCACGAAGGCGGCAATGGCGATGACGGCCGAGGTGCCGCGCGGCGAAAGGCTGCTGAAGCGGCCTTGCACGAAAGCGAAAGCGAGCGCGAAGAGCCCGCCGACGGCGACGCTGTAGGCCATGACGCCGGTGAAAAGGCCGAGACCGGCCTGCGTGGCGCGGCTGACGATTTCGGGTTCGGCAGCTTCGCCGGCCGCCTGGGCGCTCGCCTCCTCGAGGGCGATCGCCGCATCCACCAGCGGCTCGCCGAAGGTGTGGGCGAAAGCGAAAACGAGAATGCCAGCAATCAGGCCCGCGAGCATGCCGCGAAGCAGAAGATTTCCAACCATGTCAGGAACTCCCTTAGTGGCAGGGAAAGCCGAGGAGATGGCGGCCGTCATGCACGAATTCATGCACATACATACCGTTGAACAGCGCTATTGCGCCTTCTTCTGTGCCGACGAAATAGAGGACGATGAGCATCAGCAGGCCGCCGAAGATCGCCCAGGGCAGGATCTCGCCTACAGGGATCGGCGCCGGTACAGCAACGGGCGCGAAAGTGGTGTCAGACATGTATTCCTCCGGGAATGACGCGTTCAGTCGAAAGAGTGCTTGTGCAGTAGGGTCTGACTTCCAGCGCGAAGAGCTTTCGACACGCTGGTCACAGTGGCGCGACCGCGCCGGACTTACACCGGCTTCCAAACCCGCAACAGCACGGTTATATCTGCACGCCGAAGAGACTGTCAACGAAACTTCACAAGCCGGCGAAGGACGCTGTCGCCGCATTCCGGGAGACAAGAACGACCGTGAACACGCGCCTCACCTGGATCTGCCATGGCGCGACGGCAGCAAGCCGCAAGGCCCTGTTCCCGCTCGACGAACCGCTGGAGGGCAAGGCCGTGGAGGAAGCCGGCAGGATGATCGCCCCGCCCCGCGCCGACCGTATTGCCACGAGCCCCGCCTTGCGCGCCCGTCAGACTGCTGACGCGCTCCGCCTCGAAGCCCAAATAGATCAGGCGCTTTGCGACTGCGACCATGGCCGCTGGGCCGGCAGGTCGATCGCGGCGATCGGGACAGAAGAGCCGGAGAACCTCATGGGCTGGATGAGCGATCCGGAAGCGGCCCCGCATGGCGGCGAGAACCTTCTTGATCTGCGCACGCGCATCGCCGGCTGGATGGATGGCCAGACCGTCCTCGGCGGCCACGTCATTGCAATCAGCCATGCCGCCGTCATCCGGGCATCGATCGTGCATGTGCTGCAGGCGCCGCTCTCCTCCTTCTGGCTGAGCGACGTCGAGCCGCTTTCCGTCATCCGCATGACCAGCAACGCACAGCGCTGGTCTCTGCGCTTCCAGCATTAGAGACTGCTGATCTTATCCAGCTTTGCACAAGCAAATCGCGTCATCTCTGTTGAACCCGGCTTTGCGGGGACTACTTCCTTGTCCCAAGGAGATGGAAGAATGACATATGATTGGAGTGGCGAGCGCACGCGACGCCTGCGTTTCATGCGTGTCGCCACAGTCACGGTTCTGGTCGGTCTCATCGTCAGCGTTCCGCTGCTGATCGTCACCGCCTGAAGCACGAGAAAGGGCGAGCGATGCACTAGCGCGCTCGCCTTCGTTCTTTTCCCGCATCAGCCGGTCTCCTGACCACGAAGGGATCGCGCTGACAACGACGCCCTGGTTCATCACAAGCCCCGTCGGGACTCTCTGCGGCACAGCGACAGGCTGCCGCATCCCATAATTCGCCTTCTGGTTTCAACAAACATTTCAGACTTTCGTGATATTTCCGCGAAGGTGGAGATGGAGAAGGCATAATGCCGGTGTTTTTCCAAAGCAGGCCCGGGCGGCAGTGCGTGTCGATCGTGGTGTCTGGCGTGACCCTCTGGCTTCTCGGCACGCTGCTGCAGCTCGACGACAGCCTGGTCGCCTTCATGACCGGTTTCGGCGAGTACGGCGCCGACAAGCTCGTTCTGGCGCTCGGCATCGCCGGCGCCATGAGCTTCATCTATTCGGTGCTGCGCATCGCCGACCTGCGCAAGGAAATGGAACTGCGCGCCGCCGCCCAGGCAAAAGCCGATTGGACCGCGACCCACGACCATCTGACCAAGCTGCCGAACCGCTACGCCTTCGAGCGCAAGATCCTGTCACGGCCGATCAAGGACGACGAGGCCGAGATCGAGGAGTGGGACCGCAACGTCACTATCTTCTGCGTCGACCTCGACGGCTTCAAGAAGGTCAACGATCTCGTCGGGCATAAGGGCGGCGACATCTTGTTGATCGAGGTTGCCAGACGCATCTGCGCGCTCGGCAATGCCGACTGCGTCTATCGCTTCGGCGGCGACGAATTCATCATCGTCGCCTTCGCCCTGACGGCGCAGCGCGAGGAGCGTTTTGCCAAGCTGCTGATCCAGGCCGTCACCCGGCCGATCCATATCGATGGCTTTGCCGTCGAAGTCGGCGCCAGCGTCGGCTATGACCGCTGGGCCGAAGGAGCCGAGCCGCTGGAAGATGCCGCCCACCGTGCCGACCTCGCCATGTACGAGGCGAAATCACGCGGGCCTAACCATTATTTGGCCTTCGAACCTTCGATGCAGGACAAGGTAACGGAGCGCGCCGCGCTGGAAACCAGGCTGCGCGCCGCAATCTCCAACAAGGCGATCAAGCCCTTCTATCAGCCGCTGATCGACCTGAAGACCGGCCAGCTCTGCGGCTTCGAGGCCTTAGCACGCTGGATCGGCGACGACGGCGCCAACATTCCGCCGCCGGTCTTCATCGATATTGCCGAGGAAACCGGCATGATCACCGCATTGTTCGAGGATCTTCTTGCCCAGGCCTGCTCTGACGCCCTCGCTTGGCCGGAGCATGTGATGTTGTCCTTCAACGTCTCGCCGGTGCAGATGGAAGACAGATTGCTGACGTCGCGTATTCTCAAGGTCCTTTCGGCCAGCCGGCTGCCGCCGCAGCGCCTGGAAGTGGAGATCACCGAAAATGCGCTGATCCAGGATCCCGCCGTCGCCGCCGCCATTCTCGACGAACTGCACGCGGCCAGCATCCAGATCGCACTCGACGATTTCGGCACGGGTTATTCGAGCCTCGCTCAGCTCGCCCGCTATCGTTTCGACAAGATCAAGATCGACAAAAGCTTCATCGCCACCTATCGCGACGACGAGCGCCAGGAAAAGATCGTCCGCGCCATGCTCGGCCTCGGCAGGAGCCTCAACATCAAGACGACGGCCGAAGGCATCGAGGAGCACGGCCAGCTCGCCTTCCTGCTGCAGCTCGGCTGCGATATCGGCCAGGGTTATCTCTTCGGCAAGGCGATGCCCGCCGCCGAGGCGGGCATCTTCATCAGCGATCGCAATGCCAAATTGGCCTCGACGGGCTGACGGAACGCTCTACCTTTTGTTTTGACGCAATTCCCGGCAAAACCGCTTCGCGCTTTGCCGGGAATTTGCTTTAAAAAACCTGGCGCATGATCACGAACAGCACGAAGGCGATAGCGATCGAGGCCGGCAGCGTCAGCACCCAGGCCATCAGCATGTTGCGCACGGTCGACCATTGCAGGCCGGAACCGTTGGCCGCCATGGTGCCGGCAACGCCTGGTGACAGCACATGCGTGGTCGAGACCGGCAGGCCGAGATGGTCGGCCGAAGCGATGGTGACCATCGCCACGACTTCAGCCGCCGCGCCCTGACCATAGGTCAGATGCGTCTTGCCGATCTTTTCGCCGACGGTAACGACGATGCGCTTCCAGCCCAGCGACAAAACCCACGGGTGGGTGAATAAATACCTTTCCGTCAGAAGCCGCGGCACTAAGTTCGGCTATCGTCACGCCCGCACGGAGTCTTGGAAAACATGTCATCGAGCGACCTCCTGCTGACCTTCAACGCCGGCTCCTCCACGATCAAGATAGGCATCTTCGCGATAGATGGCGCCGAGGCGCAGCGCATCGGCAAGGGCGTCATCGATTTCCGCGCCGAACCTCTCTCGCTCGGTCTGACAAAAGGGCAGCAGGTAGTCGAGATGCCGTTGAAGGCCGAGGTGACGGAAGACCTGCACGGCGTCATCGATGAGACTTTTGCGCGTCTCGCCGATCACTTCGACATGACCGCCACGCGTGCTGCCGGCCACCGTGTCGTCCATGGCGGCGACCGCTTCACCAGGGCGA
Source organism: Rhizobium leguminosarum (assembly GCF_001679785.1). Lineage (NCBI taxonomy): Bacteria > Pseudomonadati > Pseudomonadota > Alphaproteobacteria > Hyphomicrobiales > Rhizobiaceae > Rhizobium > Rhizobium leguminosarum. Next base: position 3,192,806 of record NZ_CP016286.1, read on the forward strand.
TCGGCCTCGACGCCGCCGCAATCGATGCCGTCGATGCGCTGACCCCGCTTGCGCCCCTGCACCAGCCGCAGGCGCTGCGTTTCATCCGCGCCCTCCGGCATCTGAAACCGCATCTTGCCCAGACGGCCTCCTTCGACACGGCTTTTCACGCCACGCAGGACGATCTCGTTCGCCGCTTCGCCATTCCCCGCGCGCTGCATGACGAGGGCATCAAGCGCTACGGTTTCCACGGCCTCTCCTATAAATTCATCGCCGGAGAACTTCGCCGCAAGGCGCCGCGCGTCGGAAAGGTGGTGGTCGCCCATCTCGGCAGCGGCGCCAGCCTCTGTGCGCTGAATGACGGCGTCAGCCGCGATTGCAGCATGGGCTTTTCGACGCTCGACGGCATCCCGATGGCGACGCGCCCGGGCTGGCTCGATCCCGGCGTCATCCTGCATCTGGCCGGTCAGAGGAAGCAGTCCTTTGAGGAGATCGAAGACCTGCTCTATCACCGCTCCGGCCTGCTCGGCGTCTCCGGCATCAGCGCCGATACGCGCGACCTGTTGAAGGACGGACGGTCGGAGGCGCGCCAGGCGATCGACCTCTTCACCCTGCGCATTGCCGGCGAAATCGGCCGCATGGCGGCGACGCTGAACGGCCTTGACGCCATCGTCTTCACCGCCGGCATCGGCGAACATCAGCCGGAGATCCGCGCCGGCGTGGCAAAGCGGCTGTCCTGGCTTGGCCTTGCGATGGACGAAAAGGCCAATGCCGCCAATGATTTCACGATCAGCACCAGGGAAAGCCGCATCGTCGCCCATGTCATCGCCACCGATGAGGAGCAGATCATCGCCGAGGAGGCGCTGACCGTTCTTGGCAGTGGCTGATCCAGATCAACAGCTTGCCGGCATCAGCCGGTAGAATTGACGTTGAAGACGTTTTCGAACGGGAGAAACCCATGGAAAAGCATGTCTCGACCGCCGCCCTGACCGATCCCGAACTCACACTCATCGACCGCTACTGGCGAGCCGCCAACTATCTCTCGGTCGGCCAGATCTATCTGCTTGCCAATCCTCTGCTGCGTGAGCCGTTGAAGGCCGAGCATATCAAGCCCCGCCTGCTCGGTCATTGGGGCACGACGCCCGGCCTCAACTTCATCTATGCGCATCTGAACCGCCTGATCCGCGCCCGCGATCTCGACATCATCTATATGTGCGGCCCCGGCCATGGCGGGCCGGGCATGGTCGCCAACACCTATCTCGAAGGCATCTACAGCGAGATCTATCCCGATATCTCCGAGGATGCCGAAGGCATGCGCAAACTCTTTCGGCAATTCTCCTTCCCCGGCGGCATTCCGAGCCATGCGGCACCCGAAACGCCAGGCTCGATCCATGAGGGCGGCGAACTCGGCTACGCCCTCGTCCATGCCTATGGCGCTGCCTTCGACAATCCCGACCTGATCGTCGCCTGCGTCGTCGGCGATGGCGAGGCCGAAACCGGGCCGCTAGCCGCGAGTTGGCATTCCAACAAATTCCTCAATCCCGCCCGCGATGGCGCCGTGCTGCCGATCCTGCATCTGAACGGCTACAAAATCGCCAATCCGACCATTCTCGGCCGTACCAGTGATGATGACCTCAGGCGTCTCTTCGAAGGCTATGGCTACGAGCCGTTCTTCGTCGAGGGCCATGAGCCGCGCGACATGCATCAGCAGATGGCAGCAACCCTGGACCAGATCTTCGACCGCATCCGCGACATCCAGACGCAAGCCCGGGACGGCAAGGCCGCGGACGGCTGCCCGCGCTGGCCAATGATCCTGCTGCGCAGCCCGAAGGGCTGGACAGGCCCGAAGGAGGTCGACGGCAAGAAAGTCGAAGGCTTCTGGCGCGCCCATCAGGTGCCGGTCTCCAATTGCCGCGAGAATGAAGGTCATCGCAAGATCCTCGAGGACTGGATGCGCGGTTATGACCCGGAAGACCTGTTTAACCCCGACGGCCGGCTGAAACCCGAGCTGCGCGCGCTCGCCCCTGTCGGCGAACGCCGCATGGGCGCCAATCCGCATGCCAATGGCGGCTTGCTGCGCCGGGAGCTAGATGTTCCCGATATCCGCGATTATGCGGTCGATATCGGCAAGCGCGGCAGCACCATGGTGCAGTCGACCGAGATCCTCGGCCATTACCTGCGCGACACGATGAAGCGCAACGCGGAGGCCGCCAACTTCCGTATCTTCGGCCCCGACGAGACCGAATCGAACCGTCTCGGCAGCGTCTTCGAAGTCACCGACCGTGTCTGGATGGAGCATATCGAACCCTACGACGTCCACTTGTCCCGAGATGGACGTGTCATGGAGGTGCTGAGCGAACATCTCTGCCAGGGTTGGCTGGAAGGCTATTTGCTGACTGGCCGCCACGGCCTGTTCTCCTGCTACGAGGCCTTCATCCACATCATCGATTCCATGTTCAACCAGCACGCCAAATGGCTGAAGGTGACGCGGGAACTCGAGTGGAGAAAGCCGATCTCGTCGCTGAATTACCTGCTGACCTCGCATGTCTGGCGTCAGGACCACAACGGCTTCAGCCATCAGGATCCCGGCTTCGTCGACCTCGTCGCCAACAAGAAGGCCGATATCGTCCGCATCTACCTGCCGCCGGATGCCAACACCCTGCTTTGGGTCGGCGACCATTGCCTGCGCACCTATGACCGCATCAATGTGATCGTCGCGGGCAAGCAGCCGGAGCCGCAATGGCTATCGATGGACGAGGCGGTGAAACATTGCGAGGCCGGCATCGGCATCTGGCACTGGGCGAGCAACGAGGAAGATACCATTCTGCCCGATCTCGTCATGGCCTGCGCCGGCGACGTGCCGACCATGGAGACGCTTGCTGCGGTCGATCTTCTGCGCAAGGCCATTCCCGAGCTGAAGATCCGCACCGTCAACGTCGTCGATCTCCTGGCACTGCAATCCACGGATCAGCATCCGCACGGCCTGACCGACGAGGCCTTCGACGCGATCTTCACCGCCGACAAGCCTGTCATTTTCGCCTATCACGGCTATCCCTATCTCATTCACCGCCTGACCTATAAACGCACCAACCACCGCAACATCCACGTCCGCGGCTTCATCGAGGAAGGCACGACGACGACGCCCTTCGACATGACCGTCCTCAACGAACTCGACCGTTTCCATCTCGCCATCGAAGCGATCGAGCGTGTACCCTGCCTGAAGGAGAAAGCAGGCGAAGCGCTCGCCGCCTTCCGCGGCAAGCTTGCGGAGCATCACGACTATGTCCGTGAATATGGCGAGGACATGCCGGAGGTGCGAAACTGGACATGGCCGATGGCGTGAAGCGAAAACCAAACGGAATCGCACGGAACTGGTCGGCGGAGATCATCCGGCAGAAACAATCGTCAAGCAAAGTCTAAAGTTGGTGAAAACCATCGGCGCACTGTTCCTGGAAGACCGCATCGTAGGCTATGTGTCTCGGGCAAGCTTCAAGGCCGTCGACCGAGGAAACGACATGAAAAGTTTCGCTGCCACGCTTACCGCCGCCCGGCTGGAAAAGGCGCTCGCCTTCTACATGACGCCCGAAGCCCAGCGCGATGGCTCAGAGGATGTCGTCAAGTCAGCTGAGCAACGAGGCGCATACGAGACCCGCGCCGGCGAACGCGCCCGCAACACGGAAGAGGGCGTCGAAGCCTGGTAGGGCAGTTGCGCGCCCACAACCCTTGCGGGTGGCCTATACACCTTCAAGCCGAACCTTCTCCTTCATGCGCCAGACCCGCGGCGTTTCTCCGGTGTATTTAACGAAGAATCGCGAGAAATAGGCGGGGTCGGCAAAGCCGAGCCGAAATCCGATCTCCTGAACACTGCCCAGCGTAAAAACCAGCTGGCGTTTCGCCTCTTCGACGAGTTTGCCGGCGATCAGTTCGTGGGGAGTGTTGCCGGTCATCGACCGGACGATACGGGTGAGATGAGTCGGCGAAACCCCAAGCTCTCTGGCGTAGAAGGACGCGGGCTTGTGTGATCGGAAATGTTGCTGAATGAGCTCGCTCAGCATTTCCATTCGCCGCTCGTTCTCGTTGGGCGGAAGCTCGCCCGTATTCCCTTCATGAGAAATCCTCGCCGTCAGCCGCAGTGCCAGGGCGACATAGGCGGCCAACGCCTCGTTGCGGCCGCTGCGGCGGTTTTCGAATTCGTCGCCCAGCCGCTTCAACGTCTGCATGACATAGGCTGCCTCGGCATTATCGGGATCGAGCGGCGTCAGATGCGGCGTAGCAAACCATTCGCCGAGGTGGCTTCGGTCGCCGGGCGGATGGCTGAGATGGGATCTCAACAGGGTGATCACCAAGCCGTCGATATCGCGTGAAAAACGAAAGCCGTGATTGAGCCCAGGCGGCACAGTGATGATTGCCGGCGGACGGATGGCATGGCTGTTTTCGCCGAAGATCGCATCGCCCGAACCGCCTTCGATGTACAATATCTGAAAGAAACTCTCGTGACGGTGCGGGCGAATCTCCCATTGATGCAAGCTGCTGCGGGAGCGAATTGTTTCGCAATGCAACCAAAAATCGGGCTTTCGCCCGGTATTCTCACCGTAGAGTTCGTAGGTAGGGATATGTCTGCTCATAGGGCTGCTCCCGCACCAATGTTCGATTAGTGCAATTTTTCGGCCGGAATGTCCATTGCTACGGCAGGGACGAAACGGCAGAATCTGGCAAAACGCAAAAATGCAGGGAGGAAGCAGTTGCGAACGCAGGTCGCCATCATTGGTTCGGGACCATCCGGCCTGCTGCTCGGCCAGCTCCTGACCGAAGCAGGCATCGACAATGTCATTCTCGATCGTGTGAACAAGGATTACATCCTCGGCCGGGTTCGTGCCGGCGTTCTGGAGGAAGGCACCGTCGGGCTGCTGGATCAGGCAAAAGCCGGGACACGGCTGCACGCCGAAGGCCTGCCGCATGACGGTTTCTCGTTGGCCTTCGACGGACGCGACCATCGCATCGACCTCCACGAATTGACCGCCGGCAGACGCGTGACGGTTTATGGACAGACCGAGGTGACGCGCGATCTCATGGAGCGGCGTGAAGCGAGCGGCTCCCTGTCGATCTACGATGCCGTCGATGTCGCGCCGCATGATTTCGACGGCCATTCTCCCTTCGTCACCTATGTGAGAGACGGTGTTGCCAAGCGCATCGATTGTGACTTCATCGCCGGCTGCGACGGGTTTCACGGCGTCAGCCGCAAGGCCGTCCCGGAACGGGCGATCGGGAGTTTCGAGAAGGTCTATCCCTTCGGCTGGCTGGGGGTGCTTGCCGATGTGGCGCCTGTCAGCCGTGAACTGATCTACGCCAACCATCCAAGGGGCTTTGCGCTCTGTTCGATGCGCTCGGCGACCCGCAGCCGCTACTACATCCAATGCGCGCTCGACGAGAAGATCGAGGACTGGAGTGACGATCGCTTCTGGGACGAGTTGAGACGGCGTCTGCCGGTGCATCACGCCGAGGCCCTGGCGACCGCGCCGTCCTTCGAGAAATCGATCGCGCCGCTGCGCTCCTTCGTCACTGAGCCGATGCGTTTCGGCCGGCTTTTCCTGGTCGGCGACGCCGCCCATATCGTCCCGCCGACCGGCGCCAAGGGATTGAACCTTGCCGCCAGCGACGTTCATTATCTTTTCTCGGGGCTGATCGAGCATTACCGCGAGAAATCGGATGGCGGCATCGACACCTACTCGCAAAAGGCGCTCGCCCGCGTGTGGAAAGCCGTGCGGTTTTCCTGGTGGATGACGACGATGATGCATCGATTTCCCGACACCGGCGATTTCGATCAGAAAATCCAGGAGGCGGAACTCGACTATCTGACGCATTCACGCGCCGCCTCGACGGCGCTCGCAGAAAACTACGTCGGATTGCCGTTCTGATATGAAGATCTGAGACTGAGGCGAGCCATGAAGGCCGCATTTTAAAGTGGAGGAAACTAACATGAAAAAGCTTGTATTCGCCGCCGTTGCGGCGGTGCTGCTCAGCAGCACGGCCTATGCCGACACCATCAAGGTCGGCGTCATCGGCCCGTTCTCCGGTCCGTTCGCGCTCCAGGGCAAGAATTTCAAGGCCGGTATCGACGCCTATATGGCGGTCAACGGCAACACGGTCGACAGCGATACAGTGGAAATCGTCTATCGCGACGTGCCGCAGGCCGATCCCGCTCAATCCAAGGCGCTGGCGCAGGAACTGATCGTCAAGGAAAAGGTCCAGTATCTTGCCGGCTTCTATTTCACGCCCGATGCCATGGCGGTGACGCCGATCCTGAAGCAGGGCAATGTGCCGATGGTCATCATGAACGCCGCCACCTCGGCGATCGTGACCAAGAGCCCGCTCGTCGTCCGCACCTCGTTTACCACCTGGCAAACCTCGACGCCGATCGCCAAGGTCGCCTTCGACGCCGGCGTCAAGAAGGTGATTTCCGTCGTCAGCGATTACGGCCCCGGCATCGACGCCGAGAACGCTTTCAAGGCCGGCTTCGAAAAGGCCGGCGGCCAGGTGGTCGAGGCAATCCGCATGCCGCTTGCGACCAACGATTTCAGCCCGATCATGCAGCGCATCAAGGATTCCGGCGCTGAGGGCGTGTTCGCCTTCCTGCCGTCCGGTCCGACGACGCTCGGCTTCGTCAAGGCTTACAACGACAATGGCCTGAAGGCTGCCGGCATCAAGTTCTTCGCACCGGGTGACCTCACGCAGGAATCCGATCTGCCGGCGCTCGGCGATGCCGCACTCGGCATCCAGACGACCTTCCACTACGCCGTGTCGCACGATTCTCCCGAGAACAAGGCTTTCGTCGAGGCGGCGACCAAAGCGATCGGCAACAAGGCCGAACTCTCCTTCCCCTCAGTCAGCGCCTATGACGGCATGCATGTCATCTACAAGATGATCGAGGCGACGGGCGGCAAACAAGATGCTGAGAAGGCCGTCGATGCGGTCAAGGGCCTTGCCTGGACGAGCCCGCGCGGCCCGGTTTCGATCGATCCGGAAAGCCGTCACATCAAGCAGAACATCTATCTGCGCGAAGTGACGAAAGCCGATGACGGGACCTACATCAACAAGGAGGTCCAGACTTTCGAGAAGCAGGGTGATCCGGGCCTGGCGGCCGTCAAGTAACATAGAGCGTCAAGACAGGCGACGGACTTGGCCTGCGATCAGGCCGAGCCCGTCGCTTGGAAGCAAGGGATTTCCATGCAGACAGTCTTCAGCATAGCCGTCGACGCGCTGGCCTATGGCATGGTGCTCTTCGTGATCTCGATCGGCCTTTCGGTGACCATGGGGCTGATGCGTGTCGTCAACCTCGCCCATGGCGCCTTCGCGATGATCGGCGGTTATATCGCCTCCTATGTCGCCCGCGACCTCGGCCTCGGTTATGCCGCGGCGGTCATCGCCGCCGTTGTCATCACCATCATCGTCGCCATTCCGATCGAGCGTTTTCTCTACCGCCGGATCTATGGCGCACCGGAACTGACCCAGGTGCTGATGACCATCGGCATCACCTTCTGCGTCATCGGCATCGCCAATTATGTCATGGGACCGACGCTGAAGACCATACCGCTTACCGGTGCGCTGCAGGGGTCAGCCGATCTCGGCTTCCGCACCATTCCCGTTCACCGGCTTTTCGTCATCCTCTGCGGCCTCACCGTGGCGCTCGCCCTCTGGTTTACGATCGACAGGACGAGCTTCGGCGTCAAGCTGCGTGCCTCCGTCGATGATGCGGCAATGGCCGCGGCCCTCGGCGTGCGCACCGAGATCATCTATGCGGTGAGTTTTGCCGTTGCCGTCGGGCTTGCCGCCTTCGGCGGCGTGGTCGGGGCCGAACTCCTGCCCGTCGAACCCTATTACGCGCTGCGCTACATGGTGACCTTCCTGGTCGTCGTCTCCGTCGGCGGCGCGGGCTCCATTCCAGGTGCACTGATCGCCTGTCTGCTGCTGGGCGCGATCGATACGACAGGGCGGTATCTGATGCCGGAATTCGGTGAATTCTTCTTCTATCTCGCCGTGATCGCAATCATCTGCGTCTTCCCGCGCGGCCTTGCCGGAAGGGCGAAATAAGATGGCGCTTGTCATGAACAACGAAAACGAAGGTCTACAGCATCGTCGCGGATTTATCGGCCGCGACCTCATCGGAATAGCGGTCATCATAGCCATTGCCGCGATCGGCTATTTCGCCTTCCCCGATAATCTCGCCCTTTTGACCCGGATGATCACGATCGCGCTGCTCGTCCTGTCGCTCGATCTCGTGACCGGTTATTGCGGCGTCGCAACGCTCGGCCATGCAGCACTTTTCGGCTCCGGCGCCTATGCCGCCGGGATCCTGTCGGCGCATTACGGCATCAATGACCCGCTGCTGATGATGCTGGCCGGCATATCAGGCGGCGCGGTTGCCGGGCTGCTCTGCGGCGCGATCATCCTGCGTGCGCATGGATTGCCGCAGCTGGTGCTGTCGATTGCGCTGATCAACCTCTTCCATGAATTCGCCAACAAGGCCTCGTCATGGACAGGCGGCAGCGACGGACTTTCCGGCATCGCGCCGGACCCGGTCTTCGGCCTCTTCGAATTCGATCTCTACGGTCACACCGCCTTCTTCTTCGGAATGGCGCTGCTGCTGATCGTCTTCGTGCTGCTGAGGGTTCTGGTTCGCTCGCCTTTCGGCATGCTCTGCCGCGCCATCAAGCAGGACCCGCTGCGCATCCGCGCCATAGGCGCTTCGCCGAAGGCAGCTCTCATCAGAATGTATGCGATATCAGGCGCCGTTGCCGGTGTCGGCGGCGCCTTGAATGCGATTTCGACACAGGTCGTCGGCCTCGACAGCCTGTCTTTCACCCAGTCGGCCGAAGCGCTTGTGATGCTGGTGCTCGGCGGCACCGGTTCTCTCTTCGGGGCACTTTCCGGCACTCTCATCTTCATGCTGTTCGAGGACTATGTCTCCGCCGCCAATCCCTTCCATTGGCTGACCATGGTCGGCGCGCTGCTGATCGCCGTCGTGCTCTTTGCGCCGAAAGGTCTCTATGGCACGGCCGCAGCCTTCATTGGTCGCCGCAGGGAGCAGCGCTCATGAGCCCGGTCTTCGAAGTCGCCAATCTCAAGAAAGCCTTCGGCGGCCTGGCCGTCACCAATAATGTCTCGCTCACGATGTCGCCTGGCGATCGCATCGCGCTGATCGGCCCTAACGGCGCCGGCAAGACCACCTTCGTCAACCTCGTGACCGGCAATCTCTCTCCCGATTCCGGCGAGGTTCGCCTGGGTGGCGAGGCGGTAACGAAGGTGGATGCGATTGGCAGGGTCAGACGCGGTCTTGTCCGCTCATTTCAGGTGACGCGGCTCTTCCAGGACATGACGCCGGCCGAACATGTGGGACTTGCCGTTCTTCAGCGCGATGGAAAGACCGGGCACATGTTCGGCAATTTCCTGCGTATGCCCGCCATCATGGCCGAGGTCGATGATCTCCTCGGCAAGCTCGGACTGGCTTTCCTGATGCATCGCAAGGTCAGCGAAATCGCCTATGGGCAGCAGCGGCTTCTGGAGATCGCCGTGGCGCTGGCGCTGAAGCCGAAGGTGCTGCTGCTCGACGAGCCGGCAGCCGGCGTGCCGCAGAGCGATACCGGCCGCATCGAGCAGGCGCTGGCCGATCTGCCCGCCGATCTCGCCGTGCTGATGATCGAACACGACATGGATCTCGTCTTCCGTTTTGCCAGGCGCGTCATCGTGCTTGCATCAGGCGCGATCATCTTCGATGGCCTGCCTGAAGACGTCACCAAGGATGCGCGCGTGCGCGAGGCCTATCTCGGGAGCTATGCCAATGCCAGCCATATCGCTTGAGGTCGAGAATCTGTCGGCCGGATATGGGCCGACGAGAGTGCTCGAAGGCATTTCCTTCTCCGTGCCGGCAGGTGCACGGCTTGCCGTGCTCGGCCGCAACGGCATGGGCAAGACCACGCTGCTCGCGACGCTTGCCGGGCAGACCAGGCGATACGAGGGCAGCATCCGCCTCGGCGATTCGGATGTCACGACGGCACCGAGTGCTGCACGCGCGCATAAAGGCCTCGGATATGTGCCGCAGGCACGCTGCGTCTTCCCGACGCTGACGGTTGAAGAAAACCTCTTCGTCGGCTTGAAGGCGCGACCGAAGACGGCGCTGGAGGAAGCCTATGCGATGTTCCCGCGCCTCAAGGAGCGCCGCCGCAACCTCGGCAGCCAGCTTTCCGGCGGCGAGCAGCAGATGCTCTCCACCGCCCGCACCATTCTCGGCCGCCCCTCCGTCCTGCTGCTCGACGAACCGCTGGAGGGCCTCGCGCCCGTTATCTGCGAGGAACTGATGGCCGCCTTTACCGACCTCGCCAAGACGGGAGACATGACCATTCTGCTGGTCGAGCAGCGCATCCAGAGCGCGCTCGATTTCGCCGATCAAGTCGTCATTCTCGAACGCGGCAGACTGGCCTGGACCGGAACGCCGGAAAATCTCACCAGGGATCACGAGGCTGTCGAGAGCCTGCTCGGGGTCGGCGGCCTGCATTGATCGATAGTCGGCAGAAGCTCGGGCTCTGCTGATTGCTCCCCTTTCGCCTTCAAGATTGCTCTTGGTGCGTCAAGCAATTCATGCAGTATATCGTCATGACGACGTCATGATTGACCTGTCATTATTATCATGCCTGAAAGTTTTCCGCTGGCGGAATTGATGGATCGCCTGAAAAGGCGAGAAACACCATGATCGATGAAGCGGCAGCAACGTAAGACAAGACGTAAATCCAGGTTCATAAACAGGATCGACGTTTATGCCGCTCCCTTTACTTGAACAATTGAGCTGTAATCGACCGGAATTTGTGACGTTGACGGGCGGAATTGCTCTGACGCTCCATCAATTTCGGTTGCCAGATACCCTATAGGGTTGCATAGTCGAACAGAACATCAAACGGGGGGATAGAAATGGCAAACCACAAGCCGGTCGCAGGTGATGTATACCAGCCTATTTTCAACATCGACAACCCGATCGACGGCAACATCCTGGACAATACCAGTTCCACGGATGCCGACGGAGATCAGGTGCGTCTCAACTTCGTCAATGGGCAGCGAATTCCGCAACCGGCCGATCCGAACGGGCCTGCCACGACCACCACAGTCGAGGGAAAATACGGCACTCTGACCGTCTATTCCAATGGTAACTACACCTATGAGCTCGATCACACCAACCCGGTGGTATCAGCGCTCGGCCCGGGAGACCAACTCGTCGACCAGTTCAATTTCAAGATCTCGGATGGCAAAGGCGCCACCGACTTCGGCTTGCTCAACATCGCGGTCGACCTGCCGGAACGCGGCGACGTCTTCGTCAATTTCGAGGATGTCGGCAACCACGACTTCCCGACGGGCTACAAAGGCTTCGATTGGGGCGCTTGGCACGATGGTGACGACGCGACTGTGCGGGAGGAAGCGGATGGCAACCACTATCTGGGAGGAGGCGTGTTCTGGACACCCATCCAAGCCGCCGATGGCGGCAACTTTCAGATCGAGCAATTCAGTGTCGCAAACGGCACATCGGACTATGACAACGTTCTGACGATCGAAGGTAAGCTGGACGGCGATACCGTATTCTTGGTCACGCTCAACGTCACCGCCGACAGCATTCATGACCCGCAAGTGATCGATCTCAGCGCCTACGGCGAAATCGACCAACTCGTGCTCGACACCGAACCCGTCATCAACGAAACGAGCGGCCCGGATTATTACGGCGCGCAATACGACAACTTTCACTTCATCGTTTGATTGATGGGGAAAAGGCGCCGCATCACCGAAATCTGTGCACCTTCACCGACTGCGCTCTGCGGCGCCTATCCGGGTACCAATTTCTTGCGATAGCTGACGGGCCTGCATCTTGCTAGCATCGGATCGTTCGAGGGGCACGATTATGCTGGGATGGAGGAAATGATGCAGCCAGTCGGCATCAGGTTAGCGGCGGTCATGTTCTCGCTCGCCGTATGGGCTATTATTATCGCTGTCGCATCCCACCTTTGGGCGACGAAGATGCCTTTGTTGCTTCTGACGCTCTACAGATAGGCCTGTCCTCGCCGTTGGCGGAAATCCTGCAGATCAGGGGCGCAACTGGTTTTGTCCCATCGCCGCGACGTTTGGCGCTGCGATCAATGTGCTAGCGATCCCGCTGCGCTTACTGATCTGGAGCGGGCTGCCCGTTTCACCTATCTGCAGAAAGCTGAAGAGGAAGATCTCGGCAGCATTCGGGACCGCGTCGATGCAAAGGGCTATGCTATCAACGAATATAGCGTCGATTTCATCTGATCGACTACCATGTAAACTCGTTTAGCATCCGCCCTGCTTGCCAGTGACCTCAGTGATCCGCACGGCAATGATGTCTATTAAGGAGGCCTCGCCGGTAATTGATCCTTGACGTGTTTCACGGTTGCCGGGTGTATAGTAGCAATGACTTCGGTCGATGCCGGACGTGTACGTGAACACTGTTGCTCCGTCCTTGCTTTTCATATCGAGTACAACGTTTTGCGAGCCGCCCTGGCTCCCGCCACTTCCTGACCACACCCAACTTGCGACGAACGTATCCGCTTGTCCGACAGGGTTATTGGTGATGGAGACCTGAATATCGCTCATTCGACCAGACTTGCTTCTGCCGCCATCCAGCCCGTCAAGATCAGCAGCCTTGAGAAGCTTTATTGACGGAAGAGGTGGCGCAGGCGGCGGCGGCGGGGTGCAATCAACGAAGCTGCAGTAAACCCATGAAGCCGACGGCTTGAGTTGATCCGATAGCGCCAATACGGCAACAAGAAATGCCGTTAGCGCAACAATCGCGGCCGTCGATCTTCTTAAAAATAGGGACGTCCGTGAACCGTTCATGCTACCCCCTCACCGCTTTGAAAGCCTCCCACCAACCTGTGGGTTTGTCTAGGCATTACTTGTGATGAACTTGGACGCCTGACCATGACGGCGGGTAGGTATTCCACACGTCGTCAGGACTAAATGCCAACCGCGCAGCTGGCGCCGCCGGCGCACAGCAGATCGTGGTTGCCGGGGCATCTGGGTTCAGCGCTCCGAGCCTTTTTCAACCGTGAAATTGTCCATCAATGAAAAATGCCGCAGGCGCGCATGGCAAATGCCGTTCGGAACTCGACATCAGCAGAAGACGGTTGATGGTATTGTCCTGGATGCCTCCAACCGGGAAGGCACACAAAAGCCGAGCCTCCTTGACTGCAACACCCGACTTTCGAAGTGCAGCTTGAGCCAGCGACTGCACGCGACAGAAACGGGCGGCAAGATGTCCCTCAAAGTTCGGCTTGCGTTCCCCACCGCCGAGCTTGGAAAGATAGCCAAAGACCTCCCCCATCAGTGTGGGATATACGGACAGAGTTGGCTCAAACGCCAATGCCTGGATCTCCTCGACGTTCTGCGGGAACGCAAATTTCGACGCTTCGATCTTGCTCGCCAGCGCGCGAAGAGCAGTATCAGGCTGCCAGGACATGGCTCGCTTAATCTCGTTCCACCGAACAACGTCATCAGTAACGATGCAGGCGCCAGTAGCTTGCGCCAAATACATGGTCATTTCAAAATTGGGTGCCAGCTTCGCTAGGTGAAACTGCTCACTGTTCTCACCCATCGCCGATCCATCCTCTTGCAAAACGGCCAGCGGGTCGTTCTCCTTTAACCTCTCGATCCCGAGTAAAACTTCTCTCAAATGTTCGTCGTCAAGTTCTGTAGTTTTTTTGAGAATATTGAGCAAAACATCGCGCGGGGCAGACATCAACCCTCGAGCGCTGTCTTCCTTCAAGAGTTCTCGCGTGGGAGCATCTTTCAGAAGATCTTTATTTATCCAAGTCGAGCGAGCCTGAGCCATCCCGTGCATCTGATCGCGCAGGTGAAGATCAAAATTGCAAGGGTCAGGGACTAAATTAACCGTACCCTGCTCAATCAGAGGCATCAATGTAAGAAAGAACACGACGCTTTTGAGAAACTCCTGGCGATATGCGCTTGGGTTTTTGACGGGATTGAATTTCTCATTAAGCGCGGAGGGGTGGAGAAATGGATGTTGGATGATCAATTCACCGAAGTAGAGCGAGGCGCCAAGTGCAAATTTGGTGATCATCGAAGGATGAATGGAACCCGTATAGATAGCTCTAGGTCTTCCATCTGGCTTTGGCAGCAGTTGGAACAAGTCAGTTTCCAGCGGCCACAAGCCTTCATAGAGTTGGTAGATATTGCTGATTTTTTCATCGGTAAGTTCGCGTCGAACGGTGATCCAGTCCTTTCGTTGGTCGAGACCCAGCACCTTCGCCACCGCGTTGAAAAACATCAGATTGCGCTCGCGAATGCTGACCTCTGTCCATGATGAACGAAGCGCTGCTGGCACTGATTTACAACATTTCTTGAAGGATAGTCCTGAACCGCATCCGCAAAGGTCTCGATCCCTCAGTGGCTCTTTCGGCAGCTTCTTTTTTAAAAACTCCCGTTCCTTTTCGGTTCGTCCGAATGCATCCTGATAGTAGGTGCGGCCATCCTCGAAACTAGCATACATTTCGCCGCCAAAACGCCAGAGATCATCCCTCGGCGGTAGAAATATTTCGTATAAGTCCTTCCAGGTCTCAGCAACCGTTTTCTCAGGGTAAAGCCACTCCCTGCTGCCGGCCGCAATATAGCGACGCGCACGTGCTTTCAGTACATAATTGACCTTACCGACATCGGCGTTGGAAAGTTTCCGCTTGCGAATAATCGCATCGGTTCGAACCATCGAATTGCGAAAATTACGGGCGAAAGTTCGCTTTTCGAGCGCACTAGCCCGCTTTTCTCACAGCGTCTCTGGTATTGATTGGGTGCGCTGTCGGCTGGCGTTGCGTGCACACCGAGGACGCGGGCGGCCGTCGCCGCGATGTTGGGCGTTTTGTCTGGTCCGGCGATGTATCCTCTGTCGTTGGCGGGAAGGGCTCGGGTCCGGCGGCATCATCGGGCCGCGGCGCATATTCGGGCGTGAGCCAGGGCAAATTCCTCGGCATATGGGCAGGCCGAAGCCATCGCCACCTTGATGCGGCGGACGGAGATGCGGACCTGGGCGCCGATCTTCAAGAGCTTCAATCGGATCGTGCCGCAGGTGGCATCGGCAAGGCGGCTACCGGTGAGGCCGAGGCGGCGTAGCGCACAGATCAGCACATAGGCCAAGGATGCAAACCAGAGCCGCAACTGATTGGCGCGCATGGTGTGGGCGCTGGTGCGGTCGGCATAGAGATCGAGCTGGCATTCCTTGATGCGGTTCTCCATATCGCCACGGGCGCAGTAAAGCTCCTCGTAAAGCGGTTGTGCCGCCCAGTATTCCGGTTCCAGCGAGGTGACGATGAAGCGCGGATTGGCCCCCGCCATCGTCCATTCGGCCTTGGCCACCACCCGCCGCCGGCATGACCAGCTGCCCTTCGTCGACCACAGGAAGTCGCGGAAGACGCGGGCAGCCTGGCCGCTTGCCTTGGCCGCAAGGCTCGCTTCCTCCAGGGCCTCGGCGATCTTCTCTTCCAACCGCTTGTTGCGGGCAAGGCCAAAGACATAGTCGACGCCGTTTGCCTCGCACCAGTCCATCAGTTCGTCGCGGGCAAAGCCGGAATCGGCCCGCAGGATGATGCGGACGTTGGGCCAGCGCGCGCGGATCTGCTTGACGATCCGCCCGACCTCCTCGACCGCGCCGGCGCTGGCGTCGATATTGGAGCGTCGCAGCTTGGCCGAAAGCAGATGCCGGCCGCAAAAGATGTAGAGCGGCAAATAGCAATAGCCGTCATAATAGCCGTGGAAGAACCGCCCTTCCTGATGGCCGTGCAGCGGATCGTCGGTGGCGTCGAGATCGAGCACGATCTCCTCCGGCGGCCTGTCGTGTGCGTCCACGAACAGCTCCACGAATAGCGCTTCCAGCGCCCCTGCGTCATAGGCGATCTTATGATAGCGCGTCGGCGCGCCGGGGCGGCCGTGCTCCAGCCGGTTCAACGTGGATTTGCCGGCAAGCACCGCACAGTCTTGTCGCTTCGGCGTCAGCCGCTCCGACAGCAGCGCAAGTACCGGGTCGTGGCGCAGCGTGTCGTGATCGTCGACATCCTCATAGCCCAGCGCGATCGCTGCAATGCGCTGCCCGACCAGCGTGCGCATGCTGTGGACCGTGCACTTGCGATCGCGGCCATCAATGAAGCAGCCGGCCACCCGGTCGAATAGCCCGATGGCCCCATCGACGTGGCGAAGCAGCAGCGCACCGGCATCCGAGGTGATCGCGCCGCCGTCAAAACCAGCGATAACTTTGTGGCCGTCGAAGCCTTCAAATCCGAACTGCGCGGAGATACAGTGTGTTTGCATCGGGCCTCCGTAAGGAATCTGGTAAGCCTTTGTCGCAAAAGCAGTTTCTCAGATTCGCAGGCCCGATGCACCCTTTACTTTGAGAGATTCAGGCTAGTGGAGGGGTCCTGCGCATATTCGAGATTTGTGAGGATGAGGCAGAAATCTCGGGAGAGCGGAAAAATCGTTTGCGAAGCTTTTAGAGCGATCGAGGGGTCGAGCGGATACGCGCATTTTGAAGATTGAGGTGGTGCTGCATGATTATAAATCGTTACCGGGTGGTCGCTGACGATGAATTTTATGTCTGCGTCTTCTGCAGAAATGATCTCGCGCACTCCTTCGGCCCAAATCGTGCAATGCATCATACGAATGCCCTGCATCTCAAGCATCAACTGATTCTGGGTGAGCTTAGGATATTGCGTCCTTAGCCATTCCAGACCTTTGGGCGTTCGAATTTTCTGGATATCAATATATTCGAAGAGGGTTTGGAAGTGCCGATGCCATTCGACCGGATCGGCTTCGGCAAAGGCCTTAACAGCTTTCGATCCTCTCACGTCAACGCTGCCGAATAGGTGACGCTCGATCTCGTCGTTTACCGATGTTCCGAAGAACGTCGAATATAGGTCCGTTTGGTAAAATGCGCCCGTTGTATATCTGTCGAATAAAGCCCGTTCTGTAATAATCCGGCCGTCGTCAAGAACTTTTCGAGGTGGCGTTAGATCGAGATAGGCCAGCGTGCTCTTGCCGGGCTCGAAGAACCTTCTTTGGTACCACTGTGGCACATAGTGGTTGTCTCTAGTCTCAGACATTCGATAATGTTTGCAGCATTGCCCTGGCTATACGCAATATCAGCAAATGATTTTCCCCGGCTATTACTACAGCAGCGTCGTTTCAGGCACCCGTCGATAGCCGCCAACGGTGAGCCTTTTCTTCGCGCATCTTCATTGCGATGCCAGTACGCCTTCGATCTCGCGCCAACCCGGATCGGAGCGGTTACGCGATGGCTGAACATGAGACCAATGACACAAACCCTTTATCAAACAACTGAAGCGTGTGATGGAGGATTTAAAGGCGGGGCGTGACCACTAATCCGACATCAGCAAACTTTTAAAATAGTCCGGCTGAGCAGACGAATGCGGGAAAGTATCGCATCAAATCAAAGGGCGTCTTTAGGGCCGATACATGTTGCATTCCATGTTGCGTGGCTTTGCCGTCGCTGCCCGAAAATCAGCGGAAATTGCCCGCAACACGACGCACAAGACCAAGCGCAGGACTTGCCACAAAAGACCGTCTAACCATTTGTTCTTATCGGATTTTGACTGGTAGCGGAGGAGGGATTTGAACCCCCGACACAAGGATTATGATTCCTCTGCTCTGACCTACTGAGCTACTCCGCCACTGGTCAACGATACCCGCTCGCGAAGCGATGCCGGTTCGTGGGATGAGCGGCTTATAAGGTGCGCTTCGGCTTTGTGTCAAGCGCATGATCGAGAAAAACGGTGGGCTTTACCGCCTCCCGTTTCCGATGGGTTTCAGGCGGCGACGGGGCTGGCCAAAAGGGCCTTCAGGCAGGCTTCCGCCGAAGGTTCGCGCTCGGAGCGTTCGATGAAACCGCCACCGAAGACGCGGGCGTTGTCGCCGGGCGCCGAATAAAGCGCGCAGGCTTGGCCGGGCGCGATGCCCGCCTCGCCGACCGTCAGGTCGACATAGGTGCCGGTTGCTTTGACATGCAGCACGGCAGGCGCCGGCGCGCGCGTCGAGCGGACTTTGGCGTAACAGGCAAAGCCCTTGCCGGAGGCGGCTTCCTGAAGTGTTTCGTCGCCCAGCCAGTTGACGTCACGCAGGTAGACGCGGTGTGTCTCCAGCGCCTCCTTCGGTCCGACGATGACGCGGCGCGAGCGGGCGTCGAGAAAGACAACATAGAGCGGCTCGCCGGTGGCGATGCCTATGCCGCGGCGCTGACCGATCGTGAAGTGCAGGATGCCCTCATGGGTGCCGAGCACGCGGCCATCGAGATGGACGATTTCGCCGGCGAGCGCCGCATTCGGCTTCAGCTTGGTGATGACGTCGGAATATTTGCCCTGCGGCACGAAGCAGATGTCCTGGCTGTCGGCCTTCTTGGCGACGACGAGGCCCATTTCTTCGGCCAGCCTGCGGGTCTCGGCCTTCGGCAGGCCGCCCAGCGGAAAGCGGAGATAATCGATTTGTTCCTGCGTCGTGGCAAAGAGGAAATAGCTCTGGTCGCGGTCGGCATCGGCCGGGCGGAAAAGCGCGCGGCGGCCGGGATTGTCCGGCGAAGGATTCCGTCCCGAGCGGATATAGTGGCCGGTCGCCAGCGCATCGGCGCCAAGCTCTTTGGCAGTCGCCAAAAGATCGGCGAATTTGACGGTCTGGTTACAGGAAACACAAGGGATCGGCGTTTCGCCCGCCACATAGCTTTCGGCGAAGGGATTGATGACAGTCTCGCGAAAACGCTTTTCGTAATCGAGCACGTAATGCGGAATGCCGAGCGTTTCGCAGACACGGCGCGCATCGTCGATATCCTGGCCGGCGCAGCAGGAGCCGGCGCGGTGCACGGCGGCGCCATGATCGTAAAGCTGCAGCGTAATGCCGAGCACATCGTAACCCTGCTGTTTGAGAAGGCCGGCCACGACGGATGAATCGACGCCGCCCGACATGGCGACGACGACACGGGTCTCTTCCGGCTGCTTGTCAAAATCCAGTGTGTTCAACGATGGTGCCAATTCTGCGCGGTCACGATCCGCCCTTGCGCTGCAATTGCGGCGGATTGCTGATCTCCGGCGGGATCGGCCGCCGTCTCTCGATGAGGCACCGATATAGAAAGGATTGTCCCTGGACGCAAGGGGCGGTCTTCGGCGTCTGAGTGTTTCGCATTCCCGCACAAAGAAAGGCGCAGCCGAAGCCGCGCCTTGGAAGCGGGGGTGCGGCTCAAGTGCCGATCAGCTTGTTGCAGGCGAATGCGATGCCCGGATTGGCGATGATGGTGGTTACGAGCGCCAGTCCGATCGTCGAGAATGAAAAGCGTTTCATAGACATTCTCCTTTCCAGCCCGCGACAATTATGCCGCTTCGGCCGCCTTTCTCAAAATAACGAATGCTTGATGGCATCAGGCGGCATGCCTCACCCACACGGCTGATCCCTGCTGCCGCACAAGCGCTTCTATCTGCGTGACCAAACGGCCTTCAGCGCGCGGCCGTAGATCAGCGCCTCCGCCTCGTGCTGCGGCATCGGCCGGCCGAGCAGATAACCCTGCACCTCACTGAAACCTTCGGCGCGCAGCTTCTGCAACTGCTCCTCCGTCTCGATCCCTTCGGCCAGCGTCGTCGCATTGAAGCCGGAGCCGATGCCGACGACGGCACGCACGATGGCGAGATTGCCCGCATCCGTCTCGATGCCCGAAACGAAGCTGCGGTCGAGCTTGATCTTGTCGAAGGGGAAGGACCGGAGATAGCTCAGCGACGAATAGCCGGTACCGAAATCGTCGATGGCGATGCGGACGCCGAGCGCCTTCAATGCGCGCAGCCGCGGCAGGCTTTGATCGGCATCGGTCAGGAATACGGACTCGGTGATCTCGATTTCAAGCCGGTCGGCATTGAGGCCCGTCTCGTCGAGCGCCGCGACCACGGTCGAAAGCAGGCTCGCATGCCGAAACTGGCTGACGGAGAGATTGACGGCGATCCTCAGATGGGCGGGCCAGCCGGCAGCCGTGCGGCAAGCTTCCCGGATCACCCAGTCGCCGATCGGCACGATAAGGCCGGTTTCCTCGGCGAGCGGAATGAATTCCATCGGCGCCACCAGCCCGCGCCTGGGATGGCGCCAGCGGATCAGCGCCTCGAAGCCGCCGATGCCGTCATTGTCGAGCTGCACGATCGGCTGGTAATGCAGCTCGAACTGGCGCTTCTCCAGCGCTTCCCACAGCTCGGCGGTCATCACGTGCCGGCGCTCGGCGGCAAGCCGCATTTCCGTCTCGTAGAAACGATAGGTCGAGCGTCCGCTCTCCTTGGCGGCATAGAGCGCCAGATCCGCGTGCCGCATCAGCACATCCGCGTCGCCGGCATGGTCGGGCGCCAAGGCGATGCCGATACTGCAGGTGACATGCTCCCGGGCGCCGTCGAGATCGAAGGCACGGCTCAGCGCCTTGAGCAGCCGCTGCGCAAAACGTCCGGCCCGCTCCGATCCGTCGAGCTCCAGCACGACGGCGAATTCATCGCCGCCGAGACGGGCGACGAGATCGCCCTCCTCCGCCAGCTGCAGCAGCCGCTCCGACACCTGGCAAAGCAGCGCGTCGCCGGCGGCATGTCCCTTGCTGTCGTTGATATGCTTGAAGTGATCGACGTCGATATAAAGCAGCGCGATCGGGCTATCGGTGGTCGCTTCGACCGCCCGCTGGTTGATACGCCTGGAAAATGCCGCCCGGTTCGGCAGGCCTGTGAGCGAATCATGCATGGCGAGATGGGCAAGCTTTGCCTCGACGGTGCGCTCCTCCGTCACGTCCTGCGAGATGCCGAGCAGATAACGCGGCGCATGGCCCTCCGGCGTCGGCAGGGCGCGTTTGACGGTGCGCAGGATGCGCGGCACGCCATCGGCGCGCAGCATCGTCTCCTCGAAGCTGATTGCCGCATTGGTTTCGAAGGCCCGGCGATCCTGCTCGCGGAAGGCGTCTGTCTGGCTGGGAGGAAACAGCGCCCGGTCGGTTCGGCCGACCACGTGCTCCGCCCTCATGTCGACGATGTCGCCGCAGGCCTCGTTGAAAAGCACGTAAAGTCCGTCCGCTTCCATGTCCTTGACGAAGACGCCGACCGGCAGGTTGTCGACGATGCTGTCGAGAAGCGAGCGGGTATCGCTGATCTGGCGTCTGGCGGCGTTGACCTCGGTGCGATCCTGCACGATTGCCAGGATTGCGGCCCGACCCTCGAAACGCACTTCTCGGCCATAGGTCAGCACTTCGAAGGTCTCGCCGCTCGCCTTGAGGTGAACCCAGCGTTCCGCCTTTTCCATGTCGGTACGGCCGCTGATGGCGTCGATCATCCTCTCCCGCTCATGCTCCGGGCGGATATCCAGAACCGTCATGCGCTGGTATTCGTCCGCGCCGTAGCCGTAAAGTGCTGCCGCCGCTTCGTTGACGATGAGAAAGCGCAGCGTTACCGGATCATAGACCCACATCGGCGACGGATGCGTTGCAAACAATGACCGGAAGTCGTCGTTTGGTGCTTCGGTCTGCTCGGTCTTCTGCAAGGGGGCCATGGAACTTCGCGCGCGGTTGATGCCGATGCCAGGGATATATCGAGAAAACTTAAATAAAATCAGAATCATACACAGGGTTAAACTTTAGGCTTTCGCCCTCAGAATGTGCAAAAGCGGCGGTTTGCCATCGCGATCTCGGGCCTCGATAAAATATTTGAGGCACCATGGAACAATTCCCTCGATCGTGCGTTCTTGGGCATCGAAGTCGCAATCGAATTGCTGAGGAGGGTTCATGGGCAGGTTCGGCACGACGACGGATTACAGCAGGATCAGACACTGGATCGAGGAGCGCGGCGGCCATCCCGCCCGCATCAAGGACGCAAGCGATAGCGAAACCGTCCGCGTCGATTTTTCCTCTGAAACGCAGGAAGAGATTTCCTGGGACGAATTCTTCCAAGGCCTCGACGGCAGCAGGCTCGCCTTCCTTCACCGCACCAAGGCTGAAGACGATGTCGCCCGTTTCGGCAAAATTCTCCGCCGGAAACGCCGGCACCACTAAATTTATTGGTTGCTGACACGGAAAAAAACCGGCGCCGTTTTCCCGCGCCGGGTTTTTCGTTCTTCCTTGATCGAGATCCTGAGAAGGAAACTCAGTCGATATTGAAGGTCAGCGGTTTTGCCTGGCGTACCGCCTGGTGGGCGGTCAACTCAGCAAGCACGGCGTCATCAACCTTGCCGTCGACATAGAGCAGTGCGATGGCGTCGCCGCCCTGCTTGTCACGGCCGAGCTGGAAGTTGGCGATGTTGACGCCGGCAGCACCAAGCGTCGTGCCGATGAAGCCGATCATGCCAGGGACGTCGGTATTGGTGATGTAGATCATGTGCGAGCCGACATCGGCATCGAGGTTGATGCCCTTGATCTGGATGAAGCGCGGCTTGCCGTCCGAAAACACCGTGCCGGCGACCGAGCGCGTCATGCTTTCCGTCGTCACCGTCAGCTTGATATAGCCGTCGAAGACGCCGGTTTTGTCGCGCTTGACCTCGGAGAGCACGATGCCCTTTTCCTTGATCATGATCGGCGCCGAAACCATGTTGACGTCGGCGACCTGCGGGCGGATGAGGCCGGCGAGCACAGCACTCGTCAGTGCCCGCGTGTTCATGTTGGCAGTGATGCCGTCATAGAGGATTTCAATTTCCTTGATCGGCTCTTCGGTGACCTGGCCGACAAAGGCGCCGAGAACATCGGCAAGGCGGATGAAAGGCTTCAGGATCGGCGCTTCCTCAGCCGTGATCGACGGCATGTTGATGGCGTTGGAGACGGCACCGTTGACGAGGTAATCCGCCATCTGTTCGGCCACCTGCAAAGCGACGTTTTCCTGCGCCTCGGTCGTCGAGGCACCGAGATGCGGCGTGCAGACGACGTTCGGCAGGCCGAAGAGCGGGCTTTCCTTGGCGGGCTCGACCTCGAACACGTCGAAGGCGGCACCGGCGACATGGCCCGACTTGATCGCCTCGGCAAGCGCGGCCTCATCGACGAGGCCGCCGCGGGCGCAGTTGATGATGCGCACGCCCGGCTTGGTCTTCGCCAGCGCTTCCTTGTTGAGGATGCCGCGTGTCTTGTCGGTCATCGGCACATGCAGCGTAATGAAGTCGGCGCGGGCGAAAAGCTCTTCCAGCTCGACCTTGGTGACGCCCATCTCTTCGGCACGCTCCTTGGAAAGGAACGGGTCGTAGGCGACGACGTGCATCTTTAGGCCGATAGCCCGGGCGCAGACGATCGAGCCGATATTGCCGGCACCGATGACGCCGAGCGTCTTGCCGGTAATCTCGACACCCATGAACTTCGACTTCTCCCACTTGCCGGCCTGCGTCGAGGTATCGGCGGCCGGAAGCTGGCGGGCGACGGCGAACATCAGCGCGATCGCATGTTCGGCCGTCGTGATCGAGTTACCGAAGGGCGTGTTCATGACGATGATGCCGCGGCGCGAGGCGGCCGGGATATCGACATTGTCGACGCCGATGCCGGCACGGCCGACGACCTTGAGGTTCGTCGCCCCCTCGATGATCTTTTCAGTCACCTTGGTAGCGGAGCGGATGGCCAGGCCATCATACTTGCCGATGACTTCGAGCAGACGGTCTTTGTCCTTTCCGAGCTGCGGTTCGAAATCGACTTCGACGCCGCGGTCGCGAAAAATCTGGACGGCGGTTTCCGACAATTCGTCGGATACGAGAACGCGAGGTGCCATGAGGGCCTCCTTCAAAAGTGTTCAGCGATGAATGAATCAGGAATAGGCTCCGCCCTATGGCGGAGCCGGATGCGATCACCTCAGGCGGCGGCCTGAGCGAGCTGCGCCTTCTGTGTTTCGAAGGCCCAGGAAAGCCACGGCATCAGCTTCTGCATGTCGGATGCCTCGATCGTGGCGCCAGCCCAGATGCGCAGCCCCGACGGCGCGTCGCGGTAGTGGCCGACGTCATAGGCGACACCTTCTTTTTCAAGGAGGCCGACCAAGCCCTTGGCGAAATTCGCCTGGCCGTCGTCATCAAGCGCTGCGATGTCCTTGTCGACGATCTTCAGGCAGACGGAAGTGTTGGAGGCCGTTTCCGCCTTGACGGCGAGATTGGCGATCCAATCGTTTGCCGCGACGAAATCGTGAATGACCTTGGCATTGGCATCGGCACGCGCGATCAGCCCCTTGAGGCCGCCGAGGCCCTTCGCCCAGACAAGCGCATCGATATAGTCCTCGACGCAGAGCATCGACGGGGTGTTGATCGTCTCGCCCTGGAAGATGCCCTCCGTCAGCTTGCCGCCCGAGGTCATGCGGAAGATCTTCGGCAGCGGCCAGGCCGGCGTGTAGTTGACCAGACGCTCGACGGCACGCGGCGAAAGAATGATGACGCCATGGGCGCCCTCGCCGCCCAGAACCTTCTGCCAGGAGAAGGTGACGACGTCGAGCTTGGCGAAATCGAGTGCCTGCGCGAAAGCGGCCGAGGTGGCGTCGCAGATCGTCAGACCCTTGCGGTCGGCTGGGATGAAATCGGCGTTCGGCACGCGCACGCCGGAGGTGGTGCCGTTCCAGGTGAAGACGACGTCACGGTCGAAATCGACGGCGGAGAGATCGGGAAGCTCGCCGTAACCGGCTTCGAGCTTGCGCACATCCTTGAGCTTCAGCTGCTTGACGACATCGGTGACCCAGCCGGCGCCGAAGCTTTCCCAGGCGAGCATGTCAACGCCGCGTTCGCCGAGCAGCGACCAAAGCGCCATTTCGACGGCACCGGTATCGGACGCCGGAACGATGCCGATGCGGTAATCCGCCGGCACTTCGAGAATTTCACGGGTAAGGTCGATGGCCTGCTTGAGCTTGGCCTTGCCGACCTTCGCGCGGTGCGAACGGCCAAGGGCCGCGTCGGAAAGGGCTTCGAGCGACCAACCGGGGCGCTTCGAGCAAGGGCCAGAAGAAAAATGGGTATTGTGCGGACGGATGTCCGGCTTTGCGGTCTTCGCCATGATGCTATCCTCTCAGATAGAAAGCCCTTCGTTGGGGAAGGGTGTCCCGCCGCCGTGTGTATGGATCCGGCGCGTCATAGTCAAGATCGAAGTGTCGCGGGCGGAACATATTTTGACGCAGGGCGGTAGGGCCGCAATACGAAAAGCCGCCCGGTTGGGGGCGGCTTCTGGTGTAAGGCGATCGGACTTACTTGTAGATCGGCTGCTGCAGCGGGATTTCCGGCGGCGGTTCGTAGCTCGCCTGGGCGCAGCCGCCGAAGAGATAGCGGGCGCCGACGCGGGCTTCGTGGGCGGTGAGACCTTTGTCGCGGCCCGGGCCGCCATTGTCGGCATAGCCGAACATGTTGCCGCCATCGATATGCAGATAACGGTAACCGACATCGGCCTTGATGTTGCACGTCACGTCGATCGAAGCACCGGCCATCAGAGCATAGGTGAAGCGCCAGTTGCCCTTGCCGCCATGGGTAACCTGATCGTCGCAGAAGCTGCCGTCATCGGCGCAGGCGACGTTGCGCAGGTTCTTCCACTTCACGTAGGAACCACCGATACCGGCGCCGACATAAGGCGTGACGTAGCCATAGGTGCCGAGATCGACATAGGCGTTGGCAAGCAGCGTATAGGCTGTCAGCGAAGAGCGGTCGCTCGAAGTGCAGTCCACCAGCGGAAAGCCGCACTGCCCAACCGTCGAGCCCTTGAAATCCGCCTGGGTGAGATAGTCGAAGGTCAGATCGGTGCGCAGATAGCTGTTGATCTGATAACCGACACCGCCGCCGATCGTCCATGCGTCATCGAGATCAGCGTCGTCGAAATCGACTTCCGTGGCGTTGCTGCCCTGAAAATAGCGGGCGCCGCGCAGATCGGTAAAGGCATAGCCGACATCGCCGCGCAGGTACCAGCCGGTCGCTTCGGTGACCGTTACCTCGGGCGGCTGCTCCGGGATAGGCTCGGCAGGAGCGAAGTCCGCGGAATAGGCATTTGTCGCGATCAACAATGCGGCGAAGATGCCGGACAAGCTTCTTTTCATGGATCCCACTCCAAAATCTCGTTGCGTCGGCAGGCTCAATCGCCGCCAATCTGGTACGCTTCGTATGGATAATGAATTGGAAACGTTAAAAGCTGCTTAACTATAAATGGGAAGAAACGTTAAGAGAGAGATTGGCGGCAAATTCCTCGATATCGTGGAGTTAGGTTCAAGCTGGCAGCCGCCGGACTCACCGAAGACCGCCAGCTGCAACGATATGAAGTCCACACCGTCAAATCGCAAAGTCGGTTTCCTTCGCCGTCAAGTCGGTCGACTCCACTCGGCGAATCCTGCCGTTACTTCCATTGCGTCGCATTTTCGGCGGCGCAGCCGTACGGGGGCAAGGAGCTGCCAAAGGTCGTTTTGAGCTTGGCACAGCCCCAGGCATTGATCGGGCCTGGCATGGCATTGTTGAGCGTGATGCCGATTTCATCGTAGGGGCTGTCGGTGTTGGTGATGTAGCGATACCAGCGGAAACCGGTAAAGACGACGAATGCGAGAGCGATCGTCAGCAGCAGGCGCACCAATTTTTTCATGATATTTCCTTTGAATGCAAACGCCGCCGTGTAGCATCCGCGTGTGGAGGTTGACAGCACTGTCACCAAGGTGACAGCTCTGTCACCAAGGCATCGGCGAATTTCCGTGGATGCCGTTTCGGTGCTCACTGCGCCCGGACATGCTGCAGCCGAGGCTTGCTCCCTACCGGAAGCAAAGCTGGCAAGTCACTGACATCTTATCTTCGGAAGGGCGGAAACGGTTCCGGCGGGAAGACGATCCGGCGTAGATCTTCGAAGGCGCGCCAATAGCGAAAAAGCCGGCGCTTGCGCACCGGCTTTTGATATTCCGTCCCGAAAAAATCAGGCGGCGGTCCGGACGTTCGAGATCGTGCCGATGAGTTCGTTGACGATGCGCTCGATCTGGGCGCGGTCGTCACCCTCGGCCATGACGCGGATCAGCGGCTCGGTGCCCGAGGGGCGGATGACGAGGCGGCCGTTCCTGGCAAGCTCGGCTTCGGCATCGGCGATCGCCTTCTGCACCTGGATATCCTCCAGTGGCTTACCGCCGCTGATGCGGACATTGCGCAGGAGCTGCGGCACCGGCTCGAAGCGGCGGCAGACCTCGCTGACAGTCCTTCCGGTACGCTTGACCGCGGCCAGGATCTGCAGCGCCGCGACGAGACCGTCGCCGGTCGTGCCGTAATCCGAAAGCACGATGTGGCCGGACTGCTCGCCGCCGACATTGTAATTGTGCTGGCGCATATGCTCAACGACATAGCGGTCACCAACCTTCGTCCGGGCAAGGCCGAGGCCCTTGTCCTCGAGGAAACGCTCGAGGCCGAGATTGGACATGACGGTCGCAACGATACCATTGCCGCGCAGCTGCTGGCTCTCGGCCCAGCTCTCGGCGATGACGGCCATCAGCTGGTCGCCGTCGACAATCGAGCCGTTCTCGTCGACGATGATGACGCGGTCCGCATCGCCGTCGAGCGCGATGCCGATATCCGCGCGCACCTCGTCGACCTTTTTCTGCAGCGCGACGGGGCTGGTGGAGCCGCAATTCAGATTGATGTTGGTGCCGTTCGGCTCGTTGCCGATAGTGACGACCTCGGCGCCGAGTTCCCAGAGCACCGCCGGTGCCACCTTGTAGGCGGCTCCATTGGCACAATCGATCGCGATCCTCAGACCCTGCAGCGTCACGTCGCGCGGCAGCGTGCGCTTGGCATGTTCGATGTAGCGGTCGTGCACGCCGTCGACGCGCTTGGCGCGGCCGATATCGTCGGATTTGGCAAGCTGCGCATTCAGGTCCTTTTCGAGCAGATCCTCGATCTCGGCCTCGATGTCGTCTGAAAGCTTGTAGCCATCGGGACCGAAGAGCTTGATACCGTTATCCTCGTAAGGATTGTGCGAAGCAGAGATCATCACGCCGAGATCGGCGCGCAGCGAGCGCGTCAGCATGGCGACAGCTGGTGTCGGGATCGGGCCGAGAATAAAGGCGTCGAGGCCCGCCGCCGTGAAGCCCGCGACCATGGCGTTCTCCAGCATATAGCCGGAAAGGCGCGTATCCTTACCGATGACAACCCGGTGGCGGTGATTGCCGCGGCGGAAGATCGTACCGGCGGCAATGCCGACCCGCATGGCGAGATCCGGCGTCATCGGGAAGACGTTGGATTGGCCGCGAATGCCGTCGGTACCGAAATAGCGTCTTTTCATCTGCACTCCTGCGCTTTCCGCGCGCCATTCAAGGCAGCGCATCGTTCCAAGCGAATCCGGCTTCAGTGGAATGTCGTCAATCCAGGAGCGTGATTCATGCTCGCCTCAATTCAGCGGAATGCCACAAAATGCGGCGATCAGCACGTAAATTAGCAAGAAAAATGATTATATCCCGTTACCAATAGAAAAGGCCGGATCTCCCACTTCGGAAATCCGGCCTTGTTCAAGGTAGTGCCGCTGTTCAATGCGGCTGCGGTTCGAGGCCGCCTTCGGGCTCATCGCCCTTGGTGGCAGGCCGTGCGCCGGCCTTCGGAACAGCCGAGCCGCGGCTTGGCGGCGAATCATCGCCGAGATCGCGGGAAGGCTTTTCGCCGCGGATCAGCGCCTTGATCTCTTCGCCGGTCAGTGTCTCGTATTCGAGCAGACCTTCGGCAAGCACGACGAATTCGTCGTGCTTTTCCGTCAGGATCTTGCGGGCCTGCGTATAGGCTTCATCGATCAGGCGGCGCACTTCATTGTCGATCTTCTGCGCGGTTGCTTCCGAAACATTCTTCGACTGCGAAACCGAGTGGCCGAGGAAGACTTCCTGCTGGTTCTCGCCATAGGCGACCTGACCGAGCTGATCGGAAAAGCCCCACTGCGTGACCATGGCGCGGGCAAGCTTCGTGGCCTGCTCGATGTCGGAGGAGGCACCCGAAGTGATGTTCTCCTTGCCGAAGGTGAGCTCTTCGGCAACGCGGCCGCCCATCATGATGCAGAGGCGTGAGACCATCCACTTGTAGCTCATCGAGTAGCGGTCGCCCTCGGGAAGCTGCATGACCATGCCGAGCGCACGGCCGCGCGGAATGATCGTCGCCTTGTGCAGCGGATCGGCGACAGCGACATTGAGCGCGGTCATGGCGTGTCCGGCCTCATGGTAAGCGGTGAGCTTCTTTTCCGCCTCGGTCATCGCCGAGGAACGGCGCTCGGCGCCCATCATGATCTTGTCCTTGGCGTCCTCGAATTCCTGCATGGTCACGACGCGCTTGTTGCGGCGGGCGGCCATGAGGGCGGCTTCGTTGACGAGGTTCATCAGATCGGCGCCGGAAAAACCGGGCGTACCGCGGGCGAGGATCTTGAGATCAACATTCGGCGCCAGCGGAACGTTGCGGGCATGCACCTTGAGAATGCGCTCGCGGCCGACGATGTCGGGGTTCGGCACCACGACCTGACGGTCGAAACGGCCGGGACGCAGCAGCGCCGGGTCAAGAACGTCGGGGCGGTTGGTGGCCGCGATCAGGATCACGCCTTCATTCGCCTCGAAGCCGTCCATTTCGACCAGCAGCTGGTTCAGCGTCTGCTCGCGTTCGTCATTACCGCCGCCGAGACCGGCGCCGCGATGGCGGCCGACGGCATCGATTTCGTCAATGAAGATGATGCAGGGCGCATTCTTCTTCGCCTGCTCGAACATATCGCGCACGCGGCTTGCGCCGACGCCGACGAACATTTCGACGAAGTCGGAGCCCGAAATGGTAAAGAAGGGCACATTGGCTTCGCCGGCAACCGAGCGGGCGAGCAGCGTCTTGCCGGTACCCGGAGGGCCGACGAGCAGCACGCCGCGCGGGATCTTGCCGCCGAGACGCTGGAACTTCTGCGGATCACGCAGGAATTCGACGATTTCTTCGAGATCCTGCTTGGCCTCGTCGACACCGGCAACGTCTTCGAAAGTCACGCGGCCATGCGCTTCGGTGAGCAGCTTGGCCTTGGACTTGCCGAACCCCATCGCCCCGCGTGAACCGCCCTGCATCTGCCGCATGAAGAACAGCCAGACGCCGAGAATCAGAAGCATCGGCAAAAGCGTGCCGAGATAGCTGAGGAAACCCGAGGAGCCGTCCGTTTCAGGACGGGCGGAAACCAGGACATTTTTCGACTGCAGGCGATCGAGCAAACTGTCGTCGATCACAGGCGAATAGGTCTGGAAGGTGGTGCCATTTTCAACATAGCTTCCGGAGAGACGGTTGCCCGTGACCACGACGTCCTTCACGCGGCCCGCATCGACCTCACGCAGAAACTGCGAATAAGGGATTTCGCGGGAGCCCGTTTGCGCCGGCGCCGTCTGAAACATACTGAAAAGGGCGATCAGCAGAAGCGCTATGATCGCCCACAAGGCGAAATTACGTAAGTTAGGGTTCATTGAACTCCCCAGCATGGAACAGCCGCCTCATGGCGACCGTCTTATTCGTTTCTAACATAGGGTTGCGCCGTGCGATTGCCAAGGCGATCCCCTAAGTCAGATGGTTTTTCCGTCAATACTTCTTAAAGGCAGCCTCGCATAGGGCGCCGTCGCGAAAACCGCCGAAAGCCTATTGGCAAAGATGAAGTCAAATCGTGTCAAAAAGCGGTCGAAGGGTGCGAAATAGGGTGTTTGTTCGACCATGCGGGCAGATTCCTCAGATAAAGGGGTCCCTTCGGCCGATAACGCCGGCGCCGAAGCGATAGCGCGCCTCCATGCGCCTTTGGGAAAGTCCCTGCCCAACCCTCCCTCATTCCTGTGCTCGTCACAGGAATCCAGCGCGCCCAACTCCTTGGGCGCGGGAGGCTCTTCACGCATTGTTGAGTCATTCGCCGCGCCGACGCGCGGTGGCTGGATTCCTGTGACATCCCTCGGGTTGGACCCGAGGGCGGGAATGAGGGAGTGTCCGGCCTGGGCTTCCACCCCTATAGTCGTTCCAGACCTATTTACGGCCCCGAACCTTCCATCCCAAACCCCAGCCTCTCCCGGCCGCAGAACCAGGGGCAATATCCCCCGGCTCTCGCGCGCCAGATAAAGCCCGTCGCGCCTGAGATCAAACACCACCCTGCCGGCGGCCATTCGTCCAAGCCCGCTGCCGGTGGCAAATGTGAGAACCCGCTCCATCTGCGCCCTGCCCGGCACAAACGGCTGCCCACCGAAAACGGCTGCCAGACGGGCGAGTACATAGTCGAGGACGAGGCGATCCTGCCGCAACCCATCAGGCATCACCTGCCCGAGCAGGCCGCCGTGAAGCCGGAAATGACGATCCAGCCATTCAGCTCCTCTGGACGACAGGGCCAGCCGCTCCTCCCAGGCCGCGCCAATATCCTTCTCCATGCCTGCATCAGCCGAAAGCTGCCGGCGCATCCGCACGCGCTCGTACTTCGTATCCTCGTTGCTAGGATCGTCGATCCACGGCACGCCCCGCTCTTTCAGGAAAGCGCGGATATCTACCCGGGTGGAAAAAAGAAGCGGCCGTAAAATCCAGAAACGCCGGTCGAAGAGCACCGCATCTGCAATACCGGTCGAAAGCTGCTCCGTTCGCATCCCACGCATGGCAAGCGTTTCGCCCTGGTCGTCGAACGTATGGCCCGTAACGATGAGATCGGCTTCGAAACGTTCGGCGGCAGTGGCAAGCAGGCCATAACGTGCCTCTCGGGCCGCAGCCATGATACCGGTTTTCGGCTTGTCGCCCTGCCAGATCATGATGATGTGGGGAATGCCTAGCGATGCGCAGAGCGCTGCGACTTCACGCGCCTCGTCTGCGGAGCCGGCGCGCAACGCATGATCGACGGTCGCAGCGCAAAGGGAAATCTTGAGATGGGGCGCGGCCTTCACGGCTTCATCGAGCAGAAGAAGCAGGCCGGTGGAATCGCTGCCGCCTGATATCGCGACGAGAATGCGCGCAGGGCTTTGAAGCGACGTGAGAAACTGGAGGATCGCCAGTTGAGGCGATGCGGCTTCCGGAGACATTCCGGAAGACCTCAGCAGGAGAGGCGCTTCTGTTCGCTCGCAACCTTGCTTATGACGGCACGCGAGGCCTTCGGATAACGCTTCGACACTTCGCGCAGCGTTGCACAGGCCGTCTCGGTATTGTCGAGGGCGGCAAGCGACATGCCGAGCTTCAGCAGCATTTCCGGCGCCTTTTCCGATGTGCCGTATTTCTGATGCGCGTTGAGGAAGGTCTTGGCCGACTCATTGTACTTGCCCTGCGAATAGAGCGCTTCGCCGAGCCAGAAATTGGCGTCCGCCGCCCGCGCACTGCTCGGGTAGCGGGCGATATACTGCGTGAATTCCTGTTCGGCCGTACTGTAATCGCCGGATAGCACGTGGCCATAGGCGGCCTTGTACTGATCGGCCTCGCTGCCGAGCGAAGCGGTCTGCTGCGGCGTTTTGCGGCTGGCATCGGGAATCGGCCCGGAACCGATCGTGGCGTTTTCGTCGACGCTTCCACCGATCGGATTGCCGTTCTGATCGAAATCGATCGAGCCGAGTTCCTTCGGTGGTTGGCCGAGGCCGCTATTCTCCGGCACGCTGGTGGAGGGAGCCGTTTCGGCTCCCTGCGGTGCTTGGATCACCTTGGCAATGTCGTCGCCGCCGGAGGCTGCCGGAGCAGCATCGGTCTCGCTCTTCTTGACAGGAGCCTTGGCGCCGCCGCTGGCACCCGTCTTTTCGAGCTGCTGGAAGCGGAATTCATTGTCTTCCTGCTGCTTGCGGATCGTCTCCTGCATCTGCAGAAGCTGAAAGCTCATCTCCTCGATCCGGCCGTTCAGCTGCCGCAGCTGCTCTTCGAGCTGCTGCACGCGGACCTCCGCATCGCCGCTCTGCACCTTGACGACGGGCGGCGCCGCCTGGTTTTCCGCGGATCGGCCGCCGAGATGTAGCCCGAAGAACGAGGCCGAATAGGCTGCCCGTTCGCTTCCGGTCACAGCCGCGAGGCACAGCATGCCTGCCACGACAAATTTCTTCATATGTATCGTCCTGTCCCAGTGATTCTTCGCACCTCGATGGCACGAACAGGAGATTTTTCCAATTGCTTTCAAAAAGCAACGGAGTCTGGCCAAAGTGTGGTCAAAAAGAAAAGGCGGCCCCTGAGCGGGCCGCCTTTCGAAAAAGCGAATTGTTGCTCGGCAATTACATGCCGGCGCCGCCAAGCACGGTAACCGCGCGGCGGTTCTGTGACCAGCAGGAAATATCGTCGCAGACGGCGACCGGACGTTCCTTGCCGTAGGAGATCGTCTTCAGGCGCTGCGCCGGGACGCCGCGCGAAGCGAGATAGTCCTTGGCGGCAGCCGCACGGCGGGCGCCGAGCGCGAGGTTGTATTCGCGCGTGCCGCGTTCGTCGGCATGGCCTTCGACGGTGATCTGGTAGTTCGGGTAACGGCCGAGCCACTGGGCCTGACGGTCGAGCGTCTGCGAGGCATCGGCGCGGATCGACGAGGAATCGGTATCGAAGAAAATGCGGTCGCCGACATTGACTGTGAAGTCCTGGGCCGAGCCCGGCGTTGCAGCGCCGCCAGCACCTGTGCCGAGGCCGAGGTCGCCGGCGCTGTTCGGCGGCTTCTTGGCGCAGCTTGCGAGCGCAAGGCCGGCGATAAGCGCGATCATGACGGGGTTGCGGGCGAAATTCTGCATGCGGCTCATTGCCGGGGTATGAATTCGGCTCATGGCCGGTCTCCTTGCGATTTCATCAGGGTTTCCGGACAGTAACCGCACTCGGTTAACCGCCCCTCAAAGATTATGGTTAACGATTTACTGATTTGTCCCTTGGCCGCTCGGTTCCATGACTTTGGGGCGACAAGAAGGCAGCAGCGCATCGCCTACTCCATTAGCGGCGACCAGGCCGGGTCGGAGCCGTAGGTCGGCGTCTTCACGAGCTGCTCGTTGTAACCGGTCAGATCGATCGAATAGAGCTGCGGACCGCCCGACCCCGCCGCCTGGCGGAAGAACATCAGCACGCGGCCGTTCGGCGCCCAGGTCGGGCCCTCATTGTGGAAGCCGGTCGTCAGGATGCGCTCGCCGGAACCATCCGGCTTCATCACGCCGATCGAGAACTTGCCGCCGGCCTGTTTGGTGAAGGCGATAAGATCGCCGCGCGGCGACCAGACCGGCGTCGAATAGGAGCCGTCGCCGAAGGAAATACGGGTCTGGCCCGAGCCATCCGCGTTCATCACGTAGATCTGCGGCTTTCCGCCCCGGTCGCTTTCGAAGCTGACGCGTGCGCCGTCAGGCGAATAGGAGGGCGACGTGTCGATCGCCGCCGTCGAGGTCAACCGGGTCGTCGTGCGCGAGCGCAGGTCCATCGTATAGATGTTGGAATTGGCATCCTGCTGCAGGCTCATGATCACCTTCTGACCATCAGGCGAGAAGCGCGGCGAGAATGTCATGCCGGGGAAATTGCCGACGACTTCGCGCTGCCCGGTTTCGAGCTGCAGCAGATAGACCCGTGGCTGCTGGTTGGCAAAGGACATGTAGGTGACTTCCTGCCGGCTCGGCGAGAAGCGCGGCGTCAGCACGAGATCGCTGCCATCCGTCAGCATTCGCACGTTGAAGCCGTCCTGATCCATGATCGCCAGCTGGCGCTTGCGCTGCTGCTTGGTGCCGGATTCGGAGACGAAGACGACACGGGTGTCGAAATAACCTTCCTCACCGGTGATCTGCTTGTAGATCGCATCGGCGATGATGTGAGCCACACGGCGCCAGTTCTCCGGCTGCGTATAGAATTGCTGACCGGTCATCTGCTGTCCGGCAAAAGTATCCCACAGGCGGAATTCGGCACGAAGGCGGCCATCCGCTTCCTTGGTAACCCGGCCGGTGACCAACGCCTGGGCATTGATGACCTTCCAGTCCTCGAAGCGCGGCGAAGCGTCGGGATTAGAAATCTTCTCGATGAAGGCGGTTTTGTTGATGGGTGCGAAGAGACCGGACCGCTGCAAGTCGGCGGCGATGACTTGCGAGACCTGCGCGCCCATGTCGCCCTGGAAATCAGTCACCGCGATCGGAAGCGGCTGGATATTACCCTTGTTGATATTGATCTCGACAAGCGCGTTCGCCGGAGTCGTAAAGACTGCGGCCCCGACTAGACCGGCAACGACCATCAGGGCACGGATGAGGGAACACTTGACCATATCAAAACAAGCCTTTCAGCACTTTATAGGTTCAGTTGGCTGGCGTCGAAGTACAAAACGACTTCCTTCCAGGCATCGTATTTATCTTTTGGAAGCATCGCGTAAGGAGCTGCACGGACAATTGCGCGAAGAGCTGCGTCGGTAATGATTTTACGTGTACGTTCGCTGCCACCACTGACCTCCGCGCCGGGAGTTCCGATAATGCGACCGTCCTATCGAGGCGCACACGGAACCTTAAATGAACGCTGGCGGCATCCTTCAGGCCCGCAGGAAGGACAAAACGATTTGTGATGGCATTTCGCATCGCATCGATGACGGGCATACTTAAAATCTTTGCTTTTGAGTCAGTTTTTTCCCGACTCATCGCCTCCGCATGTCCATCAGGCGGCAGTGAGAAAGCAGCCATTAACATCGTCAACGCCCCGATAGACTTCGCGAAATGGGATAAGCTACTCAACATTTAGATTCCCAGATCGCTGGCATCGAAGTTGAGATCCAGCTCGTTCCAGCCATTTTCTCCCTCATATTTGTCTGCAGGCAAATTTTTGAGAGGAGATGATTTCATAACAGCGCGGTAGACACTGCTCTTGAGCGCTTGACGTGTTGAATCCGGCCCGCCTGAAGCAATGACCTCGGGATCGCCAACGACATTACCGGCCGGATCAAGTTGAACACGAACCTTAAGATGAACCTCGTTAGCGCCCGCCAACCCGGAAACAACCGTCCAGTTGCCAGAGATCTGGCCGCGTACGGCATCAATCTCGCTCTGGCTAAGTGCAGCACCACCATTGCTCTTCT
Organism: Rhizobium leguminosarum; assembly: GCF_001679785.1. Taxonomy (NCBI): domain Bacteria; kingdom Pseudomonadati; phylum Pseudomonadota; class Alphaproteobacteria; order Hyphomicrobiales; family Rhizobiaceae; genus Rhizobium; species Rhizobium leguminosarum. The sequence goes on from NZ_CP016286.1 coordinate 3,228,771, forward strand.
TCGCACCAAGCGATGCTTCCTGCGTCGAGCGCTTCGCACCCCCAGCGGAAGGATCGGTCTTATTCAGCAGCGCAGCAACCTCGTCGGCATTGAAGTCGCTCTTCATCGATGAGGCGGATTTCGCAGTTTCCTGCTTCTTGTCCGCCTTCTTCTTGTCCGTCGGTGTGTCGGCGGTCTTCGGCTGATCCGCAGTCTTTTCCGGCGGCTTTTCGACGGGCTGCTGTGGTTCCGGCGGCTTCACCTGCGGCTTGGCGACAGGCGTCGGTACATTGTCCGGCAGCGCCTCGGCATCGGGCTTCGGCGGCTCCTCCGGCTTGGCCTGTTCTTCCGGCGGTTTTTCCTCGGGCTTCGGCGGCGTCACTTCGACAGGCTTCGGCGGCGGAATTGAAGCGACCTCCTTCGGCTGCTCGACTTCCGTTTCCTCCTTGACGATCTCGTTGACGTCATTCGGCTTAGGATCGATCTTCGGCATCGGCTTATCGGTCGAATTCGCCGCGGCAGCCTCAGTATTACTGGGTTTGGCGTTCGGGACGGGCGGCGTTTTCATGTCGACATTGTTGTCGCCGGCATTCTCCGCCGGCTGCGGGATCGGCGGCCGCGTCGTCGGCACGGGCGCGGAAGTCTCCTTCTTCGGAGCCTTCTTGTCGCCTTGCTGCATCTGTGTGATGGATTCCACCGGCACGAGATCGACCGGCATCGCCTCGAAATCCTCTACCTTGAAGGATTCCGGAGCGCCGAGCGATACCATCGCCCAGGTGAGCACCAGGCCGTGCAAAACAGCAGATGTGATGACACTGGCCTTCATTTTGCGCGCTATTGGTCCTTCTTCTGCTGCGTCACGAGGCCGATATTCTTGAAGCCTGCGCCCTGAATTCGGGCCATGACATCGGCGATGACGCCATAAGGCGCGGTCGCGTCGCCGCGCACGAAGATACGTTCGTTATAGCCGGTGGTGGCGATCGCCTCGAGCTTGGCGGCGATCTCCGCGGCTGGGATCGGCGTTTCCTGCAGGAACACCTCGCCGTCATTCTTGACGGAAATGGTGATCGGCTGCGTCTCGGAATTCAGCGCCTTGGCCTGCGTTTCCGGCAGGTCGATCGGCACGCCGACAGTCATCATCGGTGCCGCGACCATGAAGATGATCAAAAGCACCAGCATGACGTCGACGAGCGGCGTCACGTTGATTTCAGAAATCACGGCCCTGTTCCGACCGCCGCGACGACGGCGTCCGCCGCCCCCGCCGCCATTGCCTCCAACAGCCATACCCATGTCAGAATACTCCGTTGGTTACTGAGCGGCAGCGCGCGGCTGCAGTTTCTCGTCGATCTGGCGCGAAAGTATGGCGGAGAATTCATCCGCGAAACCTTCCATGCGGCCCGAGAGCTTGCCGGCATCGGCAGAGAACTTGTTGTAGGCGATAACTGCCGGGATAGCCGCGACGAGACCGATCGCGGTGGCAAGCAGCGCTTCGGCGATACCGGGCGCAACCACCGCAAGGTTGGTCGACTTCGAGCCGGCAATCGCCTGGAACGAGGTCATGATGCCGACGACCGTACCGAAGAGACCGATGAACGGACCGGCCGAGCCGATGGTCGCGAGCGATCCAAGGCGGGCGCCGAGAAATTCGGTCTCACGGGCGAGCGTCACGTCCATCGCGCGGTCGATACGCATCTGCAGGCCGATCGGCGAGCGGGCGCCGCGTTCGAAGGATTTCTTCCATTCGCGCATGGCGGCCACGAAGATTGCCGCGAGCCCTGTATTGTTGCGCTCCGACAGCGAGCGGTAGAGTTCTTCCAGCGACTGGCCCGACCAGAACACCTGTTCGAACTTGTCGAACTGGCGCCGTGCGCGGCCATAGGCCAGGTATTTGTCGATGACGATCGCCCACGTCCACACCGAGGCCGCGATGAGCCCGAGCATGACGAGCTTGACGACGATGCCGGCCTGCATGAAAAGCGACCAGAGGCTGACGTCCGTCGTTGCTGCTGCCAATCCTACTTGTTCCATTGGTCCAAAATCCCCGAATCCAAACGCCCGGTGCTGGACCGGGCGGCACAAACTGATCTCGCAAGAAGTGTCCGGCGGCCGCCGCCCAAAGCCCTGGTCAAACTTCCAAGCTCATCTTCCGCCTTCTTGCCGTCAAATTTGGTCAAAGGAAGGCGTGCACCGCACAAACTCCGACTTTCCCAGTAAGACACTATTATGGTTAATAGATCGTTAGTGCCGGACTGCGACAGTAAGCCTGTGTTTGGAAGATTTCGTTCCATGGATTACTTGACCGGAGCAAGGTCCGGCTGCCGAAAGAGCGCTCATCCTGCGGCGCGGGAATTCCTTCACATAAAACTCAAGTTCTGACAAGACCTGAATTTCAAGCGAATCTGACTACAACGGCGTGCTGCCCTCCAGGAATTTCACCGCCAGTGTTTCCGGCAGCCGCCTCGGCCGCCCCCGGGCGTTGATGACGGCGATGATCACCTTGGCGGCGATCAGCAGCGTCTCACCCGAGCGAATCTGCTGATTGAGCACCATCTTGGCGCCGCCGGCTTTTTCCGTATGCGTCAGGATCGTCAGCACATCGTCCATGCGCGCCGGGCTCTTGAAGTCGATCTCCATGCGATGGACGACGAAAACCAGCCCCTCCTCGTCGGCGCTGACGAGTTCACGCTGCTCGACGCCGAGGCAGCGCAGATAATCGGTGCGGCCGCGCTCCAGAAAATGCAGGTAGCGGGCGTGATAGACCAGACCGGAAAAGTCCGTATCTTCATAATAGACCCGCTGAACGAGGCGGTGTCCGGTCTCCGTCAGCTCTCCCGAAATGGAAAAAGGGCGTTCCGTCATAATTTTCTCCAAACTGAGGTGCCCTGTTTGGCGCAACGCTTCCCGACAGGCAAGCATTGAATGATTGTCACAATTCCTAACTATTCCCGACAACGAGCGACCAATCAGGAGACGATGCGATGAAGATTGCGGTTATGGGCGGAGACGGTTTCATTGGTTGGCCAACGTCGCTGCATCTCTCCGATGCCGGGCACGACATCCATATCCTCGACAATCTCTCGCGCCGCTGGATCGACACCGAACTCGGCGTTCAGTCGCTGACCCCGATGGATTCGATCCAGGAGCGCACCCGCATCTGGCATGCCGAAACCGGGCGCCGCATCCACTTCAATCTGATCGATCTCGCCAAGGATTACGAACTCCTGAAGAACTGGCTTTCCGAACATCGCCCGGATGCCGTCATCCATTTCGCCGAGCAGCGGGCCGCGCCCTATTCGATGAAGAGCGACCGCCACAAGAATTACACGGTCAACAACAATGTCAGCGCCACGCACAACCTGCTGAACGCGCTGACGGAGCTCAATCTCGATACCCATCTCATCCATCTCGGCACCATGGGCGTCTACGGCTATTCGACGGTCGGGGCGGCGATCCCCGAGGGTTACCTGCCGGTCGGCATCGAGACTGCTGGCGGCGAGACGGTCAGCCAGGAGATCCTCTATCCCTCCAATCCCGGCTCGATCTACCATATGACTAAGTGCCTGGATCAGCTTCTCTTTCAGTTCTACGCGCGGAATGACGGCCTGAGGATCACCGACCTGCACCAGGGCATCGTCTGGGGCACGCATACCGAGCAGACGCGCCGCCACGCGCAGCTGATCAATCGTTTCGACTATGACGGCGATTATGGCACGGTGCTGAACCGCTTTCTCATCCAGGCGGCGATCGGCTATCCGCTGACGGTGCACGGCACCGGCGGCCAGACCCGCGCCTTCATCCACATCCAGGATTCGGTGCGCTGCATCGAGCTGGCGCTGAAAAATCCGCCGGCCCGCGGCGCCCGCGTCGAGATCTTCAACCAGATGACCGAAACCCACCGGGTGCGCGACCTCGCCGAGATGATCGCCAGGATGAGCGGCGCCAAGATTGCCTGGCTGCCCAACCCGCGTAAGGAAGCCGCCGAGAACGAGCTGGTTGTCCGGAACGAAAAATTCCGCGATCTCGGCCTCGAACCGATCACGCTGGAAGCGGGCCTGCTCGGCGAGATCGTCGATGTCGCGAAGAAATTCGCCTATCGCGTCGACCGCTCGCGCGTTCCGGCCGTCTCCGCCTGGACCAAGGACATCGCCGCGACGATCAATCACGATCCGGAAGGCAAGCGGCTGAAGTCGGTTTCATGAGTGCCGAGAGATGACGAAGGCTAGGAAGGCCGCGGCTTGCTCCCCCTTCTCCCCAGCGGGGAGAAGGTGGCCCGTAGGGTCGGATGAGGGGGCCACACGGCACGCCCTTCATTGCCCTTCGCTCGCGCTCAGCGCAGTCGCTCCTGTCGTCGCTCACCCCCTCAACCGCCTGCCGGCACCTTCTCCCCGCTGGGGAGAAGAGACGTGTGGCAACGCCTTGCCGTCTCTCCTTCGCCGGAACAAGATGTATCGGGGCAGCCGAACCCGATGAACCGTTCGTCCGTCTTCGCCTACATCACACTCGTCACCAATGCCGATTACGCCATGGGCGCGACTGCGCTCGCCCATTCCCTGCGCCGAACCGGCACCACCGCCGACATCGTCATTCTCCACACCGGCGGTGTCGACAAAGCCATTCTCGCACCCATCGAAGCGCTCGACTGCCGCCTGATCGAAGTCGAGCACCTGCCGCTCTCTGCGGCCTTCAACGAACGCCACGCCCGCGGTCAGCTTCATTCGACAGCTCCTTTCACCAAGGGCCGCAAACCGGATTTCCATTCGCCGCTCGACAATTTCTGCAAGCTCAGGCTCTGGCAGTTCGTCGAATACCAGCGCTGCGTCTTCATCGACGCCGACGCCCTCGTGCTGAAGAACGTCGACAGGCTCTTCCTCTATCCGGAATTTTCCGCCGCCCCCAATGTCTACGAAAGCCTCGCCGACTTCCACCGCATGAATTCCGGAGTCTTCGTCGCCACGCCCTCGCATGACACGTTCCGGCACATGCTCGAAAGTCTCGACAGGCCGAACGCCTTCTGGCGACGTACCGATCAGACCTTTCTCGAGACGTTCTTCCCGGATTGGCACGGCTTGCCGGTTTATTTCAACATGCTGCAATATGTATGGTTCACCATGCCGGAGCTTTGGGACTGGAAGAGCATTTCGATCCTGCATTACCAGTATGAAAAACCGTGGGAAAAGGATCATCCCAAGGCAGCGCGACTACAACCTTTGATCGATCTGTGGCACCGTTTCCACGATGGCGGCGATGTGCCTGAGATCACGGCGCTGGACAATCCGGAAGGGGCAGCATGAAGGTACTGGTATCGGGTGGAACGGGTCTCGTCGGCCGGTATGTCGTCGAGGAACTGCTGGCCGCTGGATATCAGGTGATCGTCGGCGGGCGCCGCGCGCCGCTGCCCCGCCTCTTCTCCCGCCCGGTCGAGTTCGCAGCGCTTTCGCTCGATCCCGACAAGGATCAGATCGACGTCTTCGACGACGCCTATTTCTTCGTCCACGCCGCCTTCAGCCATGTTCCGGGTAAATATCGCGGCGGCGAGGGCGACGACCCGAAGACCTTCCACAGGTTGAACCTCGACGGCACCGTCCGGCTTTTCGAAGCCGCCAAACGCGCCGGCACGCGCCGCTGCGTCTTCCTGTCCAGCCGCGCCGCCTACGGCGAACATCCCGAGGCAACCGAACTGACGGAGACGATGCTGGCCAAGCCCGAAACACTCTACGGCCAGATCAAGCTCGATGCCGAACGCGCGCTTGCCCACCTCTCCACGCCGGGTTTTGCCGGCGTAAGCCTGAGGCCGACCGGCGTCTATGGCGATCTCTCGCCGAACAAATGGGACGGCCTCATCGCCGATTACCTCGCCGGCCGGCCGGTTACTGCCCGCCTGGGAACGGAAGTTCACGGCCGCGACCTCGGTCGTGCGGTGAGACTGATGCTGGAGACGGAAAGCACCCGCATCTCCGGCGAGGTCTTCAACGTCTCGGACATGTCAGTCGACACGCGCGATATCCTTTCACCCATCCGCCGCGAGACGGGCTGTCGACACGCGCTGCCGGCCCCTGCCGATAGCGCCGCGCTCAATCCCATGAGCACTGCGAAAATCCGCGCGCTCGGCTGGGCGCCCGGCGGAACCCCTCTATTCGACGAGACGATGCAGCGGCTGGCCGTTGCGCTGCCTAAATCCCCAAGACACAGGTCCACGCAAGTCTGACGTTGCAGAATGTGCCCGAATCGCAATCGGGGCCTGAATTAAAAATCGGGGAATTGTTCATGCAGGTCGCAACCACGTCTGCCTCCATCATCTTGCGCGGCGCGTCTTCGACGGCAGCCCTATCCGCCCCCGGAAGCGAGACCGATCAGGGCGTGCTGAAGCTGCAGCGCGCCACGCAGGCGCTGCAGCAGATGCGCCAGACCTTGGCGAACTCGGGAGACGAGGCCAAGGCGAAGGCGCAACGCAAGCTCGAAGAGGCAAAACAGGAGTTGGAGATGCTGCGCAGCTCCAACATGGCACCTGAGGTGGTCGCCCGGCTGGCCGCCGAACTGGCGCGCAAGGTCGGCACCGCCGCCTCCGAATTCGCATCATCAGTCGCGACCGGCAGCCCGGCAACGGCTGTTCCGGTGGATGCAACCACGGCTGCAACAGCAGTCGCGACCAGCGGGGCCGATGCTGCGCTGACGGATACCGCGGGGGAAACTGCGGCCGGCGAGACCGGTTCGCAGGAACCGGACGCCGCCGCCAACGCCCGCAAGGCCTATGCGAGCGTCGCCGAGGATGCCCCGAAATTTTCAGGCATTTCGGCCGATGATCGCGAAACGATGGAAGAGTTCAAGGCGGTTGTGCGCGAACTCAAGCAAGTGCTCGAAAAAGCGATGCGCGATTTGCGGCAGCAGGACCGGCAGGCTGGGGCCAATCTGGCAGGCTTCTCCATCGCCACGGCGACAATACCGACAAGCATCGTCGTCTGACGACCGCTACCGCAAGCGGGCGAGACGTGAAACGAACGTGATGCTGTCGCATCCTGCATTTGCATCGGACATCCAGCCGTCTATGCTCGGTCAAATCTCTCAGAACCGGCAGATCCAATGACCGCGAAAGAATTGAAAGCGCAGCTGCGCGACGAACGGCTGTCCGCACGCGACGCCATCCCCGCCGAGAAACGCGCCTCCAAAAGCCTCGCAATGGCCGACCATGCCGGCGAGGCCGTCGGTTTTGCGCTGGATACGATCGTCTCCGGCTTCCTGCCGATCCGTTCGGAAGCCGATATCAGGCCGCTGATGGCGCGCTTTGCCGTGCGCGGTGCGCGGCTCTGCGTGCCGGCGATCCTCGATCGGCAGACCATCGTCTTTCGCGAGCTGGCGGAAGGTGCGCCCCTCATCGATACCGGTTTCGGCACGGTCGGCCCCGGCTCGGATGCCGCCATTCTTGATCCCGAGATCATGCTGGTGCCGCTTTCGGCCTTCGATGCCCGCGGCCACCGCATCGGCTACGGCGCCGGCCACTACGACCGCGCCATCAGCCGGCTAAGGCAAAAAGGCCTGCATCCAAAGCTGATCGGCATTGCATTCGACTGCCAGGAAGTGGCACATGTGCCCGACGAGCCGCACGACATAAGCCTGGATGCCATCCTGACAGAAAGCGGCCTTCGCTTTTTTGCCTCTTGGATTGGATAGGGAATGCGGCTGCTTTTTCTGGGTGACATGGTCGGCAAGACGGGACGCACGGCGGTATGGGACCGCCTCCCCGGCCTGGTTTCCGACCTCAAGCTCGATTTCGTCATCGTCAACGGCGAGAACGCCGCCGGCGGCTTCGGCATCACCGAGGATATCTTTCTGGAAACGATCAATGCCGGCGCCGATGTGGTGACGACGGGCAATCACGTCTGGGACCAGAAGGAAGCCGTCGCTTTTGCCGGCCGCCACGATCAATTCCTGCGTCCCGCCAACTATCCCCAAGGCACGCCCGGCCGCGGCTCCGGCCTTTTCTATGCCAGGAACGGCGCGCGTGTGCTCGTTGCCAACGTCATGGGCCGGGTCTTCATGCATCCGGAACTCGACGACCCCTTCAAATCGGCGGAGGTCATCCTCGACGCGTGCCCGCTGAAGGAGCAGGCCGACGCGATCATCTTCGATTTCCATGCCGAGGCGACCAGCGAGAAGCAGTGCTTCGGCCATTTCGTCGACGGCCGCGCCAGCTTCGTCGTCGGCACCCACACGCATGTACCGACCGCCGACGCACAGATCCTGAACGGCGGCACCGCCTATATGTCGGATGCCGGCATGTGCGGCGACTACGACTCCTCCCTCGGCATGGACAAGGAGGAGCCGCTCAACCGCTTCATCTCCAAGATGCCGAAGGGCCGCATGGAAGCCGCCAACGGCCCCGCGACGATCTGCGGCGTCGGCGTGGAGATTTCGGATACGACGGGACTTGCCGAAAAGATCGCGCCGCTCCGGCTCGGGCCGCGGCTGGCCGAAACTCTGCCGGAGTTCTGGCGGTAACAGGCGACGCGCGGCCGTCCAACACGCAATTGTGAGCATCCTCGGTCTGGACCCCTGCGGCCTCATGCCGCATCCTCCCCGCCATTCGCGCATAACCCCGAAAATCGGGATCGATTTTCGGAAAGGATTATGCGCCGATTGAAGGGTGATAGAGCGCCGGAGGGGTGGCATGAAGCCGCGATATCTTGTCCTCGCTATCGCATGCCTTGCGGACTTCGCCGCGCCGAATCTTGCCGGGGCACAAGAGCAGCGGCCGCCGGTCAGCCAGTGCCAGGCAATCGCGCAAACCATCCCCAAAGTGACCTTCGCAAGCTTTTCCGGCGCCCCGCCGCTGGTGCCTGCCGTCTCCGAGGGCGAGGACGTCAAACTCACCTTCCTCGGCCACTCCACCTTCGCGATCGAGACCCCGGGCGGCATCGTCATCGCGACAGACTATAATGGCTGGTACAGGCCGGCGACGATGCCCGACGTCGTGACCATGAACAAGGCCCACTCGACCCACTTCACCTTGGCGCCCGATCCGGGCATCAAGCACGTACTGCACGGGTGGAGCGATGTTCCGGACGAGAAGGCCAATGTGAATCTGGTCGTCGGCGATGCCTATATCCGCAACGTCACGACGGATATCCGCTTCAGCTATGGCCTCGGCGGCTCGCACGAGAACGGCAATTCCATCTTCATCTTCGAGATCGCCGGTCTGTGCATCGGCCATCTCGGCCACCTGCATTACGAACTGACGGATACCCATTATACCGAGATCGGCCGCCTCGACGTCGTCATGGTCCCCGTCGATGGCGGCCTGACCATGGGCGCCGACAGCATGAGCCGCGTCATCAAACGGCTACGCTCGTCGCTGATCCTGCCGATGCACCGGCGCGGCCCGCCGGTTGAAGCCTTCGTCTCGATGTTCGGCAAGGACTTCGACGTCGCCAATGCGCCCGATGACAGTATCACCGTCTCGATGCGGACGCTGCCGAAAAAGCCGCTGATCTATGTCTTCAAGGGCGTGCAGTAATAGAAAGGCCCGGCGTCTCCTTCTGGGCCTCGCGCATCAGGCGAACTGCAGGTGGCGCTTGATTCCGACATCCGGCATCTTGTCGTCGTCGAGATTGGCCTTGGCGATCTCCCAGCCGAATTTCAGCTTGTTGCCCGTGGAAACCCAGATCTCGGCATCGTCGACATGGAGGGACAGCATGGTGAGCTTGGGGTCCTTCTTGCCGCCGTCATACCAGGCCGCGACGATCGAGCTCCAGTATTCCTCGATCTTGGAGGGGTCGGGATGCACCTCGATCACACCGGCGAGGCAGGCGTGATAGTCGTGATCCTTGCCGATGACACAGAAATGCGCACGGCTGCCGGGCTTGATGGCGCGCACGATGTCGGCGTCGGTCTTGGTGTAGAACCAGATGGTGTTGGTGGTGGGATCGGCATGCGGCGCCATCGGCTGCATGTGCATGTCCAGTCCGGAAATTCCGAGCATGCCGGCATGAACATCGTTGACCTGATCCCAGAGCTGACGTGCTGGATGTTCCTGCGCCTCACTGAGACTTGCCATGACCGTTCCTTTCCGTTGGATGGAGTTCGGTTGAAACGTCATCCCCTCACCTTTGTTCCGAACTGCTTTTTCCTTGAACGGGTGCCGTTTCGCTCTTATAAGGCGGCCCATTCCGAACAATGAGACGTGAACAGGGGTGCCATGGCTGGCCATTCACAGTTTAAAAACATCATGCACCGCAAAGGCCGTCAGGATGCCGTGCGGTCGAAAATGTTCTCCAAGCTTGCGCGCGAAATCACCGTTGCCGCAAAGGCCGGCCTGCCCGACCCGACGATGAACGCCCGCCTTCGCCTGGCGATCCAGAACGCCAAGGCCCAGTCCATGCCGAAAGACAATATCGACCGCGCCATCAAGAAGGCAGCCGGCGCCGACGGCGAAAATTATGATGAAGTCCGCTATGAGGGCTACGGCCCCGGCGGCACGGCGATCATCGTCGAAGCCCTGACCGACAACCGCAACCGCACCGCCTCCAACGTCCGCTCGAGCTTCACCAAGGCCGGCGGCGCTCTCGGCGAAACCGGCTCCGTTTCCTTCTCCTTCGACCATGTCGGCGAAATCACCTACAAGCTTTCCGTCGGTGATGCTGACAAGGTGATGGAAGCCGCGATCGAAGCCGGCGCTGACGACGTCGAGACCGACGAAGACGGCCATTACATCACCTGCGCCTTCGAAGCCCTCGGCGAAGTGGCGAAAGCGCTGGAATCGAGCCTCGGCGAAGCCGAAACCGTCAAGGCCGTCTGGCGCGCCCAGAACAACGTGCCGGTAGACGAGGAAAAAGCCCAGTCGCTGCTGAAACTCATCGACAGCCTGGAAGACGACGACGACGTGCAGAACGTCTATTCCAACTTCGAGGTCTCGGAAGAAGTGCTGGCGAAGCTCTCGGCCTGATCTCCTCAGGCAGGCATCAAATAAAAACCCGGCACAACGCCGGGTTTTTATTTGCCGGAAAGATGGCGCCGTCGGAGTGCGCCTTGCGTAGATCCTAAGCGGCGGCTCGCATGAAATTTCCCAGCCCCGCGAATAGTTCCACCGATGTCAGCCGCGCCTCGATGTCGTGGATCGGCATCGAGATGATCACCTCGTCGGCCTCCGTTTCCTGTAGAAACTCCGTCAGTTTCGCCTCCGCCGTCTTCGGCGAGCCGACCACGGCATAACGCAGCGTGTGTTCGACATTCATCTTTTCCATCGGCGACCAGAAGTCCGCCATATCGGCCACCGGACGCGGAAACGGGCCGCGGACATTGCGGCGCAGATTGACGAACTGCTGCTCTGCGGAAGTGAAATGGTAGCGAGCCTCCTCATCCGTCGCCGCCACCGCACCCATCACGCCAACCATCACATGGGGCTTGTCGAGCGTCGCCGAGGGCTGGAAGCGGTCGCGGTAGATCGCGATCGCATCGAGCAGCATGTCGGGCGCGAAATGCGAAGCGAAGGCATAGGGAAGCCCCAGCATGGCCGCAAGCTGGGCGCTGTAGAGGCTGGAGCCGAGCAGCCAGATCGGGATATGCGAGCCATTGCCGGGAACTGCGAGGATCGCCTGGTTCTCGACCGGCGTGCCGAGGAGTTGCTGCAGTTCCACCACATCGTTGGGGAAACTGTTTGCGCCGGCCTCGAGGTTGCGCCGCAGCGCCTGTGCCGTGCGCATATCCGTTCCCGGCGCGCGCCCGAGGCCGAGATCGATGCGGCCGGGGAAGAGCGCCTCCAGCGTGCCGAACTGCTCGGCGATGACCAGCGGCGAATGATTGGGCAGCATGATGCCGCCGGAGCCGATGCGGATGCGTTTTGTCGCAGCTCCGACATGGCCGATGACGACGGCGGTGGCAGCACTGGCGATCCCCGGCATACCATGATGTTCGGCGAGCCAGAAGCGCTTGTAACCGAATTCCTCGGCCTTCACAGCCATCCGCGCCGAGCCATCGAGGGATTGGCGCACGGTGCTGCCTTCGGCAACGGGGGAAAGGTCGAGTATGGAAAAGGGAACCATGGGAAACCTGCCGGGCAGTTGAACGATGCCGTCTATGTAGGTTCGCGTCCGCACCATTCCAAACCATCCGCGCAAACAAAAAAGGCCGCGCGAGCGCGACCCCCTGTGCAAGATCAGAAGCAATCATTTACCGATGACGGCGCAGCATATGCACCTCAGCGCTCGGCTTGTGGTGGCCGGGCGGCAGCGTGAAATTGCCGAGCTGGCGATCCATTTCCAGGGCTTCGGTCGCCAGCCGGTGGATCGCCGCCGTCGTCTCCTCGACCATCGAGGCGTTCTGCTGCGTCATCGCGTCGAGTTCGGCAACGGCGCTATTGATCTCGCGCAGCGTATTGGCCTCCTCGCGGGTCGCACTCATGATCTCGTTGATCTGCCCGTTGATCGCCTCGACATGGGCGCCGATGCCCGTCAGCGCGACGCCCGCTTTTTCCACCAGCGTAACGCCGCTTTCGACCTCATACGTCGATTTCTGCAGCAGGCTGGAAATCTCCTTGGCGGCACTCGATGAGCGCTGGGCCAGCTCGCGCACTTCCATGGCGACGACGGCGAAGCCCTTGCCGGATTCACCGGCGCGCGCCGCCTCGACGCCGGCATTGAGCGCCAGGAGGTTCGTCTGGAAGGCGATGTCGTCGATGACGGAGATGATCGTGTTGATCTGGCGCGAGGAGGCCTGGATTGCCTCCATCGCCGCGATCGTCTCGCGCATGATCTGGCCTGAGCCGGTCGTCTCCTTCTTGGCGTCGCGGGCGATGCGCTCGGCCTGTTCGGCCCGCTCGATCTGCCGGCGGACCGACTGTGTGATGGCGCTGATCGCAGTCGCCGTCTCGGTGATCGAGCCGGCCTGGCGCTCGGTGCGCCCGGCAAGTTCGTCGGCGCCGGTGCGCATCTCCTCGGAGCCGGCGCGCACCGCCATCGAGTTGCCGCCGATGGCCGTCATGGTTTCGCTGAGCGTCGCCAGCGCCTCGTTGAAATTGACGCGCAGGCTTTCGAGCTCGTTCGGGAAGCGGGTATCGATCTGATAGGCGAGATCGCCGTTCGCCAGATGATGCAGGCCTTCGTCGAGCGCCTCGACCACCTGCTGCAGCGTCTTCGCCTCAGCCTCGCGCTCGGCAAGGTTCTGCTGACGGTCGTGCTCGGCCTGCAGGCGCGTCTCTTCGCTGGCGGCTTCGAGTTCGCGGCTTTCGATCAGCGAGTGGCGAAAGCGGTCGAGCGCATTGGCCATCGTGCCGATCTCGTCCTTGCGGTTCAGGCTGCCGATCTCGCTGTCGAGTTTGCCGTCGGCGACATCGCGGGTGACGCCGGCAAGCCGCGCAAGCGGCGAAAACAGCAAATTGGTGACGAGCCCGGTCGCGATCGCCATGACGACGAGCACGCCGATGCCGATCATCGTCAGCAGGGTGGCGATCTCGATCGAGCCGGCATTGAGCTCGCTCAACAGCACACTCTCGACCACGAGGAAGCGGTCGCCGCGATAGTCGATGCCGCGGACATAGGCGCGGGCCGCGCCGTCCGCCCTATCGAAATCGGCAACCGTCATCGTCGAACTGGCAAGCGCGCTCTTGATGAAGGTGAAGGGTGTCGCATCGAGCGTCGCAAGCTTACCGCTTCCGTCGAGACCGATGGCGGAACCATCGCCGGAGACGATCGCCGCCCGCGCCGTGCTGCCCCGGACGATGCCCTTGGCAAGGATGCCGGAGACGATGTCGTCGCGCACCTTGAAAAGAATGATTCCCTTGGCCGCTCCGAGCTTAATGATCGGCACCGCATAGAAGATCGCCGATTTGCCGCTGGCGGCATCGACGCGAAGGCCGGAAAAGCCTGTCGGCGCGGCGTCATCGGTCGCCTTGGCGGTATTCTCGATCGCCTTGGCGAAAGCGATGCCGGCGCCGGTTGCCTTCCAGGCGTCCGACTTCAGGTTCTCGGCGAAGTCGTCTTCCTTCTTGTAGGAATAGAGCACGGTACCTTCGAGGTCGGCGATCAGCAGATCGCTGAAGGCGGTATCCTCAAGGTCGCGAGCGACTTCGCCCTGTGTCTTCTCATGGTTCGAATAGTAAAAGCCGCTCGGCTCTTCCGGCTTCATGAGCTTCTCGCGCTGATCTGCCGGGTTGGGATTGCCCGATATGAAAACCTTCTTCAGCTCGGCGCGGGCGTCGCCCGAGGTCTTCTCGATCGTCTTCCAGCCGCTCTTTAGGCTGGTGATCGACATCTGCAGCGCCTCGATACGCGCGATGGAATTGGCCTGGTTTTCAAGCTGCGTCAGCTGATCCTGCAGCATGTCGCCGCGAAAGATCAGCACGCTTTCCTTGGCCTTCAGCGCCTGCTCGTCGGAAATGCGGCTGCTGGCGAAATAGGCAAGCACATCAATGACCGCGATCGACAGCACGGTCAGCAAAATGAATGTGGCGATGACCTTAAAGGACAGGGATTGAAATCTCCGAGCCATGTACGACGAACCCCTTCTGAACGCACCTGCCAAGCGCGGGCACGCAGCGCATGCCTGATCAACTGGCCTATAAACAGAACATCGGGGGCTTAAATCCTCGCGAAAAGAAGCCCCCTCGTATTCGATGACTAGAATTCAGGCATCTGTTTTAATTCGCGGTAAATGGCGGGGCCGAAATCCGGGAACGTTTTTGTTTTGTTCACATATCAATGGCAGTTATTTCGCAATGGCTATAGGTTGAACCATGCAAAATACGATTCGCATCGTCGGTATCGATCCCGGGCTTCGCCGCACCGGCTGGGGAATCATCGAGACATCAGGCAATTCCCTGCGGTTTGTGGCATCCGGAACCGTGACCTCCGATGGAGACATGGACCTTGCCTCCCGCCTTTGCCAATTGCACGACGGCCTGGCGGAGATCGTCCACAGCTATAAGCCGGATGAGGCGGCCGTCGAACAGACCTTCGTCAACAAGGATGCGGTGGCGACCCTGAAGCTTGGTCAGGCCCGCGGCATTGCCATGCTGGTGCCGGCGCGCGCCGGGCTGCCGGTCTCCGAATATGCCCCGAACGCCGTGAAGAAGGCCGTCATCGGCGTCGGCCATGGCGAAAAGCAACAGATCCACATGATGTTGAAGATCCTGATGCCGAAGGTCGAATTCAAGGGCAACGACGCCGCCGACGCCTTGGCGATCGCCATCTGCCATGCGCATAATCGCGGCAGCAACCGAATGCGGCAGGCATTGGCCGGATAGCTTGTTCTTGACTTGTTCCATTGGTAAGGATAATTCTTACTTTGAAGGAGCAACAA
Source organism: Rhizobium leguminosarum (assembly GCF_001679785.1). Classification (NCBI taxonomy): domain Bacteria; kingdom Pseudomonadati; phylum Pseudomonadota; class Alphaproteobacteria; order Hyphomicrobiales; family Rhizobiaceae; genus Rhizobium; species Rhizobium leguminosarum. The sequence continues at coordinate 3,244,035 of NZ_CP016286.1, forward strand.
GATGCGAGTTACGTCCAAAGGCCAGGTCACCATTCCTCGTGATCTCAGGGAACTTGTCGGCATCGAGGCCAACAGCGAGGTCATTTTCTCGATAGAGGGCGGCAAGCTCGTTCTCTCGCCGAAGAACGGCAAGCAGGAGATCGAGGATCGGGGCCGCCTGGATCGTTTTATACAGACGATCCGTCGTCTCGAGGGCACTGGCGATCAGGAGATTGATGCCGAAGACCTTATGTCGATGACCCGTGATCGCTGATGGCCACACTTGTCGATACGAACATACTTGTCGATCTGGCCGTGGTCGGTTCGGACTGGCACGGTTGGTCGCGTCGAAAGATGCTTGACGTCTTCAAAGACGGTCCTGTCCTCATAAACCCGATCATCTATTCCGAATTTTCCGTTCGGTACGACGACGTGGACGAAGTCGATCGACTGCTGCCGCAGGAAGAATTCCGCCGCGAAAATCTGCCTTGGCCGGCTGCATTCGCCGCTGCTGCGGCCTTCCGGCTTTACCGTCGCGCCGGCGGTGGGCGCGAACGGGTATTGCCCGATTTCTTCATCGGCGCGCATGCGGCGATAAGGGGCTACAGAATTTTGACCCGCGATCCCAGCGGATACCGCTCCTATTTCCCCTCCGTTGACCTTATAACCCCCGAAACGCATCCTTGAGAGAGACCACGACCCATGATCGGCAAGCTGAAAGGCACCATAGACGAGATCGGCGAAGACTATGTGCTCGTCGATGTGCACGGCGTCTGCTACGTCGCCTATTGCTCGGCCCGCACCCTGTCGAAAATCGGCTCGGCAGGCGAGGCCTGCGTGCTGTTCATCGAGACCTATGTGCGCGAGGACCAGTTGAAGCTCTTCGGTTTCATGACGGCACTGGAGCGGGAATGGTTCAATCTGCTCCAGAGCGTCCAAGGCGTCGGCGCCAAGGTAGCGCTCGCCGTGCTCTCGACGCTGACGCCAGGCGAACTTGCCAATGCGATTGCCCTGCAGGACCGCGCCGCCGTCTCGCGTGCGCCGGGCGTCGGTCCCAAAGTGGCGATGCGCCTCGTCACCGAGCTCAAGAACCGAGCGCCGGCCTTTGCCGGGGAAGCGATCAATATCGCCCTCAAGCAGGAACTCGGCGAAGGGGTCGCGGCCGCGCCTGTCGCCGATGCGGTTTCCGCGCTGACCAACCTCGGCTATTCCCGCGACCAGGCGGCAAATGCGATTGCCGCGGCAATGAAGACGGCCGGCGAAGGTGCCGACAGCGCCAAGCTGATCCGGCTAGGGTTGAAGGAACTGGCGCGGTAGAGTAGGATGAATTGTCATTTTTTCCGCTGATTGACAAATTTTCCAACCAACACATGAAAATAGGATTTCTGTTCAATGCGGGGAGAATTTACGCTTTCACCCAAAGGCCAGATAACGCTTCCGAAAGAGCTCCGGGACACGCTCGGCCTTCAGCCCGGCGATCAGCTTGTTTTCTCCATCATCGATGGAGAGGTCGTGATTACACCGAAATCGATCAACTTCAATGATCTCGCCGGCCTTCTGGGATCGCCTCCAAATGGTCGTGCTTCCCTGGAGGAGATCGACGCAACCGTCACCGACGCTGCGGGCAGCGATGTGGTCAACGAAGCCACGCGGTCGAAATCGGATGTAGCGGCATGATGGCCTATGGCTTGGATACAAACGTCCTGCTGAGGCTCATCGTCGACGATGATCCAGAGCAAAGGGCGGCCGCCCTGAAATTCGGTGAAGGCATCGGCAGGGATTATCGTGGATTTCTCTCCTTGCTGAACCTCTTGGAACTGGATTGGGCGTTGCGCGCACGGTTCGGCTTCAAGAAAAAGGATGTTGTCGAGGCAATCGGCAAGTTGACACGCGTCAGGGGATTGGACATCGAGAACCAGACCCTCGTTATCAAGGCCCTGAGGGCCGTGGAAACGCGAAACGCCGATTTTGCCGATGCCTTGATCGGCTACCGCGCCGCGGATGAGGGATGCCAGGCGACCAAGACATTTGACCGGCACGCGTTCAAGACCGTGCCAGGTATGGAGCTTCTTTCATGAGCGAATCCGCCCGCCTGATATCGCCGGAAAAGCGGGGCGAAGACCTTGATATCACGTTGCGCCCGCAATCGCTGGACGAGTTCACCGGCCAGGCGGAAGCGCGCGCCAATCTCAAGGTCTTCATCGAGGCGGCGAAAAACCGCGGCGAAGCGCTGGACCATGTGCTCTTCGTCGGGCCGCCCGGCCTCGGTAAGACGACGCTGGCGCAGATCATGGCCAAAGAGCTCGGCGTCAACTTTCGCTCGACGTCGGGCCCTGTTATCGCCAAGGCCGGCGATCTCGCTGCCCTGCTCACCAATCTCGAGGAGCGCGACGTGCTCTTCATCGACGAAATCCATCGCCTCAATCCGGCCGTCGAGGAAATCCTCTATCCGGCCATGGAAGATTTCCAGCTCGACCTCATCATCGGGGAAGGCCCTGCCGCTCGCTCGGTGAAGATCGACCTGTCGAAATTCACGCTGGTGGCGGCCACCACCCGCCTCGGCCTGTTGACGACGCCGCTGCGTGACCGCTTTGGCATTCCGGTGCGCCTGAGCTTCTACACCGTCGAGGAGCTGGAACTGATCGTGCGCCGTGGCGCGCGGCTGATGAACCTGCCGATCACCGAGGAGGGCGCCCGCGAGATCGCAAGACGCGCCCGCGGCACCCCGCGCATCGCCGGCCGGCTGCTGCGGCGCGTGCGCGATTTCGCCGAGGTGGCAAGGGCGGAAGCCGTCACCCGCGAGATCGCCGACGAGGCGCTGACCCGCCTGCTGGTCGACAATGTCGGCTTCGACCAGCTCGACAAACGTTACCTCAACATGATCGCCGTCAATTTCGGCGGCGGTCCAGTCGGCATCGAAACCATTGCCGCCGGCCTTTCCGAGCCGCGCGACGCGATCGAGGACATCATCGAGCCCTACATGATCCAGCAAGGTTTCATCCAGCGCACGCCACGCGGCCGTGTTCTGACCGCAATCGCGTGGAAACATCTGGGAATGCAACCGCCCAAGGATATGGAGGCTGCGCAGTTCCGGCTGTTCCAGGAGGACAACTGAGTGATCACCCGCCGCGGATTTTTCAAGGTTCTGGGCGGCGGTGTCGCAGGCGTCATGTCGCTCGGTGGTTACGCCTTCGCCTATGAACCGCTCGCGCGGCTCGCCATCACCCGCTACCAGCTGACGCCTCCGGGATGGACCCCGGGGCTCAAGCTGCGCGTCGTGGCGCTCGCCGATCTCCATGCCTGCGAACCCTGGATGTCGGCAAGCCGCATTGCCGCGATCTGCCACAGGGCGAATGAACTTGAAGGCGACGTCACCGTCCTGCTCGGCGATTATGCCGCCGGCATGAACATGGTGACGCAGTACGTGCATTCGAGCCAATGGTCGAAGGCGCTCGCCACCTTGCAGGCCCCTCTCGGCGTCCATGCGGTCATGGGCAACCATGATTGGTGGGAGGATAGGACCGCCCAGAAGAACGGCGGGATGGAAACATTCGGACACCGGGCCCTCGCCGACGTCGGCATCCCGGTCTATGGCAACCGCGCCGTTCGGCTCGAAAAGGATGGCCGCGGCTTCTGGCTGGCAGGCCTCGAAGATCAGCTGGCGCTTCTGCCCGGCCGGAAATGGCGTCGCACACATATGCGCGGCCTCGACGATCTCGATGGAACGATGGCTCAGGTGACGGACGATGCGCCCGTCATTCTGCTCGCCCATGAGCCCGATATCTTTCCGCGCGTGCCCGAGCGTGTCTCGCTGACGCTATCGGGCCACACGCATGGCGGACAGATCCGCCTCCTCGGCCGTTCGCCGATCGTGCCCTCGCGTTACGGCAACCGCTACGCCTATGGCCATATGATCGAGGAGGGGCGTAATATCATCGTTTCCGGCGGCCTCGGCTGCTCCATCGCACCGGTGCGCTTCGGCGTGCCGCCGGAAATTGTCGTGATCGATCTTGGATAAGAATGGCATGGCCAAGCGCACTCTCATCCGCCTGAATGCGGGCGCTGAGCGTTTCAACTATCGCATCGCCGGCCTCGGCTTTCGCGACGGCCACGTGCTCGTCCACCGCGCCGTGCATGAGCCCTTCTGGACCTTTCCAGGCGGCAGGGCGGAAATCGGCGAGACGTCGGAGGAAACACTGAAACGGGAGATGGTGGAAGAACTGGGCGTTGAGGTGACCGTCCATCGCTTGCTGTGGATCGTCGAGAACTTCTTCCGCTACGAACAGCGCGACTGGCATGAACTCGGTCTCTATTACCTGATGGACCTCCCGCCGGAATTCCCCTTTTTGTCCGGCGAGATCATCCATCGCGTCGAGGACGGCGACAACCATCTCGAGTTCAAATGGGTGCCGGCAACGCGTAATGCCCTGTGCGCACTCGACATCCCGCCCTATTTCATCTCCGATGAAATCGAAAACCTTCCCGTTGTGCCACGTCATCTCGTCTGGCGGGACGGCGATCTCGACGGCAAAGACTGATGTTACGACGTCCTTTGCGCCTCAAAAGGCGCCCGGTGCTGTAGCCAAAAGCGCTTAAAGAGGAGATGCGCCGATGCCGACCTTCGATCCTGTCAGGCCATTCCGCAAACTTGCCTATAACAACGCCCTCGCCAACCGCCGGCTACTTCAGGCCTGCGCGACTTTAAAGCCTGGAGAATTCGAAGCGCCACGCTCCAGCTTCTTCCCCTCGATCAAGGAAACCTTGAACCATATCATCACGGTCGACTGGTTCTATGTCGACGGCCTGGAAGGCGGCACGCTCGGGCTCAAGGCCTTCGAGGTAGACGAACCGTTCGATGACGTTTCCTCGCTGGCAGAAGCGCAGGCGAAGGTCGATCAGCGCCTGACGGCGCTTTGCGATGCCCTGACGCCGGAGAGGCTCACCTCGACCATCAGCCTCCATCGCGGCGACCGCATCCAGGAGGAGCGGATGGAGGACGTGCTCGCCCACCTCTTCCAGCATCAGACCCATCATCGCGGACAGGTGCATTCGATGCTGTCCGGCACTAGCGTCGCTCCGCCGCAACTCGACGAATTCATCGTTGCCGACGATGCCCGCTTCCGCGGCAGCGAGCTTATAGATCTCGGCTGGAGCGAAGAGAAGCTGATGCGTTAGCGCGTCCTGCGGGCCGCGAGTGCGTAAGTCTCTATTTGATGCATGTCGTGCAAAACCGCTGCATAGTTTGGGCGACATGCATTAATTCTGCAGCCGCTTCTTCAGCCCGTCGATGATTGTCTTAGTGAGAAGATCGTAATTCTCGTCGAAGTGATGATCGCCGGGCAGTTCGATGACCTCGGCGCCGCTATCCTTCAGCGCCGGACAAGCAACATCGTCATCGTCGTCCTTGCCGTAGATACATTGGACGAGCTTCGGATCGATGTTCTTCAGATCGCCGACGGGATCACCTGCCGCCCCTTCCGTCTTCTGGCCGAGCCAGCCGAGAACGGAGATGACGTAGTCGACTTCATGCGAAAGCGACAGCAGCGACAATTGCGCCACCGCCGACTTTTCGGCTGGCTTGAGGAGTTGGTAGGTGGCTGGCACGACGTCGGCGCCGAAGGAATAACCGACGAGCAGCACGTGCTTCACCTTCCACTGCTTGCGGTAGAAATCGATGATCTTCGAAAGATCGGCGGCGGTCTCCTCCGGCTTGCGCTCCGACCAGAAATAGTGGAGCGAATCGACGCCGACGACCGGAATACCTTCCTTCTGCAGCGTGCCGCCGACCTCCTTGTCGATGTCGCGCCAGCCGCCGTCGCCGGAATAGATCACCGCCATCGTATCGAAGGCCGGCGTTGCCTCGAGCACCGCCAGCGGCAGGCCAAGCGGGTTGCCGAAAGCGCCGGAGGCGGTGACGAGATCGTCGAGCGTATCGGCAAACGCCGTCTGCGCATCGTCGGTGGAATCGCGGATCTCGATCTCGTCATGGGCCTTCTTCAGCGCCTCGGCATGCGCCCGGCCATCCTTATTGGCATCAGGCGTAAAGACGGTAATGATCGGGTCCGGCAGGATGCCGTCGCTAAGGCCATAGACCGTGCGTTCGCCGACCACCTGCTTGGACGCCGGCGTGCAAAGCTCCTTGGCAAGCGGAATGCCGGCGACCGGATTAACGGCAAGTGTCTGGCCGATGGTCGCATCCGGTGTTTGCGCGGTGATCGCCAGCGCCAAGGCCCCGCCCTCGCCGATGCCGGCGACGATCGGCAGGTGATAGGCGCTGTTGCCGGTCGCGCGCTGCACCTGCTGGCTCAGCGATTCAATGTCCGACACCATATAGACGCAGCCGTCGTTGAGGCTGACGTCGTAGCGGCTGAGCGCCTGGATATAGGATGGAAAGTCGACGCCGATGACGACGGCGCCTTCGGCGACCAACCTGTCGGCTTCGCCCTTCTCATAGTCGCCCCAGCCGGCCGCATCCGAGATCAGCATCACCGTGCCCTTCACCTCCCCTTCTGGCAGGAAGATGTGCGGCGACGGAATGAGCCCGGTTTCGAATCTCTGCGTGGTTTCCTCGGCGGCATCAGCCGGTGCGGCCGCGAGCATGCAGGCGCATGCCGTGGCAAGAAGGATTGTCCTGATCATTTTCTCACTACCCCTTTCAATCCGCCCCCGATTAGAAATGTCGCGTCCATCAACGCGATCATCGGATTGCCTCCTCCGGAGACTGCAAGATAGCGCGGTTGCCAGTGCGGATGAAACTTGGATTTGAATGCCCGAAGGCCTTTGAAGTTATAGAAGCGCTCGCCGTGTTCGAAGACGGTGCTGCCGATGCGGTCCCAGACAGGCGCCGCCTCGCGTTTCGACATGCCGGAGAGAGGCGCCATGCCGAGGTTGAAGTGGGTGAAACCCTGCCCGCGCAGATATTCCATGATCTGCACGAAGAGAAAGTCCATCGAGCCCTTCGGCGCGTCCGGCGAGAAGCGCATGAGATCGATCGTGCCCTCCTGTCTGGATTCGGTCACGAGGATATTGGCGAAAGCGACGATCCTGCCGTCCTTTTTCAGGATGCCGACCGGCTGCGAGGAGACATAATCGGAATCGAAAGCGCCGAGCGAGAAGCCCTTTTCCTTGGCATTGTGATGCTCGAGCCAGGCCGTCGAAACGGCGGCTAGATCATCGATGACCGAAGACAGGTCCTGCGGTTCGACCACGGCGAATTCCAGCCCGTCGCGCTGGGCGCGGCTTGCCGTCTGGCGAAGGTTCGCCCATTTGCCGCCCTTCATCTCGAAGGTCCTGAGATCGGCCACCGCCAGTTCGCCGAGCTTGAAGGCGCGAAGGCCGGCATCGGCGCAATGGGACAGCAGCGCCGGCGATATCTGGTAGAACACGGCCCGGCAGCCGGCGGCACGCGCGGCTTCGACGAAACGCCAGACGAGTTCCTGCACGGCGCGATGGTCGCCGACCGGATCGAACAGCGCGATCCAAGAGCGCCCCTGCCGACCGTACATAATGAAAGCATCGCGGTTTTCCGAGAACATGATGCTCTTGTCGCCCATGCGCACCAGATTGGCGTCGGCATTGCCCTGCTTCATGACGATCTCGACGGCGCGCGCCAGCGCCTCGTCCGTCGCCGGTTCCGGCCGGAAGGTCGCCGGCCGGAGCAGGCTGAAGACGGCGATCGCCGACGAGATGATGGTAATGCCGAGGACGGCGCGCAACCCGCGCGGCGCCTCGGCGGTGAACTCGAACTGCCACCAGAGCTGGTTGCTGTATTCGACGTCGCGATAGACGAAGAGCAGGATGACGACGGCGCCGACGACGATGACGGCGATCGCCATCAGCCAGGACGCCGTCAGCGCCTGGTTGAGCAGCGAAGCCTGGCGGGTAAAGAGCCGGCGGCTGACGAAAAGCCCGAAGATGAGGAAGGCGAGAAAAGCGGCTTCGACGAGCGCGATCGCCTTCAGCAGCGACAAAGTCAGCGCGGCAAGCGCCGAGAACACGGCCACCCACCAGGCGCCGTCGAGCCGCTGGCCGAGGCCGCGCGCGGCGACGACGAGTGCCAGCCCCAGCAGGCTGGAGAGGAAATGCGCCCCTTCGACCATCGGCAGCGGCAGATAGTTGGAGAGGAATTCGAGGTTCTGGTCCGGCGTCGGCGTGACGCTGGAAAACACCAGCATGACGCCGAGCAGCAGCGCGAGAGCCGACAGCAGCTGCGGCATCAGCCGTCCGCCGATGCGCCGCACACTGGAGGCGGCCGGATGATCGACGAAGCGCCGCAGCTCCGCCGCCGAGACCGCGAGCACGGCGATCAGCAGCGGCAGCACATGGTAGACCAGCCGGTAGAGCACCAGCGATCCGAGCACGGCATCGATGTTCACCGCGCTGCCGAGCGAGGCGATGATCACGGTTTCGAACACGCCGAGCCCGGCCGGAACATGGCTGAGCACGCCGAGTCCGACTGCGATCGCATAGACGGCGAGGAAGACCGGCCAGCCGATGGCCGTCTGCGGCAGCAGCACGTAAAGCACGGACGCCGAGGCGGCGATATCGAAGGCGGTAACGAGGAACTGCCGCGACCAGGTACGCGAATCCGGCAGGCGGATTGCCACAGGGCCAAGATCGAGCACGCGCCCGTCACGGCCGATAATCATCACCGCGCCCAGAATGGCGACGATCGAACCGGCGATCAACCGCAGGAGGAAGGCACTGACCCCGATCAGCGGGCCGATCTCGTCGGCGATGACGATGAGGGCGATCGCCGCAACGCCCGCGAGCCCGAGACCGAAGGACAGCGTGACGAAGGCGATAATGCGGCCGATATCCTCCGGCGAGAGCCCGAGGCGCGTATAAGCGCGGTAGCGGATCGCGCCGCCCGAAAGCGCGCCGAAACCGGCGGTATTGCCGACCGCATAAGCGCTGAACGCCGTCAGCGCCACATGCGGAAAGGGCAGCTTCTTGCCGATATATTCGATGGCGTTGAGGTCGTAGAAGATCAGCGCGAGGAAACTGAGCGCCGTGAAGAACAGCGCAAGCAGGATCGCGCTCGGCCTGGTCGCCGCCAGCGCACCGACGACGTCGTCATAGCGCACCTCGTTGGTGAGCTGCATGATCGCGTAACCGACGAGGCAGAAGACCACGAGTGACGCGGCTGCCAACAACGGCGTTCTGTACCGTCTGAATAGCCCGCGAAAAGAAAACCCGCCGTCCGTTTCTTCGATATTTTCCAAATTGCCGTGACCCGACATCTCGTACCTGTCGCAACTGCCAGCGTGGCGGGAATCATTTCAGATGACGTAACATAAGAGGCATAGAAGCTCTATGAAGCCATGCCGCCGCTACCCCACCTCGCCCTTTGCGCCTCAATCATCCTCAATTGGGGCGAATTTGCGCAGGTGGGCGTCGCGGCACATTGCATTTTCGTAAGCTTCGGCAGAGCCTTGCCCCCGATGGAGATTTGAGACGCGGGAGAACGGTTCGATATGCAGGGTGATGCGGCCTTCGTAATACTTGCCCTCGGACGTCTGCTGCTGGGCGGCCTCTATGTCGCTGGCGGCATTCATCATTTTTTCGTCATCGTGCCGCTGACCGACGCGATCGAAGCCCGCGGCGTCCCTTTTGCGAAAGGAGTGCTGGTCTTGGGCAGCATGTTCCAGATCGTCGCCGGCATCCTGCTGATGCTCGGCCTTTTCGTCACGACAGCGGCATTCGGTCTCATCATCTTCACGCTGGCGGCCACCGTCATGCTGCTGAATTTCTGGGACATGCAGGGAACGGCGCGCGACAGCGCGATCAATACCTGGAAAACCAACATGGCGATCATCGGCGGCCTGCTGATCGCAGCCGCCGGCGCGATGTAAGGCGGTTCATGCCGCCGGCTCGGCGCCCGCCCGGACATGCGCGGCGTAGCGCGCGACGGCAGCATCCACCTCCGCGTCGCGATCGCCTGCCACCTGCACCGTCGGCACGGCAGATTCGATGCCGTTTTCCTTGAAGGCATTGCGGATCATCGCCAGCGCATTGCGGCGGATGACGAATTGCTCGCCGGGCTTCGTCATCATCGACTGAATCACCGCCCAGCCGAAAATGAATAGATGACGAAAGTCGCACAGCGCCGGTACCAGAACAATGCGACCGTCGGCCCGGGCATGATCGCAGCGGTGATACGCTGCCGTTCTTCCTCCACCCTCGTCAGCCCGATGAGATCGACCAGCACGCCGCCGAAGCAGATCGTAAAGCACTGGACGAGGAGCGCGACGACGCAGACGATCGCGATGCTCTGGCTGAGCGGTGGCCAGCTGAGGCTGAGAAGTGTCAGCACCGTTGCCGCCGCGAAGATCAATGCCGGGATGAGGCGCGGCGCGAGATGGAAGCCCGCCATCTGCGCCGCCTGACAGCGTCGGCTATGACGGCGCGCGCTACAGCGCCACGCGTCTTTTCGAGAGCCGCGGGGCGCTGTAGCACTTTAATTGGTTTAGGATTTCGCGGCCGGCTTTTCCACGTGGCCGCCGAAGCCCGCGCGCATTGCCGACAGCACCTTGTTGGCGAATTCGTCATTGTCGCGCGAGGAGAAACGGCCGTAGAGCGCAGCACTCAGCACCGGCGTCGGCACGCTTTCGTCAATTGCCGCCATGATCGTCCAGCGGCCTTCGCCGCTGTCCGAGACGCGGCCGGCATATTTCGAAAGTGCGGGATCGGCATGCAGCGCATCGGCGGTGAGATCGAGCAGCCAGGAGGTGATGACGCTGCCGCGGCGCCAGACTTCGGCGACATCCTGCAGGTTGAAGTCATATTGGAAATGTTCCGGATGAGCTAGCGGCGCGGTTTCCGCATCGGCCTCGTGCGAAGCAGCGCCGATATTGGCGTGTTTCAGGATATTGATACCTTCGGCATAGGCGGCCATCAGGCCGTATTCGATGCCGTTATGCACCATCTTGACGAAATGACCGGCACCATGCGGGCCACAATGCAGGTAACCCTGTTCCGCGGTGCTGACCGCAGCCGCTTCGGGGCTCCGGTTCGGCGAGGCTTCGGTCTTGCCGACGCCGGGCGCCAGCGTCGCGAAGATCGGGGAAAGGTGTTCAACGATGCCCTTCTCGCCGCCGATCATCAGGCAATAACCGCGCTCGAGGCCGAAGACGCCACCGCTGGTGCCGACATCGACATAGTGGATGCCCTTGGTGATGAGGTCGGCGCCGCGGCGGATATCGTCATGATAATAGGAGTTGCCGCCGTCGATGACGATATCGCCATTCTCAAGCAGCGGCACCAGGCTCGCCAGTACCTTGTCGACGATCGCCGCCGGCAGCATCAGCCAGATCGCGCGCGGATGGGCGAGCTTCGAGACGAATTCCGCGAGCGAAGCACTGCCGATCGCGCCGAGGCCTGCGAGCTCGGCAACGCTTTCCGGCCTTGCGTCGTAGACAACGCATTCGTGACCGCCTCGCATCAAGCGCTGGACCATATAATTGCCCATGCGGCCCAAACCAACCATGCCAAGCTGCATAATGAATCTCCTGGAAACCGAAATGAAGTATCGAATCCGGAAATTAGCACCCGCGGTGTGACAGGCAAGCGAAGTCTCGGTCATATTGACGAATGCGACTATTGCGCCTCGCGCACCAGATGCACGATACCGGCCGGATTGACGATCCAGGCGCCGCGCAGATCCTCCGGCAACGCCTCGATCGGATCGCAGCGAATGACACCTGCCGTTTCGAGATGCGCGGTAGCCCTCTCGAGATCCGGTGTCATCAACTCCAGCCAGAGTTCCGCCTGGCTCATCGCCGGCACCTCGTCGATCCAGAGCCGGATCGGCCCGAGAGCGAACAGCGCCGCATCACCTTCGCCGATCTGCTTGAGGCCGATGACATCGCGATAGAAGGCGACCGTCGCCTGATACTGGTGCAGCGGCACCTTCATCGCAATATCGACGCCGCCATAAAGAAGTTCCGTCATGACCTTTCTCCTCAAACGTCCGGCGCGCTGGCCGGCTCACCCTTCATTTCGCTGAGGAACATGCCTTCGCGCAGATTGATGCCATATTCGACGAAGGCCTTCATGCTGCAGAGCATCTGCGTCCAGCCTTCGCAGTTGAGATAGGTGCCGCGCCGGCCGGCCTCGTCCTCGCGCCAGCCGCTCTCGGCAATCGTCACCAGCGTGCCACCATCCTCCAGCGGCTTGAAGTCCATCTCCACCAGCGTCTTGTAGGTCGCCTTGTCTTCGCCAGTGCCGCCATCCCAGCGCAGGACGATGCGGCTTTCCGGCACCAGATCGACGACCTCGACCGGCGCATCCTTCCACCAGGTCACCGTCGTGCCCTTCACGAGCGGCGCGCTCGCTCCGCCGATCGTGGTGAAATAGCTGCTGAGTTTCTTCGGGTTGACGACGGCGTCGAAAACCTCTGCGACGGGGCGGCCGATACGGCCGGAAACGCGGATTCCAAGAGACATGACACTTCTCCTCTTCTCCATTGTGCCTGGCACCATTATGTTATAAAAATATAACATGTCAAGCGAATCAACCGACGACCCCGTTTTCAAGGCGCTGGCGCATCATCGCCGCCGCGAAATCCTCGATCTGCTCAAGGAGGGTCCCCGAACCACAGGGACCCTTTGCGAGATGTTTCCGCAGATGGATCGCTGTACGGTGATGCTGCATCTGAAGGTGCTGGAAGAGGCTGACCTGGTCATCGCCAGGAAGGAAGGCCGCGAGCGCTGGAACCACCTGAATAGCCTGCCGATCAAACACATCTATGACCGCTGGATCAGCGCCTATGCCGGCCATTCCTTGTCGATTCTCGACCGGCTGAAGGGCGACCTCGATGGGCAGCCCGAATAATGATCCAGCCGCCTAACAGCTTGCCGGCCGGTCAGCCGAAGCCTTATGCTGGCCAAAACGGCACGGGATCAGGCAAATGACGATATCGGGCGCCGGCTTACGCCGCATGCGGCTGCTGCGCAGCATGAAGCAGGAACATCTCGCCGAACTCGTCGGCGTCAACCAGGCGACGGTATCGCGCTGGGAGCGCGATCAGCTCGCTCTCTCGGGCGAACAGGCCATCAAACTGGAACGGATTTTCGCCTCCCCGCAATATGCAGCAGTCGATGCGGCGCTGAAGCGGCTGGTCGAGGATTCCGTCCGGCCGGTGCATCTGATCTGCGACCGCACCCACCGTCTGCTCTCCGCCTCTCGCCCACGACAGGCGGAGTGGCGGGCGCCGCTCGGCGCCTTTCTCGGCCGTTCTCTGTTCTCCTATGCCTCCGCCGAAATCGCCGCCACCGAGCAGTCGCTGGAGGAGCGCGGCTGGCATGAGGGCAGGCTCTCGTCGTTGACCCTCGATACCGGCGCCAACGGCAATGCGCTGCTGCCGATCGCCGCCGGCCGCGTGACCTGGGAACGGATCATGCTTTCCGACGGCAGCACCGGCCGCCTTGTTACGACCATCGGCTGAGCCTCAAGCTTTCCTGCACGCCCATGCATAATTTATGCGTTGTCTGAAAACCTTAGTCTTTATAGCGTCCGCCGCCGAACGGTCAGGAGACGATGTGATGACGATATTGGTAACGGGAAGTGCCGGCCATCTCGGAGAGGCGCTGATGCGAACCTTGAGGGCGGAAAGCCGCTGGGTGCGCGGCATCGATATCAAGCCCTCGGCTTTTACCGACATGGTCGGCTCGATCAATGATCGCGCCTTCGTCCGGCAGGCAATGTCAGGCATCAGCCACGTCATCCATGCCGCAACGCTGCACAAGCCGCATGTGGCAACCCACGGCAATTACGATTTCCTCGACACCAATATCGCCGGCACCCTCAGCCTGCTGGAAGAAGCGGTCGCCGCAGGCGTTGCAAGTTTCGTCTTCACCAGCACCACTAGCACCTTCGGCGCGGCATTGACGCCGGCTGCCGGCGAACCGGCGGCATGGGTGACCGAGGACGTGCTTCCCGTCGCGAAAAACATCTACGGCGTGACGAAACTCGCCGCCGAAGGTCTGTGCGAACTCTTCGCCCGCAAATCCGGCCTGCCGGTGGTCATTCTCAGAACGTCGCGCTTCTTCCCCGAAAACGACGACGATCCTGACATTCGCAACGGCTATTCGGCAGAGAATGCCCAGGCCAACGAGCTTCTTCACCGCCGCGTCGATATCAGCGACGTGGTCGGCGCCCATCTGCTGGCGCTCGAAAAGGCGCCGGCAATCGGCTTTGGCCGCTACATCATCTCCGCCACGACGCCGTTTTCGGCAAGTGATCTCGCCGCGATCCGGCGCGATGCGCCTCACGTCGTCGAACGACTGTTCCCAGGTGCAGGCGCCCTTTACGCATCACACGGCTGGAAGATGTTTCCTTCGCTCGACCGTGTCTATGTCAACGAACGCGCAAGACGGGAACTCGGCTGGCGGCCGCGATATGATTTCCGTTTCGTGCTTGATTGCCTGCGCGACAACAGGGAGTGGCGAAGCCCTTTGGCGCTGAATGTCGGCTCCAAGGGCTATCACGACGAGGTCTTCGCCGAAGGGCCGTACCCGGTATGCCAAGGACAAGACGACGATCGCCGCTGAGAGCGAAATCGTTGCTCTTTCCGACAAGAACCTTCCTGATGCTCGCTGTCGATCCGGCGTCTTCGCTGAAAATAGAAGGAAAGGGTGCGATCCACGACCACCGATGGATGTTTACGATCCTGGGTGCCTACAAACGTAGGTGGGCGCCGTGTGTCCAGGCCCACGGGCCTGGCCAGGGACAGCTCCCTTTGGATCGAGTATGGCCCCAGGGATTGTGGTTCCTGTCGAGAGGCGCAGACCGCATGCCGATATATAAGGTCGTTTGCGCCGACGCGCCAGTGGCAGCAGCAAGCCGTCCTTATTTAATTGAGATCAATTGAGTTCGGGGCGGACCGGCCGTTCAGCTTGTCGGTGATGCCGCGGATGCGGCTCGAAACCTCACTGAGCGCCGCGGCTAGGTTTTCCTCGGTGCGGGCGGTCGCCGCAAGCACCGTATCGCGGTTGCCGCGCAGCGACTCGAGCTCGGATTCCAATCCAGCGACGCGGCGCGTGAGTTCGGAAATTTCATCCACAACCATGATGCCGGCCATGACGGTGATCCTGAGATCGCCGATTTCCCCGAACTGATCCTTGAGATGGCCGACATAGCCGTCGAAGCGGTTGGCGAGATCGGTCAGGTGATCCTCCTGCCCTTCTTCGCAGGCCATACGATAGGCCTTGCCGTCGATCGTTACCGTCACCTGCGCCATGCCAAACTCTTTCTATCAGCGATCCAGAACCGCGCGGATCGTTTCCATGGCCGTCACCAGCCGCCGCGAGACCTCGCGATTGACCTCTTCCAGCCGGTTGGCGCGGAATTCGGCCTGGTCGAGCTCCTGCGCCAGCCGGGAGCGATCGGCATGCACGCGCCGCACCTCGCCCTCGATCTCGCCCTGCTCCCGCTGGCGCTCGACGCGCATGTCGACGGCGTTTTCGAGGCTCGAAATCGCCTGTCTCAGCTCGTTGAGCGCTGCTTCCATGGTTTTGCCTGTGGGCATCATGCCTTTCCGATTCCCGCGCAGGATCCGCGAATCGGCGCTCCGCACCGATCCTGTGATTTCAAGAGGATATGCCGCTCGTAAACGGCCCGTCAATAAATCCCGTCACCTGCCCACCGGCCTATCCTGTGGATGAGCGTTTTACACATGCCCGTCACATCAGATTCGTCATTTGTACAATCGCGCGATCAAATGTCAAAAATCGCCGCTGCACGCCCGGATTTGGCCTGCCATTTATTGACTTGCCCGTCCCAACTGCTATGTCTCTGCCGCTTTCACTCGATGGTCTTGGAGGCTCGAGGCCATCCCCCGACACCCGGAACTTGCGGAAAAGCCATGACCTCTCCCGAACAACACGACCGGATGGCGAATGCGATCCGTTTTCTCGCCATGGACGCCGTTGAAAAGGCGAACTCCGGCCACCCGGGCATGCCGATGGGCATGGCTGACGTGGCGACGGTCCTGTTCACCAAATATCTGAAGTTCGATCCGAAGAAGCCACACTGGCCGAACCGCGATCGCTTCGTGCTGTCGGCAGGCCATGGCTCGATGCTGCTTTATTCGCTGCTTTATCTGACCGGCTACCCTGACATGACGATCGAGGATCTGAAGCAGTTCCGTCAGCTCGGCTCGAAGACCGCCGGCCATCCGGAATACGGTCATGCGACCGGCATCGAAACGACGACCGGTCCGCTCGGCCAGGGTATCGCCAATTCCGTCGGCATGGCGATTGCCGAACGCAAGCTGCGCGAGGAGTTCGGCTCCGATCTCCAGGATCACTATACCTATGCGATCTGCGGCGACGGCTGCCTGATGGAAGGCATCAGCCACGAAGCCATCGCGCTCGCCGGCCATCTGAAGCTCAACAAGCTCGTCCTGTTCTGGGACAATAACTCGATCACCATCGACGGCGCCGTCTCGCTGTCGGATTCCACCGACCAGGTCGCCCGCTTCAAGGCCGTTCACTGGAACACGATCGAGATCGACGGTCATGATCAGGCCGCCATCGCCGCCGCGATCGAAGCTGCCCACAAGTCCGACCGCCCGACCTTCATCGCCTGCAAGACGATCATCGGCTTTGGCGCCCCGAACAAGGCCGGTACCCACAAAGTCCACGGCAACCCGCTCGGCGCCGAGGAAATCGCCGCCACCCGCAAGGCGCTGAACTGGGAAGCAGAAGCCTTCGTCATCCCCCCGGACGTCCTTGACAGCTGGCGTGCAGCCGGCGCCCGCTCCGTCGAGCTCGTCAAGTCTTGGGAAGACGGCCTCGCCAAGGCTCCGGCCCGGGCTGAGTTCACCCGCCGCATGGCAGGCGAGCTGCCGGAAGGTTTCGACGCCGCGATCAGCGCATACAAGAAGAAGCTCGCCGAGACCAAGCCGACTGTTGCGACCCGCAAGGCTTCGGAAGACGCGCTCGAGGTCATCAATGGCTTCCTCCCGGAAACGCTCGGCGGCTCCGCCGATCTGACGCCGTCGAACAACACCAAGACCAGCCAGATGCATTCGATCACCCCGACGGATTTCGCCGGTCGTTACATGCATTGGGGCATCCGCGAGCATGGCATGGCGTCTGCCATGAACGGCATTGCGCTGCATGGCGGCCTCATCCCCTATAGCGGCGGCTTCCTGATCTTCTCGGATTATTGCCGCCCGCCGATCCGCCTTGCTTCGCTGATGGGCATCCGCGTCATTCACGTCCTGACGCATGACTCGATCGGCGTCGGCGAAGACGGCCCGACGCACCAGCCGGTCGAACAGCTCGCCGGTCTGCGCGCCATCCCGAACCTGATGGTCTTCCGTCCGGCCGACGCCACCGAGACGGCGGAATGCTGGCAGATCGCTATCAAGACACACAACCGTCCTTCAGGCCTTGCTCTAACGCGTCAGAACCTCACGGCGGCCCGCACCGAATACAGCGAAAAGAACCTCTGCGAACAGGGCGCCTACACGCTGGCCGGCAATGCCGACGCCAAGGTGACGATCTTTGCTTCCGGCTCGGAAGTCGAAATCGCCGTTGCGGTGCGTAACGCACTCGAAGCCAAGGGCGTCACCGTCCGCGTCGTATCGGTTCCCTGCACGGAACTGTTCTTCGAGCAGCCGGAAGCCTATCGCAAGGAAATTCTCGGCAACTCGCCGGTCAAGATCGCCGTCGAAGCCGCCGTTCGCGAAGGCTGGGATGCGTTCATTGGACCGGAAGGTACCTTTATCGGCATGAAGAGCTTCGGCGCTTCCGGCCCGGTCAAGGAAGTTTACAAGCATTTCGGCATCACCGCCGACGCCGTCGTTGCGGCCGCCGAAGCAAAGCTTTAATGAGGGCGCCTTGAGGCGCTCTCCATCTCCTCAATTCCAGGCCCTCGCTATCGGGCCCTACTCTATCGGGAGTGAATGAACATGACAGTCAAGGTTGCCATCAACGGTTTCGGCCGCATCGGCCGCAACGTCCTTCGCGCCATCGTCGAATCCGGCCGCACCGACATCGAAGTCGTCGCCATCAACGATCTCGGCCCGGTTGAAACCAACGCCCACCTGCTGCGCTACGACTCGATCCACGGCCGCTTCCCGGCAACGGTGAAGGTCGAGGGCGACACGATTATCGTCGGCAACGGCAAGCCGATCAAGGTCACGGCGATCAAGGATCCGGCAACGCTCCCGCACCGCGAACTCGGCGTCGACATCGCGATGGAATGCACCGGCATCTTCACCGCCCGCGACAAGGCTGCCGCTCACCTGACGGCCGGCGCCAAACGCGTCATCGTCTCGGCGCCTGCCGATGGTGCCGACCTCACGGTCGTCTTCGGCGTCAACCATGACCAGCTCACCAAGGAGCACTTGGTTATCTCCAACGCGTCCTGCACCACCAACTGCCTGGTGCCGGTCGTGAAGGTTCTCGACGACGCCGTCGGCATTGACCACGGCTTCATGACGACCATCCACTCCTACACCGGCGACCAGCCGACGCTCGACACGATGCACAAGGACCTGTATCGCGCCCGCGCTGCTGCCCTCTCGATGATCCCGACCTCGACGGGTGCAGCCAAGGCAGTCGGCCTCGTTCTGCCGCATCTGAAAGGCAAGCTCGACGGCACCTCGATCCGCGTTCCGACCCCGAACGTTTCGGTCGTCGACTTCAAGTTCGTCTCCAAGAAGGCGACCAGCGTTGGCGAAATCAACGAAGCCATCATGGCTGCTGCAAACGGCAAGCTGAAGGGTATCCTCGGCTACACCGACGAGCCGCTCGTCTCCCGTGACTTCAACCACGACAGCCACTCCTCAATCCTCGCAACCGATCAGACCAAGGTCATGGAAGGCAACTTCGTGCGCGTCCTGTCCTGGTACGACAACGAGTGGGGCTTCTCCAGCCGCATGTCCGACACGGCAGTCGCTTTCGCCAAGCTCATCTGAGCGCTCTTGAGGCATCGACATGCAAGCGGCCCGGGAAACCGGGCCGCTTTTTGTTGCCGTGCCTCCAAACGAAGCCAGCTTTCCCGCACTGGCATCTTTTCGCCCATTGCCTGGAAGAGATCTGTTAGAATACGTCACCCTGGACATTCCAAAATGCCCAGTTTCCTCACGCCGCATCGGCCACCGGCCAGGTACGGAACGCCAATACCGTGCGGTAGCACTGTCGCCCGCATGAAAATGAGAGAGATGGATGGATTACTTTACCGTTGAAATCGCCGGCCGCGCCGTTGCCAGTTTTCGCTCGGAAAATCACGAGGAAGCGACGCATTTCTTCGAGGCTGAAGACTTTCGCGACGATCTGACCGTCCTGGAATCCGAAGGCAAACCTCTTTGGGACCGCAAAGCGGCCCTGAGCTTGCGCAAGGCAACGGCCGAGGAAGCAAGTGAAGTCGAGCACGCCTATGAATTCGACGACGATCCCGAACGGACGATCGAGGACGAGTTCGTCGTGTTCCTGGTCCCGGTCGAGGATCTGACCGACGAGGGCGAGGACACAGAAGACTGAGCGCCAATCCGCACCGGTTTCGAAGCCATATCGAAGCGACGAATTCGATAGGCTTCGCTGCACGGGTTGGCAATCCGCTGGGCAAGCGTGCTAGATTGAGGAAATGCGCAGCACTGCACAATGGCTAAAATGAGCCAAGTGGAGGTGATAAATGGCAGAGGCACAAAAACGCTTGTCCCAAACCACCCTCAAACGGCGGCAACGGTTTCACCCCAAGCGGGACGTCAGACCTGCCGTGTTGGCAAAGGCTAATCGTCTGGTCATCTGGGTTGCCGCGTTCATTGGCCTCTCGTTTCTCGCCATCGTCATACTTCAGGAAGTGTTGGGATAACAGAGCAAGGCCCCGGCCGGCCGCTTCCGGCACAACCGACAGCCGGCTGCTCTCGCTGGGCGGCCGGCATGTCCACCCGATATCGAAATATCTCAGCGCTCATTTCCCCCCCTCCGCATCCGCGCCTGCAATCCATTCTTCCCGTCATCGGACAAGGCAAACGGGCCGGGTGAAAGGAGGAGCGTGTCTTATTCTGTTGCCATTCGCAGATACCGGCAGGAAAAATCCATGCCTGTCTTTTTTGCCCTGCTCTTGCCTGATTTTCCTATACATTCCTTATAGAGAATTTCTCCCGTAGCATTCCGTGTCGGTTGGCCGTCCGGCAGCCGTTCAGCAGCATGAAGCAGCATCGCGACGAGGTTAAGCCGCAAGGCCTACCCTTCTCTGACGTTTTGCCGTTTACTGACGGATCGCCGCGTGTGACGGAGGGGTTGAATAGAGGCGGATCGGCCGGGGCGGCTGTGTTCGCGAAGAAGTCGATGGAAAGGGGTGGGCATGGAAGCGTTCTATATCGTGGTGCTGGTTTCGACGGCGCTCGTGCTTCTTGCCGCATTTTCGAGCCTGCTCGCCTTCCGCTTCGGCGCCCCCCTGCTGCTGCTCTTCCTGATGATCGGCCTTGCTGCCGGCGTCGATGGCCTCGGCATCGAGTTCAGCAACAATTATCTCGCCTATATTCTCGGCTCCATCGCGCTGGCCATCATCCTCTTCGATTCCGGCTTCGGCACGCCGATGCAGGCCTTCCGGCTGGCGGCCGTGCCCTCTCTGGCGCTCGCCTCGGTCGGTGTGCTGATCACCGCCTCGCTCTTTGCTTTCGCAGCGATGTGGCTTTTGAATTTCACCTGGCTGGAAGGACTGCTGCTCGGCTCGATCGTCGCGTCGACGGATGCCGCCGCCGTCTTCTTCCTGTTGCGCATCGGCGGCATCAACATCCGCGACAAGGTGCGCTCGACGCTGGAAGTCGAATCCGGCACCAACGACCCAATGGCAATCTTCCTCACCATCGCCCTCGTCGAGGTGCTGGCGAGCGGCGAGCGTTATGCCGGCATCAATATCGGTATGCTCGCCATGTTCGTGCAGCAGATGGGCCTCGGCGTCATTCTCGGCCTGCTCGGCGGCATGATGATCGTGCTGATCGTCAGCAAGCTCGATACCGATCGCGGCCTGACGCCGATCTTCGTGCTGGCGCTCGCTCTTCTCGTCTTCTCCTTCACCGGCGCGGTCGGCGGCAGCGGCTTCCTCGCCGTCTATGTCGCCGGCATCTACGCCGGAAACCGGAAGATGCAGGCGATCGGCACCATCAAGCGCTTCCAGGACGGCATGACCTGGCTGGCGCAGATCATCATGTTCCTGGTGCTCGGCCTGCTCGCCACGCCGTCGCAATTCCCTGTCATCATCGTGCCGGCCATCCTGCTCGCCCTCTTCCTGATCTTCGTCGCCCGGCCGTTGGCGATCTGGCTGTCGCTGCTTCCCTTCGATTACACGCAGCAGGAAATCGGCTTCGTTGCCTGGGTCGGCCTGCGCGGCGCCGTCTCCATCCTGCTTGCCATCATGCCCATCCTCGGCGGGCTTGAGAACGGCCAGATCTATTTCAATACCGCCTTCATCATCGTGCTGGTCTCGCTGCTCCTCCAGGGCTGGACGATCAAACCCGTCGCCAAGAAGCTCGGGCTGATCATTCCGCCGCGCATCGGCGCCGTCGACAAGGTCGAGGTCGACCTGCCGGGCGCAGCCAACCACGAACTGCTCTCCTACCGCGTCATCAAGGATAGCCCGGTGCTGCGCGGCGAGCGCATTCCGCGCTGGGCGACACCCTCGCTCGTCATCCGCGACGGCAAGTCGATGCGTTATCAATATGCCGGGCGGCTGCGCGAGCACGATCTCGTCTACCTCTTCATCGTGCCGAGCTATTCCCGCCTGCTCGACCGGCTCTTCGCCAGCCGGGCGCCTGTTGATGACGACGATGCCGAATTCTTCGGGGCCTTCGCGCTCTCTCCCGCCCGCCCCGCCGCCGATCTCGACGCCGCCTATGGCCCCGGCCTGCTCAACGAATCCGAAAAGGGCCTGACGATCGCCGAATTGATGCGCCAGCGTCTCGGCGGCAAGGCCGACTATGCTGACCGCGTCCGCCTCGGCTCGATCATCCTCATCGTCCGCGATCTCGACGAGCACGATCACATCACCTCCGTCGGCATGTCGCTCGAAGCAGTCGAACCGGCAATTACGCTGCCGATCTTCCTCAATCTCAAGGACATCATCCAGCGCATCCGCGACCGGTTGAACGGACGCCGGAACCGGGAAACCGCAGCTTCCGAAAGCACACCGAAACCACCGGCCGGACGCCACGAAGGCACACGCGAAAACGGCCGCTGAACGCCTTGCGTCTCGAATGATCCTTGCTATGTTCGGCGCAACTTTCGCCAACCACGACAGGATCCTCCCCATGCCTTCTTTCAAGACCCTCGACGATCTTTCCGACATCCGCGGCAAGCGCGTTCTCGTCCGCGTCGACCTCAATGTCCCGGTGAAAGACGGCAAGGTCACCGATACGACGCGCATCGAGCGTGTGGCGCCGACGATCCTCGAATTGTCCGAAAAAGGTGCCAAGGTGATCCTGCTCGCCCATTTTGGCCGGCCGAAGGATGGCCCTTCGCCGGATCTGTCGCTGTCGTTGATCGCCCCTTCCGTCGAGGAAGTGCTTGATCATGCCGTGCTGACGGCCTCCGACTGCATCGGCGAAGCCGCCGCCTCCGCCGTCGCCGCGATGAATGACGGCGACATCCTGCTTCTGGAAAACACCCGCTTCCACAAGGGCGAGGAAAAGAACGACCCCGACTTCACCAACGCGCTTGCCGCCAACGGCGACATCTACGTCAACGACGCCTTTTCGGCCGCCCACCGCGCCCATGCCTCGACCGAAGGTCTTGCCCACCACCTGCCGGCCTATGCCGGCCGCACCATGCAGGCCGAGCTGGAAGCGTTGGAAAAGGGCCTCGGTGATCCCGCTCGCCCCGTCGTCGCGATTGTCGGCGGCGCCAAGGTCTCCACCAAGATCGACCTGTTGATGAACCTCGTGAAGAAGGTCGATGCGCTCGTCATCGGCGGCGGCATGGCCAATACCTTCATCGCCGCCCGCGGCACCAATGTCGGCAAGTCGCTCTGCGAACATGATCTCGCCGAGACCGCCAAGCAGATCATGATCGAGGCCGCCACCGCCGGCTGCGCCATCATCCTGCCGGAGGATGGCGTGATCGCTCGCGAGTTCAAGGCGGGTGCCGCCAACGAGACGGTCGATATCAACGCCATTCCTGCCGATGCCATGGTGCTCGATGTCGGCCCGAAATCCGTTGAGGCCATCAATGCCTGGATCGAGCGCGCCGCAACCCTGGTCTGGAACGGCCCGCTTGGTGCCTTCGAGATCGAACCCTTCGATGCTGCAACGGTCGCTGCCGCGAAATATGCTGCTGGGCGCACCGTAGCCGGCAAGCTCGCCTCCGTTGCCGGCGGCGGCGATACCGTCTCGGCGCTCAACCATGCCGGCGTTGCCGACGATTTCACCTATGTCTCGACCGCCGGCGGCGCCTTCCTCGAATGGATGGAAGGCAAAGAGCTTCCCGGCGTCGCCGTCCTCAACGCCGCCGGATAGTCGGCGCGAGTGATTCCGCAGATTTTACATGCGGATAGACCGTGGAAGAAAAACAGCTTCCGCGGTCTTTTGCTCAGATGATGAAAAAAATCCCAAATTTTCAAACGATTGAATTGGATTCAATCGTTTCAATGACTTAGCCTTCCATTTTCCTCGCTATCAACTTCTGTTATCCGCGTTCTATATTCCTCAAGTGCCGATGTTTATTGTTGTGGAGAGAACGAAATGAGCGAACGACTGGAAGACATTGCAGTGCAGATGGTTGCGGGCGGCCGGGGGCTGCTCGCCGCCGATGAATCGACCTCCACCATCAAGAAGCGTTTCGACACGATCAACCTCGAATCGACCGAAACGAGCCGGCGGGACTACCGGGAGATGCTCTTCCGTTCCGACGAGGCGATGAAAAAATATATCTCCGGCGTCATCCTCTTCGAAGAGACGTTGTTCCAAAAGGCCGCGGACGGCACGCCCTTCGTCGATATCATCCGCGCAGCCGGCGCCATCCCCGGTATCAAGGTCGATACCGGCGCCAAGCCGATGGCCAAATATCCCGCTGAAACCATCACCGAAGGCCTCGACGGCCTCGGCGAGCGCCTCGCCAGATATTATGAAGCCGGCGCCCGCTTCGCCAAGTGGCGCGGCGTCATCGCCATCTCGTCAACCTTGCCGACCCGCGGTTCCGTCCGCGCCAACGCTCAGGCGCTTGCTCGTTATGCCGCACTTTGCCAGGAAGCCGGGATCGTTCCGATCGTCGAGCCGGAATGCCTGATGGACGGCAAACCGGGCGACCACAATATCGACCGCTGCGCCGAAGTGACCGAATCCACGCTGCGCATCGTTTTCGAGGAACTGGCCGATGCCCGTGTCAACCTCGAAGGCATGATCCTCAAGCCGAACATGGTGATCGACGGCAAGAACGCCCGCAAGGCCTCGGTCGCGGAAGTTGCCGAACGCACCGTCAAGGTACTGAAGGCGACGGTTCCGCCCGCTGTTCCCGGCATCGCCTTCCTCTCCGGTGGCCAGACGACCGAAGAAGCGACAGCCCATCTTTCGGCGATCAATGCCAGCGGCGACCTGCCGTGGTTCGTCACCTTCTCCTACGGCCGCGCCCTGCAGGACAGCGCGCTCCGGGCCTGGAACGGCAAGCAGGAAAACGTCGCTGCCGGCCAACGCGAATTCACCCACCGCGCCGAGATGAACAGCCTCGCCGCCAAGGGCAACTGGAAGAAAGACCTGGAAAAGGCCGCCTGAGCTTTTGGAGCTTTGAACTAATGGGCAGAGAGCGGCGAACGCAGCTTCCTGCCCTCTCTCCTTCCCTCTCATTGTCACGGCGACAAGAAACCGCTTCGTTCCGCGAAAAACCGTGATTACTCATAGCGCCCTGTCACAACGGGAGTCGCCATGAACACCCTCTCCTACGTCACCGTCGATGTCTTCACCTCCACCCGCTTCGAGGGCAATCCGCTTGCCGTCATCTCCGATGCGCGCAGTCTGAGCGATGCGGCGATGCAAAAGATCGCCACCGAGTTCAATTATTCCGAAGTCACCTTCGTCCTGCCGCCGGAAAACCCGCAAAATTCCGCCCGCGTGCGCATCTTCACCCCGACGATGGAAATACCCTTTGCCGGACATCCGAACGTCGGCACCGCCTATGTGCTCGGCCAGCAGGCGGAGATTTTCGGCAAGCCGGTCGGCGATACGCTGCGTTTCGAAGAAAAGGCCGGCATCGTCGAAGTCAGCCTGAAACGCAGCGGCGGAAAGGTTGCTGCTGCCGCCATCCGCGCGCCGCAGCCGCTGACGATCGGCGACACCATCGCCGCGGAAACCATCGCCGGCTGCGTCTCGCTCGACCCCGGTGTCATCGTCAGCACCACCCATGCCCCGGTCTTTGCATCCGTCGGCCTGAATTTCGCCGTTGCAGAAGTGAACGGTCTCGAGGCGCTGGCCGCCGTCCGCCCAAACCTTGCCGGGTTCCAGGCAGCTGCTGGCCGTCAGGCGACGAGCGGCCACGACTTCTCGCTCTTCCTCTATGTGAGGACAGCCGAAAATCCGTGGAATATTCGCGCCCGCATGTTCGCGCCCCTCGACAACGTGCCCGAAGATCCGGCAACGGGCAGCGCGTCAGCGGCGCTTGGTGCCTATCTCGTCTCGCTTGCGCCGGAGGCCGATATGAACGCCCGCATCACCATTGAACAGGGCGTCGAAATGGGCCGCCGCAGCGTCATCACCCTTGATGTCGTGAAATCCGACGGCATCGTCACCGATGTCGTCATCTCGGGAGGCTGCGTTTCCGTCATGCGCGGAGAAATTAGCTTGCAAGACTGACAGTCGCAGCTCGGACCGTACCCCTGCGCTAGAGGTAGTCCGGGGCTATATCAGGAAATCGCGCGAAAGCAGAGCCACTGCCCAGACGGCGAACGCGATCAGCGCGAGCTTCCAGAAATCCATTCGCCGCCTGAGGCCGGGAAGCCCGAGCGGCTTGATCACTTGTATCGCCATGGCAAGGATGAGCAGCAAGGCTATCAGCTTTGTCATGCTTTATTTTTTCCGTTTTTCGGAATGTCACAGGACGGACATTTTTCCGCGCGAACAAGAGGATCTCGACACGCCGTAAAGACATTCCGGGGCACAATCAATCATCTTGAGGCTGGGCTGACGCAGGTCCTGCCTTATGTCATTGCAAATCGCTAAGACCGAGTCTGGGGAAATGAAGAGAAATCTGCTGTCCGTCGCCGCGCTGCTCTTTGGCACGCTCTTCCTTTTCATGGGCAACGGCCTGCAGGGCATCCTGCTTCCGGTGCGCGGCAATCTCGAAGGCTACGGAACGACGACGCTTGGCCTGCTCGGCACCTCATGGGCCGGGGGCTTCGTCATCGGCTGCCTGGTTGCGCCGAAGATCGTGCGCCGCGTCGGCCATGTGCGTGCCTTTTCCGGCTTCATCTCGATCATCGCCATCATTGCGCTGGTCAGCGGCATCATCATCGATCCGATCTGGTGGGTGGTCCTGCGCGCCGTCACCGGCTTCTCCACCGCCGGCACGTCGATGATCATCGAAAGCTGGCTGAATGAGCGCGCCAGCAACGAGAGCCGCGGCGCGATCTTCTCGCTCTATATCGGCATCACACTCATCGGCGTCGTCGGCGGCCAGATGATGATCCCGCTCGAGGATGTGCGCACACCGGTGCTGTTCATGATCTGCGGCATCTTCTATTGCATCGCCATGCTGCCGACGACGCTGTCGACCGCCGCTTCGCCGCAGCCGCTGAAGGCGGTGCGCCTCGATCTGCCGGCGCTCTATCGCAATTCGCCGGTCTCCTGCCTCGGTATTCTGCTCGTCGGTATCGCCAACGGTGCCTACGGCACGCTCGGCGCCGTCTTCGGCGCCGGCGCCGGCCTGTCCGACACCAGCATCGCCGTCATGATGAGCGCCACCATCTTCGCCGGGGCGGTGATGCAGCTGCCGGCCGGCCGGCTTTCCGATCGCATCGACCGGCGTTACGTGCTCGCCGCCATGTCGGGGATCGCCGCCCTTGCTGGCCTGCTGATCTTCTTGCTCCACCCGACGTCCCCCGCTTTGCTGATCGGGCTCGTCGTCCTTTACGGCGCAGTGGCAAATACGCTCTATCCGATCGCCGTCGCCCACGCGAACGACTTCGCGGCGTCAGAGGATTTCGTCAAGGTCTCCGGCGGCCTGCTGCTGCTCTATGGCATCGGCACGGTGATCGGCCCGACGCTCAGCGGTCCCGTCATGTCGGCGATCACGCCGCATGCGCTTTTCCTCGTCACCGCCATCGCCCATGTGCTGATCACCGTTTATGCCATCATCAGGAGCCGCATCCGGGCCGCGGTCCCCGCCAGCGACCGCGACGCCTACACGACGATCCCGACCGGCACCTCGGCGATCCTGACACCGCAAAGCATGTCGCTTGCCGATCGCGGCGCCGGCAAACCTTTCGAAACCGGAAAGTCTCCCGAAAGCGACGATCCTGCTGTAAAGTTTGGTTAGGCAGCGAACGGAGGACGAACCATGAGCTTCATCGATGATGACCGGCCGCAGAAGAAAGTCGCCCACGAGATCGGCGCCGATCTCTCCATGCTTTCGGTCGACGAATTGAAGGCGCGGGTGGAATTGCTGAAGACGGAGATCGCCCGTCTCGAGGCCGAGGCCGCCCGCAAAGCCTCCGGGCGGCAGGCGGCGGAAAGCTTCTTCCGCTCGTGACCCGATAAAAACCCCGAAAAACAAGGCTATAGGCGGATGAAATAGCCCGCCTCAAGTCTTAATCCGGCACAATATTAATAAAATATTAAGCTTTATAAGGTATTACTGTATTCATCCGGATTTCCTCTGGATCTCAGACAGTTTTCCAAGCGGTGAATTGGTCTGATTTTTCTCCCTGTTTTACCTTGAGAGCCGCGTTTGCGGCTCTTCTTTTTCCTATGGCCGGCGCACTTCCACGAAACTGTGGAGATTAACCCTTTCTTAAGAAACGGCTTGCGCATTTGGGCTAATGATACCATCTTAAAGTCATAAAGACCCGGCCTGGAAACTTTTCCATCGGAACCGGCGTTACCTGAATATATGTAGCTGCGTGCGAACAGGGACTATTGCGATGTCGGAAGTTGGATTGAACACGATCAGTTTTGCAGGTCGCGCCGCTGCATCTTCGCAGTTCAAGGCACTGTATGCGGAAGGCATGTCGCTGGTCGAAGAGACCGCCGCCTATCTCGACGGTCAGGGCCGCGCCGCTTCCAAGGTTCTGCCGCGGATGGCCTCGGTTCTCTACGCCGCGGAATCGATGCGTCTCACCACCCGCCTCATGCAGATGGCCTCCTGGCTGCTGTTGCAGCGCGCCGTCAACAATGGCGAAATGTCTCGCGATCAGGTGCTGGCTGAAAAGAACAAGGTTCGCCTCGACGGCTTCAACGTCGACCGCGCCGCGCCCGGCTGGGGCGACCTGCCGGAATCCTTCCGCGACCTCGTCGAACGCTCGCTGCGTCTGCAGAACCGCATTGCCCTGCTCGACCGCGAGATCTACCGCCCGTCCGAAGCGGTGATCGTTCACGATAATCAGAACAGCGTCCAGGCCCAGCTTTCCCTGCTGCAGACTGCCTTCGGCAACAACTGACCGGACCTGCAAGAATTCGAATACAAACCGGCTGCGTCTTGCGCGGCCGGTTTTTTGTTTGCCGCTGAACGCCGGCATCCCTCCAGCTTCCTTTGCGCGTCTGAAAAGACGCGCAGCACAGTAAGCCGTTGCAAACGCAAAAAAGCCCGGCAAAACCGGGCTCTCTTCGAATTCCGTCGAGCAGGAGCGATTTAGAGGCCGAGGCCGCCGAAACGCTTGTTGAACTTGGAGACGCGGCCACCGCGGTCCATGAGCTGCTGGTTGCCGCCGGTCCAGGCCGGATGCGACTTGGAATCGATTTCGAGGTTCATGACAGCGCCTTCCGAACCCCAGGTCGAGCGGGTTTCGTACTCAGTGCCATCGGTCATGACCACCTTGATCATGTGATATTCGGGATGGATGCCTGCTTTCATAACAATCTTCCTGCGATACCGGAGTTCAATTTGCCGCATGCAGTTGCGGCCAACGAACCGATTGAATAAATGAAGCCGCAGTCGGATGGCTACGGCTTCCCATTAGGATGCGGTGCCTATACATGAAGGACGCCTAGATAACAAGAGCCAACAGGCCGCATTGCGCGGGTCCTGCGGGCGATCGGAGACGATTTGGCAGAGCAGGCACGGGCTGAGAAAAACAAGACGCGATCGCTGCGACCGCTCGGCAGGCTGACGCCCTATGTCATGCGTTATCGCGGCCTGGTGGCCGGTGCGCTGATGTCGCTGGCGCTTGCCGCCATCACCTCGCTGGCGCTGCCGCTCGCCGTGCGTCGGATGATCGATCACGGCTTCACCCAGTCCGACGGCCGCTTCATCAACAGCTACTTCGCCATGCTGATGGTCATGGCCATCGTGCTCGCGGTCGCCAGCGCACTGCGCTATTATTTCGTCATCACCATCGGCGAGCGCATCGTCGCCGATCTTCGCCGCGATGTCTTTTCCCATGTGACCCGGCTGTCGCCCTCCTTTTTCGACGTCAATCAATCCGGTGAGATCGTCTCGCGGCTGACCGCCGATACGACGCAGATCAAGTCCGCCGTCGGCGCCACCGCCTCGGTGGCGCTCAGGAACTTCATCCTCTGTATCGGCGCCATGGGCATGATGATCGTCACCTCGCCGAAGCTTTCGAGCCTCGTCATCGGAGCGATCCCGCTGATCGTCTTCCCGCTCGTCGCCTTCGGCCGCTCGGTGCGCAAGCGCTCACGCGCCGCCCAGGATACGCTCGCCGATGCCTCCGCCTTCGCCAACGAGACGATCGCCGCGACCCGCACAGTCCAGGCCTTCAACGGCGAGGATGCCGCAGCGACGCGTTACGGCACCGCCGTCGAGTCCGCCTACGAGGCGGCCCGCGCCGCCATCCGCTCCCGCGCGCTGCTAACCGGGATCGCCATCACGCTGATCTTCGGCAGCGTCGTCGCCGTGCTCTGGGTCGGCGCCCATAGCGTGCTTGCCGGCACGCTTTCGGCCGGCACGCTCGGCCAGTTCCTGCTCTATGCCGTCATCACCGCCGGTTCGCTGGGCGCGCTGTCGGAGGTCTGGGGTGAGCTCTCGCAGGCAGCCGGTGCCGCAGACCGGCTGACCGAGCTTCTCGACGAGGTCTCGCCGATCGCAGCCCCCGCCAGCCCTGAGCCGCTTCCGTCGCCCAGCCGTGGCCGTGTCGAATTTTCCGGCGTGCACTTTGCCTATCCCTCGCGCCCCGGCAAATCGGCGCTGCATGGCTTAAGCTTCGCAATCACGCCAGGTGAGACCGTCGCCATCGTCGGCCCTTCCGGTGCCGGCAAGAGCACCGTATTCTCGCTGCTGCTGCGCTTCTACGATCCGCAGCAGGGCAGCGTGAAGATCGACGGTGTCGACGCGCAGCTGACAACGCCTGATGAGCTGCGCCAGCGCATCGCCATCGTGCCGCAGGACGTCACCATCTTTGCCGCCTCGATCCATGACAACATCGCCTTCGGCCGTCCCGGCGCCTCGCGT
This sequence comes from Rhizobium leguminosarum, assembly GCF_001679785.1. Classification (NCBI taxonomy): domain Bacteria; kingdom Pseudomonadati; phylum Pseudomonadota; class Alphaproteobacteria; order Hyphomicrobiales; family Rhizobiaceae; genus Rhizobium; species Rhizobium leguminosarum. The sequence goes on from NZ_CP016286.1 coordinate 3,274,580, forward strand.
GACGAGGTCCGCGCCGCGGCTCTTGCCGCGCAGGCCGACGAATTCATCGCCCGGCTGGACCAGGGCTACGAGACCGAGGTCGGCGAACGCGGCATCACTCTGTCAGGCGGCCAGCGCCAACGCATCGCCATTGCCCGCGCCATCCTGAAGAACGCGCCCGTGCTGCTGCTTGACGAGGCAACCTCCGCGCTTGACGCCGAAAGCGAGACGCTGGTGCAGAAGGCGCTTGACGGTCTGGTGGACGGCCGCACGACGCTCGTCATCGCCCATCGCCTGGCAACGGTGCTGAAAGCCGACCGCATTCTCGTCATGGATCAGGGCCGGGTCGTCGAAGAGGGCACGCATCAGAGCCTGATCCGCCACGGCGGCATCTATGCGCGGCTGGCGCGGCTGCAATTCGACGCCGCCAACGAGGATGTGCTCGCTGCCGCGAAATAGCCGGCGCGCACTTCTCCCGCCAACAGCGACTAAAGTTTGAACCCGCCGCGCTTCTCTGCGGTTGTCTTTCGCGCGTCCCGCCCTAAGCTCTTCATTCCCCGGGTGGGGATATCGCTGCTGAAATCCTTGGGAGGAGATAGGAATGGCGCTTTCCGATATGACGCGACGTGCGGGCCTTGCGCTCGGTTTCGGTATGCTTGCGGCCATTGCCGTCGGCGCCTCTGCCACCGCTGCAGATTTTCCCGATCGCGCGATCACCATGGTCGTGCCCTTCGCGGCCGGCGGCTCGACCGATGTCGTCGCCCGCATCGTCGCGCAGAAGATGTCGGAGGATCTCGGCCAACAGGTGATCGTCCAGAACGTCGCCGGCGCCGGCGGCAATCTCGGCGCCGGTAACGTCGCCCGCGCCGAACCGGACGGCTACACCATCCTGATGGGCACGGTCGCGACCCACGCCCTCAATCCGCTGATCCTGAAATCGACGCCATATGACGCCGAAAAGGATTTCGCACCGATCTCGCTGCTCGTCGTCGTGCCGAATGTGCTGGTCGTCAATCCGGAACTGCCGGCAAAGACCGTGCAGGAACTGGTCGCCCTGCTGAAGGCCGAGCCCGACAAATACAGCTACGCCTCATCGGGCAACGGCACGCCTTTGCATCTTTCCGGCGAACTCTTCAAGTCCATGGCCGGCGTCAGCATGCAACACATCCCCTATAAGGGTGCTGGTCCGGCATTGAACGACGTCATCGGCAACCAGGTGCCGATCATGTTCGACAACCTGCCCTCCTCGTCGAGCCACATCAAGGCCGGCACTCTGCGGGCGCTGGCAGTGACCACGGCCGAGCGCGCGCCCTCCTTCCCCGACGTACCGACCGTCGCCGAGTCAGGCATTCCAGGTTACGAGACCTATACCTGGAACGCGCTTTTCGCCCCGGCCACGACGCCGAGCGAGGTCGTGACGCGCCTCAACGCCTCGGCTAAAAAGGCGCTCGCCGACCCAGCCGTCGCGGAACGGATGAAAGAATTCAGCGCCACCATCGTCGGCTCGACGCCGGAGGAACTCGCCGCCCATGTGAAGGCCGAACTCGCCAAATGGGGACCGGTCGTCAAGGGCGCAAACATCCAGATGGAGTGATGCCAAAGCATGATGCCGAAAAGTGTGAGCGGTTTTCGGATGACATCATGCTCTACTCTTTAATTGAGAACAGGATTCAGATTTTAGGCTGGCCGGGGCATAGGCGCCGGCGCCCTCATTCGCTTGCGTCCAATGGAAACGGTGACAATTGGACGCTAAGCAACCCAATCCTGATTAAGGCAGTGGAAAAGCTCGCCATTTTGATCTAGCCTCCGCTAAGCTGATGGTTGCAATTCAGCATTTTGGGATTTCGGGAGACATCTATGTATAAATTCGAAGTCTATAAGGACAAGGGCGGGGAGTTCCGCTTCCGCTTCAAAGCATCGAACGGGGAAGCCATGTTCTCGTCGGAGGGCTACAAGGCGAAGGCGTCCGCCATGAGTGCCATCGAATCCATCAAGAAGAACACGCCAAGCGCCGAGATCGTCGACCAGACGAAGGCCGAATCCTGAGCAGACCGGCAGCGGCGGCGTGATTGCCGCCCTGCCCTTTCGCGCCCGTAAGCAGCGCCGGCGCCCTTGAGCCAGGCTCGCTTGCTTGCGATTTTCGGCGCCATTTTTCTTTTTCGCATATTTTTTGAAAGCCATGTCGAAACGACCGGTGGCCGCGCCTCATTGTTTCGGAACGGCCATGCCGCTCCGCCGGGCTTTACGGTTTTCGGAATCTCGATCCCCGCTATCGGCATGCCCGGATCAACGCAACAACGAGATCAGGAGTTTTCCATGCAATATGCTCTCATCATTCGCGAAGCCGCCGAGGACTTCGCTCGCCGTGGCGATCCCACCTACCGCGACGGCTGGGTCGCCTACAGCCAGGCGCTCGCCCAGGCCGGGATCATGACTGGCGGCGCCGGGCTGACGGGCCCTGAAACCGGCACGATCGTGCGCCGCAAAGGCGAGGACCATGATGTGCAGGACGGCCCCTATCCGGACGGCAAGGAACAGCTCGGCGGTTTCTATCTGATCGACGTCCCCGACATGGACACCGCGCTCGAATGGGCGACCCGCGTTCCGATCTCCGACAAGGGTTCGGTCGAGGTGCGCCCGCGCCTGCAGATGTGAGGTGGCAATGCCGCTCGATGCCGGACGCGCTGCCGAAAAGGTGGCGCGTCAGTCCTACGGCAAGCTGATCGCCTTTCTCGCCGCCCGCTCGCGCGACGTGCCGGCGGCAGAGGATGCATTGTCGGAAGCGCTGGCTTCGGCGCTTCGCGTCTGGCCGGAACGCGGCATTCCCCGCAATCCGGAAGCCTGGCTGGTGGTGGCTGCCCGCCGCAACCTCATGCAGGCGGCCCGCCACCGCACCGTCGAGGCCAATGCACAAACGACGATATCGGTCGCCTTCGAGGAGGCGGAGGAACGCATGAATGCGGCCGGCAGTGCCGTCTTTCCCGATGAGCGGCTCAAACTGCTCTTCGCCTGCACCCATCCCACCATCGACAGCTCCGTGCATACGGCGCTGATGCTGCAGACCGTTCTCGGCATCGAGGCGAGAACCATCGCACGGACCTTCGTCGTTTCGCCAGAAACAATAAGCCAGCGGCTGGTGCGGGCCAAGGTGAAGATCCGCGATGCCGGCATTCCCTTCGCCGTCCCGCCTCGCCCCGCCTTGCCCGGGCGGTTGGCGGCGGTGCTTTCGGCGATCTACGCGGCTTACGGTCTTGGCTGGGACGGTCTCGATGGCGAGGAAGAGCGCCATTCGCTCGCCGGCGAGGCGATCTGGCTCGGCCGTGCGCTTCTGGCGGTGCTGCCGAACGAGCCGGAAGCGATCGGCCTGCTGTCGCTGATGCTCCACTGCGAAGCCCGCCGCAGCGCCCGGCGCGACGATAGCGGCCGATATGTGCCGCTGGACGAGCAGGATGCGGCCGCGTGGAACGCGATCATGATTGCCGAGGCGGATGCACTGCTGCGCAAGGCCGGCAGCTTCGACCGTTTCGGCCCCTTCCAGTGCCAAGCGGCGATCCAATCCGTGCATGCAGCGCGCCGGCTGTCGGGAACGACCGACTGGCAGGCGCTGACGACACTCTACGCAGCGCTGGTGATGATGAAGCCGATGCTGGGTGCGCGTGTCAGCCAGGCTGCGGTGATCGGCAGGGCCTCGAGCGCCACTGCCGGCCTGGAGCAACTCGACAAGCTCGATCCGCGCGACATCGCAAGCTACCAGCCCTACTGGGCGGTGCGTGCCTTTCTCCTGACCAAGGCCGGCGATGATACCGCGGCAGCCGATGCCTATATGACAGCCATCGGCCTCAGCGACAGCCCCGCCGTGCGCGATTTTCTCACCGGCCGGCTAAAGGACGCGTGGCAGGCGATATGAGGCCACTGCATAATTCCTTAAATCGGAGCCGATTTAAGGAATTATGCAGCAATTCAGAGTGTTACAGCGTCCTTTGCGCGTCCGAAAGACGCGCGGCGCTGTAATCACTTCTCGGTCAGCTTCAGCTCGATGCGGCGGTTGGTAGAGCGCGCATCCGGCGTATCGCCAGGCGCGATCGGCTGGAACTCGCCGAAGCCGGCGGCAACCAGCCGGTCGGCCGGCACGCCCTGTGCGATCAGGAACTTGACGACCGAAATCGCGCGCGCCGAGGAGAGTTCCCAATTGTCGCGATAGCGGCCCGTTCCGCCAAGCGGCACATTGTCGGTATGGCCATCGACGCGCAGCACCCAGTTAATCTCGGGCGGAATTTCCTTGGCAAGATCGAGAAGGGCGCTAGCAAGCTTCGCCATCTCGGTCCGCCCCTCCGGGTTGAGATCGGCGCCGCCCGAGGGAAACAGCACTTCCGACTGGAAAACGAACCGGTCGCCGACGATGCGGATATTTTCGCGGTCCGAAAGGATCTCGCGCAGACGGCCGAAGAAGTCGGAGCGGTAGCGGTTCAGCTCCTGCACGCGCGCGGCGAGCGCCACGTTGAGGCGGCTGCCGAGATCGGCGATCTTGGTCTGCGAGACCCGGTCTTTCTCCTCCGACGCCTGAAGGGCTGCTTCGACGGCGGCGATCTGGCTGCGAAGCGCTGCGATCTGCTGGTTCAGCAGTTCGACCTGGCTGAGCGCCCGTTCGCTCACCTGCTTCTGCTGGTCGAGCTCCTGCGTCATCGCCCCGATCCGCTTTTGCGCCGCATCCTGGCCGCCCGAACCGGCATTCAGCAGCGCCTGCAGCCGCGACCGGTCACCTTCGGCACTGGCAAGCGAGGCCTGCAGATTGGCGACCGAATCCTGGAGATCCTGATTGCTGCCCTTTTCAAGCGCAAGAAGCTGCGTCAGCTCGTTGATCTGACTGTTGAGACGATTGAGCACCTCATCGCGTCCGCTAATCTCGCGGCTGAGGATGAATTGCCCGACGACAAAGACCGTCAGCAGGAACATGATAGAAATGAGCAGCGTCGACAGCGCGTCGACGAAACCCGGCCAGTAATCCACCGTGCGTTCGCGGCGCCGGTTGCGGGCAAGAGCCATGGCTTACTTGCCCTCGCTCTTTTCTGCGTGGCTGGCGCGGTCGCGCAAGCGCTCGCCCCTCTCGCCGCCGCGCTCCTGCACGCCGATGCGTTCGGCAAGCCGGTCGAGCGTGCGACGCATCGCCTTGGCCTCGTCCTGCTGCGCCTCGATCCAGTCGCGCAGCATCTGCTGCTCGTTGCGCATGTTCTTGACGAGGCCTTGAATGCCTTCGGCAAGGCTTGCCATGGCGGCGACGGAGCGCTGGCTGCCGGCGCCGCCCTCTTCGGAGACCTTACGCAGATAATCGGAGAGCGCGCGCATGTCGTCCGAGGAAGCGCCGGAAACGGCCTCGAGAGCTGGGGCAAGATCGGAGCCGACATCCGTGACCGAGGACAGCCAGTTTTCCAGCTCCATGTAGAAGCGGTTTTGCGCGCGGCCGGCCTGCAGGTCGAGGAAGCCGAGAATGAGCGAACCGGAAAGGCCGAGCAGCGAGGAGGAAAACGCCTGGCCCATGCCCGAAAGCGGCGTGGAAAGCCCTTCCTTCAGCGCCGAGAGCACGTCTCCGGTGCCGTTCGAGCCGGCATCGAGGGACTGGATGACAATGCTGATCGAACCGATCGTGCCGATGAGGCCCCAGAAGGTGCCGAGCAGGCCGAGGAAGACCAAGAGGCCGATCAGGTAGCGCGAAACGTCGCGCGATTCGTCGAGGCGGGTGGCGATCGAATCGAGGATCGAGCGCAGCGCCGTCGTCGACAGTGCCAGTGAGGACTTGCGGCTGCCGAGCAGCGCCCGCATTGGCGCAAGCAGCCGCGGATTGCGGTTGACCTTGTCGGCGCTGCCGGCGGCGCGGAAGGAATTAAACCAGCGCACCTCGGGGCGAAGCGCCAGTACATGATTGAAAACAAGGATGATTCCGACCGCGAGAACGCCGAGGATCAGGCCGTTGAGGCCCGGGTTGTGCATGAAGGCGGTTTGCGTCTGCCGGAAAAGGATGGCGGCGATAAAGCCGACGATGACGAGGAAAAGCAGCATCGTCCAGAGGAAGGGCATGGGGCTCGAAAGCCTGTAGGCATAAGTGCCCGCCGTCTTTTCGGTGGAGCCGATCTCCGCCACATTCACATTTTCCATAGGTTACGCAGCCTCCGGATTCCCTGCTGGCGGAGACTAGAACAACATTGTGCCGAATTGAAGTATGCCGGGGAGAAAACCGTGACTTTACAACAGCCAGATTTTCGTTCGGTCACTTGGCGGGAACCGGCCGCTTGACGACTTCGATCAGCGCCTTGTGGATAATCTCGTTGCCGGCGACGATGGTGCCGCTCTCCAGCATCGTTGCGCCTCCGTCCCAATCGGTGGCGAAACCGCCAGCTTCACGGATGAGCAGGATGCCGGCCGCCATGTCCCACGGCGCAAGCTCGGCCTCCCAGAAACCGTCGAACCGCCCGGCCGCGACATAGGCAAGATCAAGCGTCGGCGAGCCCAGGCGCCGGATGCCTGCCACTTCGCCCATTACGTGGCGAAGCTCGACCAGGAACTTGCCGTGATTGCGCTTGCCGAGAGCCGGCACGCCACAGCCGATGACGCAATCCGACAGCGCCCGGCGCGCGGCGACGCGCAGGCGCCGGTCGTTAAGGAAGGCGCCGCCGCCGCGCTCGGCGGTATAGAGCTCGTCGGTCGCCGGATTGAAGACGACGGCGGCAACGATCTCGCCGTTGCGCTCGAGAGCGACCGAGACCGCGAAGGCTGGGATGCCGTGCAAAAAGTTCGTCGTGCCGTCGAGCGGGTCGACGATCCAGCGATGCGCACCGTCCGTGCCCTTGATTTCCTCACTTTCCTCGCCGAGGAAGCCATAGGTCGGACGCGCCTTCAGTAGCTCTTCCCTGACGATCTTTTCGGCCTTGCGATCGGCGGTGGAAACGAAATCGCCCGGCCCCTTCACGGAAACCTGCAGGTTCTGCACTTCGCCGAAATCACGCCCCAGCGATTTTCCTGCCTTGAGGGCAGCCTGAACCATGACATTGAGAAGAGCTGAACGAGCCATCGGGCATTTTCCTTGGGACTGATACGAGGTCCGCGCTGCCAGGGGCGGGAAGTGTCCCTGAACATGCATGACATGCAGCGCTGCATAGATTGGCGGCCTCAAGACCACAAAATCGCGGAAATTTCAAGGGGAGGCGCGCATGGCTGACCTGCGGCGCCAGAAACCGCCGATCTTATTCTGGACGGAACAACTCCGACGGCATCTTCGAATACTTGCGGCTTGCACGATTCCGTTGAAACCGACTTAAAACTTCTGCTGCGTCATCAGCACTTCACGAGCAATCTGATCGAGCGGCAGGACCCGGTCGACGCCGCCTATGGCGATCGCCTCCTTCGGCATGCCGAAAACAACGGAACTCGCCTCGTCCTGCGCCACCGTGTAGGCGCCGGTCTGGTGCATTTCCAGCATGCCGCGCGCGCCGTCGTCGCCCATGCCGGTCATGATGATCCCCATGGCGTTCGAGCCGGCCGAGCGCGCCGCCGAGCGGAAGAGCACGTCGACGGAAGGCCGGTGTCGCGACACCAGAGGCCCGGTCTTGACGCTCACATAGTAGCGCGCACCCTGGCGTTCGAGCAGCATGTGCTTGTCGCCTGGCGCGATCAGCACATGGCCGCGCAGCACCGGATCGCCATCGACGGCTTCCTTGACCTCGACCTCGCAGAGCCCGTTCAACCGCTTGGCGAAGGCGGCGGTGAATTTCTCCGGCATATGCTGGACGATCACCATGCCAGGCGCATTGGCCGGCAGTTCTTCCAGGAACTCGCGCAGTGCTTCGGTGCCGCCGGTGGAGGCGCCGACGCAGACGACCATCTCGGTCGTCTTCGCCATGGCCCGCCCCGTCGGCGGCGGCAGCATCACATCCGCGGTCAGCTTCTTGGCAGGCCCCTCCACTGAGACGGAGCGGATGGTTCCGGCGGCGCGGCGGACGTTGGAAAGCCGTGCATGCGAGGCGCTCTTGACGACTTCGCGAATGCGCATCGCGTCGTCGGAAAGGCTGTCAGCGGCGCCGATCTTCGATTTCAGGATGACGTCGACGGGGATCGGCCGTTGCGACATCAACTTGCGCAGGAAGGTGATGCCATCCATGCGCGGCATCTCCACATCGAGCGTGATGACATCGGGGATCTCTTCCTGCAACTTCCGCGCCGCCATGAACGGGTCGGATGCGACCGCCATGATCTCGATATCGGGATCCTGCTCCAGCACATGGGTCAGCGTCTGGCGGATGCTGGCGGAATCGTCGATGATGAGAACGCGGATTTTCTTAGCCATAAGTGCCCCTAATGCATGCCAGTCCAGAAGTGCGCAGCGGTTTTGGGATGACGGGATGCGCCTTAGCTGCGCTGGAACACCGTATTCGAGACCTGCTTCAACGGCAGATCGAAGCCGGTGATCGATTCGGAATGACCGATGAACATATAGCCGCCCTTCGCCAGGCAATCACAGAGGCGGTTGAGAACACCGGCCTGAGTCTGCTTGTCGAAGTAGATTAGCACGTTGCGGCAGAAGATGACGTGCATCGGTTCGCCGATCGCGTATTTCTCGTCCATCAGGTTCATACGGGCAAAACCGATCTTGCTGCGCAGTTTCGGCGTGATGCGCACCTCCCGCCGACCCGGCTGCTTGGCCGTCAGCACGTATTTGCGCTGCAGGTCGCGCGGCACGGGTGCGATCAAATCTTCCGGATAGATGCCACGGCGCGCCGTCTGCAGAACGTCGGTGGAAAGGTCGGTCGCCAGCACGCTGTAGGAGACGTCGTTGCGGCCTTCGGCAAACTCCGCCAGCACCATGGCCATCGTGTAGGGTTCCGCCCCCGTCGAGCAAGCCGCACTCCAAGTGCGGATAGTCCGCACGCCGCTATTGGTGATCGCCGGCAACGCCACGCTCTGCAGGTAGTCGAAATGCTTGGCTTCGCGGAAGAAGTCGGTCTTGTTCGTCGTCACCACGTCGATGAGGTAGACGGTTTCCTGGGCGAGGCCATCCTCATTAAACAGGAAGTCGCAATAATCGTCGAATGTCGCGTGGTTGGTTGCGCGAAGGCGGCGCCTCAACCGGCCTTCGAGCATCGTCAGCTTGGTTGGCGGCATCTTGATGCCGCTATAGTCGTAGATGAACCGGGCAAGCTTGTCGAAATTGCGCTTGCTGATCCGGTCGCCCGGCAATTGGGTTTCCACCGCTGCTGCCATACCCATAGAATGCAGTACTCCGAGTTGATGCGCGGATCAGGCCGCCGATTGCAGTGCCGAGGCATCCTCGCGCGACAGCAAGCGTGCAAGATCGATGATGACGACAAAACCGTTTTCACGGCGAACGACGCCGGCGATATAGTCCGAGCGCCAGCGCACGCCGATATCGGGCGCCGCCTCGATCTGCTCACGCCGGAACGGCGTGACCTCGAAGACCCGGTCGGCCACGAGGCCGAGCGTCAGCAGCCGGCTTTCCATCGGCACGTCGAGCACGAGCACGCGCGTGTGCGGCGTCGGCACGGTCTTCGTCATGCCGAGCTTCAAGCGAAGATCGATCGTCGGCACGCCCTGCCCGCGCACGTCGCGCAGACCGAGCAAATAGTCGGGACCATTCGGAATCTTGAAGGCCTCCGCATAGTCGAGGATTTCCCGCACCACCTCAACCGGCACCGCGAAGATCTCGTCGCCGAGGCTGAAGGTCACGAATTGCGCTTCCAGGGAGGTCGTGGCCATGATCATGCGCTTTCCTTGAATTCGGCGTCCCCATCATCGGGACCGCCCATGGAGAGATCGAGAGCGAAGCCTTTCGCCCGCGCCTGCTGACCGGCGACGCTGTTGGCGGCTGGTTTTTTGGCCCCCGGCTTGCGCGCGGTGGCCGGAGCCGGACTGCGCACCGTCATCCTGGCAGCTGGCGTGCGGTCACGGCGGCCGCCCGCCATATCGACCTTGAAGAAGGCGATCGACGTCTGCAGTTCCTCGGCCTGGGAGGCGAGCTCTTCCGAGGTTGCGGACATCTGCTCGGAGGCGCCGGCATTCTGCTGCGTTACCTTGTCGAGCTGCTGGATCGCCTCGTTGATCTGCGAGGCGCCGATATCCTGTTCGCGGCAGGCAGCGCTGATCTCGGAGACCAGTTCCGCCGTCTTGCGGATGTCGGGTACCAGGCGGCCGAGCATGTCGCCCGCTTCCTGGGCGGCTTTGACAGTATCACCGGACATCGCGCCGATTTCGGCAGCGGCCGACTGGCTGCGCTCGGCAAGCTTGCGCACCTCCGAAGCGACGACCGCAAAACCCTTGCCATGCTCGCCGGCACGAGCGGCTTCGACGGCAGCGTTGAGAGCGAGAAGGTCTGTCTGGCGGGCGATCTCCTGGACGATGCCGATCTTCTGGGCAATCGTGCGCATCGCATCGACAGCGCGAGAGACGGCTTCGCCGCTGGCTTCGGCATCCTTGGCCGACTGGCGGGCGATCTTTTCTGTCTGTGCAGCGTTGTCGGCGTTCTGCTTGATGTTGGCGGCCATCTCTTCCATCGAGGCGGATGCTTCTTCGGCCGATGCGGCCTGTTCGGTGGCGCCCTGCGACACCTGCTCGGAGCTCGAGGACAGTTCCTGGCTGCCGGCCGAGACATTCTCAGCGGCGGCGATCGCATCGGCGACGACGCCGCGCAGGCGCTCGACCATCTGCTCCAGCGCGATGCCGAGCATATCCTTCTCCGAAAGGGGCTTCGGAGAGACAGTCAGGTCGCCGTTCGAGATCTGGTTGGCGATCGTTGCGGTAGTGCGCAGGTTCGCCGTCATCCGGCTCATCGAATGGACGAGATCGCGGATTTCGTCGTTGCTCTTGTGCTCGATGTTCTGTTCGAGATCGCCGATGCTGACGGCATCGGCAAGGTTGACGGCGCGCTTCAGGCCGCGCGAAATGTTGAGCAGGATCCAGATCGCTGCTGCCGACGAGACGATGATCAGGCCGATCGTCATCATGACAAGCAGATTGCGTGACCGCGCATACTGGTCGTTGGTGGCGGCGTCGGTTTCGGCGACATTGCCGGTCACCGTGTCGTTCAGCTTAGTGAGGATGCCGAGAAGCTGGGTCGTCACCTGCTGGCCTTCGCCCATCGAGATGACGCCGGCCCGAGCGTTGGACTCCGTCGTGTTCTGCGTGGCGAGACCGGCGACGCGATCCTGCAGCGCTGTCCACTTGCCGTAGAGATCGCCGAACTGGCCCATGCCATTCCTGATATCAGGGTCTTCCGAAGCAGCGAGGCGAGCCTGCAATGTCTTGATCTGCTCGCGCTGCTGCGAGATCTCATCGACATAACCGGCGATCTTGGTCGGATCGGTGTTGATGATCGCATCCTTTTCGGCGCGGATCGAGCGCATCACGGCATCGGAGAGATCGCCGGAATCACGCAGATTGGCGACCGGACCGGCAACCATGATCGAGATCTCGCTGTTCAGCGACGAGAGATTGTAGATCGAGAGACCGGCCATGGCACAGGTCAGGAGAACGATGAAACCGAACACCAGGCTCAGTTTGAGTTTGATCGTGAAGCGCATTCCAAAACCCCCTTAGGACTGCAGCGGATATCCCGCGAATTGACACATTGTGCCGCCGTGAAAACGCTTCATGCGTTACCGGCCGAGCCGGTGTGCCCCGGCGCGTCCATGCGCCGGCCATAACGGGGCCGCTGTTGTCGCGGCCCCAATGCCTGCCGGTAAGCGCTTATGCGCTTTCCCGGAAATCATCATCGGCCGTATCCGGCCCTCCCATCGACATGTCGAGGGCAAACCCCTTCGCGCGGGCCTGCTGGCCCGCGACGCTGTTGGCGGGAGCCGTCTTGCCGGCAGGTTTGCGCGCTGCGGCCGAAGCCCGGCTTCGGACGGTGAGTTTTGCAGCCGGCGCGCGCTCGCGGCGCCCGCCTGCCATATCGACCTTGAAGAAAGCGATCGACGTCTGTAGCTCTTCGGCCTGGGAGGCGAGTTCCTCGGAAGTTGCCGACATCTGCTCTGAGGCGCCGGCATTCTGCTGCGTCACCTTGTCGAGCTGCTGGATTGCCTCGTTGATCTGGGCCGCCCCGATATCCTGTTCACGGCAGGCAGCGCTGATCTCGGAGACCAGCTCGGCCGTCTTGCGGATATCGGGCACCAGCCGGCCGAGCATTTCGCCCGCTTCCTGGGCCGCCGTCACCGTATCGCTCGACATCGAGCTGATCTCGGCGGCAGCCGACTGGCTGCGTTCAGCAAGCTTGCGCACTTCGGATGCAACGACTGCAAAACCCTTGCCGTGCTCACCCGCACGAGCCGCTTCCACGGCAGCGTTGAGGGCGAGAAGGTCGGTCTGGCGGGCGATTTCCTGGACGATGCCGATCTTCTGGGCAATCGTACGCATGGCGTCGACAGCGCGGGAGACAGCCTCGCCGCTGGCTTCCGCATCCTTGGCCGACTGACGAGCGATCTTTTCGGTCTGCGCGGCATTGTCGGCGTTCTGCTTGATGTTCGACGCCATTTCCTCCATCGAGGCGGACGCCTCTTCGGCGGAAGCCGCCTGTTCGGTGGCTCCCTGCGACACCTGTTCCGAGCTTGCCGAAAGTTCCTGGCTGCCGGATGAGACGTTCTCGGCGGCGGAGATCGCATCGGCGACGACGCCACGCAGGCGCTCGACCATCTGTTCGAGCGCGATGCCCAGCGCATCCTTGTTGGAGAGCGGCTTTGGAGACACCGTCAGGTCGCCGTTCGCGATTTGATCGGCGATGCCTGCCGTGGTCCGCAGGTTGGAGATCATGCTCTGCATCGCGATGCCGAGCGCGTCTTTGTCCGAAAGCGGCTTGGCATCGGTGCTGAGGTCGCCCATGGCAATCTGATCGGCAAGTGCTGCCGTGGCGCGCAGATTGGCAGTCATGGTATTGACCGTATTGATCAGATCCTTGATCTCGTCATTGGTTCTGACATCGACCTTCTGGTTGAGGTCACCGATTGCGACGGCGTTTGCGACGGTGGTGATCTTCTTAAGGCCATTGTTGATCCCGAGCGTAATCCACAACGCAGCACCGAGCGCCACGAGCACGGCGATGCCGGACGCGGTGGTGAGGATCAGTTTCGTTGAGTTATAGAGATTGGTGTTCGATTGGTTCGTCGCCTGCATGCCCTTGCGCTGGATGTCGATAAGGACGGAGATCGCATCGCCCATGTCGTCGGTCATCGTGCGCAGGTCACCGAGCGAAAGCGCCAGCGCTCCGGCCTGATCGCCACTGGCGTCCAGCTGCTGCAGCTCAGCGGATCTTTCACGAAATTTTGCGCCGATTGCCTGCAGCTTCTCCCAATAGGGTTTGCCCTCCGGCAGGGCGATGGCGTAGCCGGCATCGACAGTATCAAGCATCGTCTGCAGATGCTGGTCTGCCTCCTTATAGAAACCTGCAGCGGCTGTGGGATCCGTCGAGAGCAAAGCGTTCTTTTGGTAACGGATGGCGTCGACTTCGGCAATATTGGCGTTGAGGGCAAGTTCCAGACGGCGTACCGAGCCGTCGATCATCTTGCCGCTGGCCTCATTCAGAGTGCCGAGGCTCAGGCTTCCATAAACCGCGATGCCGATCAGCAGCAGCGTCATGATGCCAAAGGCAAGACCCAGTTTGAGTTTAATGGTGAAACGCATGTGATACCCCCGATTTGCGGTCAAAACGAATGGAGAGACATGTCCCCTTGGCGGGACGTCAAGCTTGGAAGTGATGTGCTGAAACGGGGAAAAGCGACTACATTCACTTCCCGGCAGCCGGACATCTATCCATCGCAGCGCCAACGCCTACATGCGTTGGGGGATGTTCTCGCCTCAGGCCACCGAAGCAGCCCGAGGGATCACATTGAGGCGAAGCGCTCACGCGCTTTTCCCTGAGAGAGCTTAGCCTCTCCCAGGGGAGCGCTTATGCGCTTTCCCCAAGGGAGCGCTTATGCGCTCTCCCTAAAGTCGTCGTCGCTGGCGTCTGGACCGCCCATCGACATATCGAGAGCAAAGCCCTTGAGGCGGTGCTGCTGAGCCGAAATCGTCTGGCCGCGACCTTGGCTGTGAGCCTGCGGGCCGGGCTTGCGGACAGCGGCCGGGGCCTTCACCTTGGCCGAAGCTTTTGGCTGCGCCTTGTAGGCACCGGACCGCGCGCTGCCTGCCGTATCGACCTTGAAGAAGGCGATCGACGTCTGCAGTTCCTCGGCCTGGGCAGCGAGCTCTTCCGAGGTTGCCGACATCTGCTCGGAGGCGCCGGCATTCTGCTGCGTTACCTTGTCGAGCTGCTGGATCGCCTCGTTGATCTGCGAGGCGCCGATATCCTGTTCGCGGCAGGCAGCACTGATCTCGGAGACCAGCTCCGCCGTCTTGCGGATGTCGGGCACCAGGCGGCCGAGCATGTCGCCGGCATCGGCGGCAGCCTTGACGGTATCGCTCGACATCGAGCTGATTTCCGCGGCAGCCGACTGGCTGCGTTCAGCAAGCTTGCGCACCTCCGAAGCGACGACTGCAAAACCCTTGCCATGCTCGCCGGCACGAGCGGCTTCGACGGCAGCGTTGAGGGCGAGAAGGTCTGTCTGGCGGGCGATCTCCTGGACGATGCCGATCTTCTGGGCGATCGTGCGCATGGCGTCGACGGCACGCGTCACCGCTTCCCCGCTCATCTCCGCATCCTTGGCCGACTGGCGGGCGATCTTTTCGGTCTGGGCGGCGTTATCGGCGTTCTGTTTGATGTTGGCGGCCATCTGCTCCATCGAGGCGGAAGCCTCTTCGGCCGACGCGGCCTGTTCGGTGGCGCCCTGCGATACCTGTTCAGAACTCGCCGAAAGTTCCTGGCTGCCGGAAGAGACATTGTCGGCGGCCGACAGTGCGTCGGCAACGACGCCGCGCAGACGTTCGATCATGGTGTTGACGTTGCCCAGAAGTTCGCCGATTTCGTCACGGCTTGTGATGTCGGCCATCTTCGTCAGATCACCTTCCGACACTTCGCGAACCACGGCGTTGGCACGGCTAAGGCCCTTGCTTATCGTGCTGGCGATCCAGAATGCGGTAATCGCAGCAACCAGCAGGGCAACGGCTGCCACCGCCATCATCATGGTGCGCGTGGCAGCATACTGGGCGTCGGCGTCATCGTCGGCGGCCTTCATGCGCTGTTTTTCAAGTGCCAGGATTTCGCTAAGTGTCGAGTCGATGTCGTTGGCAGCGGCCCGCGCCGCGGTCACGGAGACGGTATTTGCGCCTTCGGCGTTGCCGGCCTTCACATAGTCACGGATCTGATCGTCGGCTGCCGTGAAGGTCTTGGAAAGTTCGGCAATGCGCGCCCAGCGCGCCTTGCCTTCTTCGGTTGCCAACGCCAGTACCTGGCCGAAGGCATCTGCGAAGTCCTTGCGGGCTTGATTGCCCTTGGCGATCGCACCTGCGGTTTCGTCGGCAGTGCGGGCAGCGAGCAGGTTCTTCTGCTGGCGGATGGCCTCGAGCTGAGCAATGTTGATTTGCTGGGCGAGGTCGAGACGGGCTGCGGGACCGGCGAGAAGATTGCCAATCGTGTCGTTCAGCGATCCTAGGCTGAAGACGCCGTAGGCAGCGGTGCCCATGAGCATGAGGATGACGAAAGTGAACGCCGTCACCAGTTTTGTCTTGATTGTCAATCGCATCGGTCTAACCCCAATTTGAACTCAGCCGACATCAGCTGGCGGCTCCCGCCGCGTCGTGCCTCGATGAAAAGATCGCCTGCAGATTGGGGAGAATGATGAATTCTCCGCCCCTCTTCACCAGGCAGTTGATGTAATCGGCGCGCCAGCGCATGCCGACGCTCGGTGGCGCCTCGCTGGCGGATTTTGCAAGCGTCGTCACCTCGTTCACCTTATCGGTCCTGAGGCCGACGAGCGTCGGCTCGCCCTGCAGATCGATCTCGATGACGATGAAGCGGCTGTCGATCGTCGCCTCTGCTGCTTCCATCCCGAAGGCGAGACGCAGGTCGGCGAGCGGAATGACCTTGCCGCGAAAGTTGATGACGCTGGCGACGAAGGGCTGGCTGCCCGGCACCGCGGTCTCGGGAAGCAGGTCCAGGATTTCCTGGACGATGACCGCTTCCAGCGCGAAGGTTTCGCCGTTGAGATCGAAGGTCAGGACCTCGACTTCCTCGGCATAGCTCCAGTGATTGTCAAATCGTTCGGCTGCTGCTGTTGCACTCATCCTGCTACACGCAATTGCGCCTCCTGTTGCTGACCCGCGGCAACCAGGTGCCCGACGTCGAGAATGAGAGCGACGCTGCCGTCGCCGAGAATGGTGGCGCCCGAGAAGGTCGCGACGTTATTGTGCAGCTTCGACATCGACTTGATGACTGTCTGGTGGTCGCCGATGATCTGGTCGACGACGAGGCCGACGCGCTCAGTGCCGGTCGAGATGACGACGACCTTCTGATGCACGTCGGGCTTGGTGCCGGTGCGGAAGAGGTCGCGCAGGCGCAGAAACGGCACCAGGCTGTCGCGCAGCGAGATGAAGCTGCGGCCGCGCGAGCGAAGATCTTCCTCGAGCGACAGTTCGAGGCATTCCTCGACCGCCGAGAGCGGGATGACGTAGCGGCCGGAACCGACGCGCACCAGCAGGCCGTCGATGATGGCGAGCGTCAGCGGGATGCGCAGCGACACTTCCGAACCCTGTCCCGGCACGCTGACAATGTCGATCGCGCCGCGGAGCGCCTCGACCGTCTTCTTCACCACGTCCATGCCGACCCCGCGGCCGGACAGATTGGTGATCGCTGCGGCCGTCGAGAAGCCGGGGGCGAAGATCAGCTGCAGCAGCTCGGAGTCGGAAAGCGGCTGGCCGGGCTGGATAAGGCCGGAGGATTCCGCCTTGGCGCGAACCCGTTCGCGATTGATGCCGCGGCCGTCGTCCTTGATCGAGATGATCACCTCGCCGCCGGCCTGGCGGGCCGAAAGGGTCACCGTGCCGGCTTCGGTCTTGCCGGAGGCAAGCCGGTCGGCGGGCGTTTCAAGCCCGTGATCGATCGAGTTGCGCACCAGATGCACCAGCGGATCGGCCAGACGCTCGATGACTGTCTTGTCGACTTCGGTGCTCTCGCCCTCCGTCACCAGTTCGATCACCTTGCCGGTCTCGCGGGCGAGATCGTGGACGAGGCGGCGGAAGCGGGAGAAGAGGGTGGCAACCGGTACCATGCGCAGCACCATCATCGTGTCGCGCAACTCGCCGGAGAGGCGTTCGATTTCTTCCGAGACGGAGCGCAGCGCGATATCGGCACTGGCGCTGGCGAGCTGGCTAAGGCGCGACTGGGCGATGACGAGCTCGCCGACGCGGTCCATCAGCTCGTCGAGACGCTCGGCCGGAACGCGGACATTCTCGGCCGCCTTCGCCTGGCTGGCTGGCGCAGGCGCCTCGCGCCTGGCCGGAACCGCCTCGACGGGACGGAATTCCGGGACGGTGGCCGGTGAAACGGGGGCCGCCGATGCTGCGGCGACAGGGGCAGGTGCAGCCTTTTCCTCGACCGGAGCGGCGGTTGCCGCTGCCTGCCCGCTGATCTCCTCGACGCTGAGTTCCATGTCGTCGAGTACGAAGATGAAGACGTCGTCGATCGCCGAGCGGTCCTGCTCGCTGGTCAGCGTCACGTCCCAGGAAATGTGGAGTTCCGTTGGAGTGAGCTCGTCGAGCGGCGGAATGGCCGAGGTATTGGCGCGTACGGTGCATTCGCCGAGATCGCGCAACTCGTCCAGCAGGCCGAGCGGGTTGGTGCCGTTGGCCATCGAATTGGCCGGCAGGCTGAAGCGGATGCGCCAGCTGTTCGTCTTCTTCGCCGGTGCTTCGCACACGGCTGCGGTTGCGGGAACAGCGGCAGGCGCCGCTTCCTTGCCGCCGACGGCTGCCTGCAGCTGCGCCAGAAGCTTATGCCCGGTATCGCCGTGATCGGCATCCGGCTGGTCGACGAGGGCACGCATATGGTCCTGAGCAGCGAGAACGGCGGCGACAAGTTCGCTGGTTGCCGCGACCTCGCCCTTGCGGACGCGGTCGAAGGCCGTTTCGCAATGATGGGTGAAGGCGGCGAGCGCCTCGAAACCGAACATCGCGCCGGAGCCCTTGAGCGTGTGGAGGCCGCGGAACACGGCGTCGACGAGATCCTTATTGTCGAGCTGGTGGGTCAGGTCGAGAAGACCGGCCTCGATCGCTTCGAGGCATTCGGCTGCTTCCATGCGGAATACGGCGACCGGATCGAGCGTACTCATCTTCCGAGGACCTTTTTGACGATCTTCACGAGATTTTCCGGGTCGAACGGCTTGGTCAGCCAGCCCGTTGCGCCCGCTGCCTTGGCGCGAGCCTTGAGATCGGCGTCCGATTCCGTCGTCAGAAAGATAATCGGAACACCGGCCTGCGCCGGCAGCCTGCGCAGTTCCTCGATCATCGTCAACCCGTCCATGACGGGCATGTTGAGATCGGTCACGATCAGATCGAAGCTGCTGCTCTTGGCCTTCGCGAGGCCTTCTGCCCCGTCGGCGGCCTCGGTGACGGTGTAACCGGCATTGGTCAGCGTGACATTGGTGGTCAGGCGAATGCTGGCGGAATCGTCAACGGTCAGGATATTTGCAGTCATAATGTCACCTTTTTATGCAACCAGAAATTTTCGTCTTCTTTGTCGAAGGATTCGATGAAACCTGCGCGCTCAAGTACCTTCAGAACCGAGCCGCGGGCCGGCGAAGAAAGTTTGAACGTCTTTCCCTTGGCCTTTGCTTGGCGGCGAGCGGATTCGATGAGCTGAATGAAACTCAGATCCGCTTCAGCACTTTCGGGAATCTCGATGATGATTACATCACGGCTGTGAAATTCATCCGTAATCTTTGAATATAATTCGGACGCGCAGCGAATACTCAGCAAATCCGGCAAATTTATAGATTCGTAATATTGTTTTGGAGTATCCAACGCAGCCCCCGCAACCAGAGAAATACTTGATGACCCTAAGAGGACTCTCACGACAGCGTTAATGCAGGGTAAACAGCGGTTGTAGGAAACTACCGTATAACGAGTCCTGAGCCCCCCAATTCTCATCCGGAATAAGTTGTATTTTCCTCTCCAAATTTAGAAACAAATAAAATAAAAGCAGTAGGTTAAGCATATTAACCAACCATGAGATACGAGCGGCGGCGCCATCCATCTTTCGTTAATCACAACGCAGACGAGTCTGGCGCGTTTACCGGACGTTTCCATCCTGCCCGTAGAAATAGAGTCAGATTAGCCTGTGTTTTAAGAAAAGGTATAAATGTTGGCACACGCTCTGGTATCGCCGACCGCTACAGCCTACATGTCCGGGGGGGACATCGGCCGGCCCCTGGAATCCGCCCGCAGCCGGGTCGAAGAACGTTTTCTCGAAGGCGGTACCGTGTTGCTCTCGGTGATGGATGTTCTCAACCGTCTGTTGAATTCTCTAGAGAGCGTCACCGCGGCGCTCGACAATAGCGAGTCGAGCGATACCGGCGCCGATCTCCGTGCCACGGTGGAGAGCCTGACGGCACTGCCGGTCACCGAAGAAAATCGTCAACAGGCACTCGTCTCGCTGGCGCAGACCGGCAGGGAGCTGCGCAAATACGTCGCCGACATGCAGGAGACGATGCGTTATCTCAGAACCTTCGCGGTGACCGTGAAGATCACCGGTGCCGGCCTTGCCGAATTTGCCGGCTTCGCCCAGGAGATCCTGGAGCGCATCTATTCCGGCACCGATGAGGTCAATCGTTTCGCCACGCACCTCGACAGTCTCGACAAAGAGGTCAAGCTCGCCGCCTCCTTTGGCGCCGGTGTTTCCAAGAGTTATGCCGATACTGTTCCGGCCGTCGCCGGAGCCCTGCGCGACGATGCCGCCAAGATCGCCGGACACCGCAAGGATCTCGGCGTCATCGCCCGCGAGGTCGGCGCGATTGCCCGCGGCGTCCAGAGCAAGGTCGCCTCGACGCTCTCTGCCCTGCAGATCGGCGACATCACCCGCCAGCGCATCGAGCATGTGCAGGCCACCCTTTCACTGCTTGAGGAATTCTTTGCCGGCGCGGAGGGCGCAAAGCTCGATACCGGTGCGCGCAAGCGCCTGCAGAACGTCATCCACCATTTGACCGCGGCGCAGATGAGCGACATGTGCGCAAATTTCCAGCGGGACTCCGAAAACGTCGTCAAGACGATCGCGAGTTTCGACCACGACATGCGGGAGATTCTCAAGCTGCGCGATCAGATGAGCGGTGAGAGTGGCGAGGCCGGCGGCAACTTCATGCGCGCGCTGGAATCCAGCGTTTCGGCCGCCCATGAAATCGTCAAGCAGGTCGACACGGCAAGCCGCCAGGCCGACCAGGTGAGCCAGTCGACGATCGGTACGGCAGCCAAGCTCTCCGAAGCGATCGGCAATATCCGCGCCGTCAAGACCGACATTCACTATATGGCTTTGAACACCAACCTGCGCTGCAGCCGCCTCGGCGAGGAAGGCAGGTCGATCAACGTCGTCACCGCCGAACTGCGCATCTTCGCCGGCAAACTCGACGATTCCGCCGACGCCATCGTCAACGGCCTGCCGGCGCTCGAAGCTGCGGCCGGGCGCGTCGCCCCCGCCACTGATGCCGGAGCCGGCAATCTCGGAGAAAGCCTGACCTCGGCCGTCGGCAACATCCGCTCTGCAGCCAACCTGATGGAAAAAGAACTGAAGGTGCTCGCCGAGAACGGTCGCGAGGTCGCCACCAAGATCAGCCTGCTGATCGGCAAGCTCGATTTCCAGCATAATCTGGGTGAAGTCCTTGCCGGCTGCGCCGATATGCTCGAAGGCGTCGCCGGCACCGATGTCGCCGATATCTCCGATCTCGCAGAGACGATCGCGCCGCTCGACCGCAAGATCTTCAAGCACTATACGATGGTCCAGGAACGCAGCATTCATCGCGGCATCATTCCGGCGAGCGAGGACAGCACCTCCGCTCCCGCCGAAACCGCCAAAGCCGAAAACGACGAGGATCTTTTCGCCGACGCGCTTTTCTAAAGCGCGTCGCAATCGTTCAGATTCGCGCCTCGCGCTTCAACCCTTTGTTTTTACGCATGTCGTTATAGCGGCGCTGCGCGGCCGCTATCGCCGCCGGAACTTGTTGGCGGCATCGATCGCCGCCTTCTGCTGGGTGTCCTCGATGCCGAGATAGAAATCCTCGAGCGCCGGATCGGCGAGCCCGGCCCGGCGCGACAGCACGTACCACTTCGCCGCCTCGATCGGGTTGGGCGCCGTGCCGATCGCATTGATATAGAGGTGGGCGAGCTTGTTCTGCGCAGCGACGTTGCCGCCATTGGCGGCAAGTTTCAGCCATTCGAAGCCCTTGACGTAATCCTTCGGCCCGCCGACGCCGTTGACCAGCCAGATGCCGAGATCGAGTTGGGCCGTGTCGAAGCCGGCGCGCGCTGCACGCGCCATCCATTCGCGGGCGAGCTTCTTCTTTTCCTCCGGCAGGTCCTTTAGCGTCGCATAGATCTGCGCCACGGCATATTGCGAATCGGCAATGCCCTGCTCGGCCGATTTCTCGTAGAATGGCAGCGCCAGCCTCAGTCCCTTCTCGCCGGGATTGTCGGCGATGAGAAGCTGCGCCCAGTTGAATTCCGCCGAAGGATTGCCCGCCTCGGCCGCCTTGCGCATGTAGTCGTCGGCCTTGACCTTGTCACGCGGCACGCCCTCGCCTTCCATCAGGATCAGCGCATATTTGAACATCGCCGCCGCATCGCCGCCTTCGGCCGCCTTGCCGTACCAAAAGGCAGCATTCTTCACGTCCTTCTTGACGCCGAGGCCCTGCGAGAGGATTTCGCCGATCAGCGTCTGCGCCGCCGGATCGCCGAGCTGGGCGCGCGGCAGCGCCTTGTCCATTGCCGTCAGGTAATAACCGCGCTGGAAGGCGCCGTAGGCCTCGTCGATCGGCCCCTTGTAATCCTTCTCCGGCGGCAGGTCCGGCAGCTTCGCGCCCATGCGGTCGAATACGCCGACACCATCGGAGGGCTGCACGCCCGGGCTGGAAGGCCGGTCGGTACGGAAGGTCGAAGCCGGCCCCGTGCCCGGCTGGCTGATGACGCTGTCCGGCGCCTGCGCCAAGGCAATATTCGGCCCGGCCGCAAGGAAGGCGGCCATACCGGCGAGGAAATATTTCAAAAGACGGGCGGGCGGGATCGGCATGAGCGCGATTTCAATCCTCAAACCGTGGCGCTTTTTCGTCAAGCAACGCATTGATCTCGGCGACGACGGCCGGCGCCCGGTCGGGCTCGCCGAAAACCGCCAGCCGCATCGCCACGAACTCCGCTCCGGTCTCGGCGACGGCGAGCGCCGAGGCTGGATCGGTGCCGCCCATGACGATGCAGGGAATCTCGATCATCGAGGCCCACCATTCGCCAAGCGCCAGGTTCTTCGGATGCGCCTCCGGCTTGATGTCCCCGTCGAGCTTGCCGAAGAAGATATAGTCCGGCCTGACTTCGCCGATCTCCAGCGCATGGTGCCGGTCGGCCGCGTTGCCGCCGCCGACGATCAGCTTCGGTGCATGTTTGTCGATCGCCTCCGAAAGGGCCTCCGCATTGCCGGAAAGGTGCAGGCCGTCGGCCTTCGCCCGGCCTGCGACACGGCTGTCGCCTGCAATCAGCGCGGCGGCGCCAGCGTCCTGGATCAACGGCACCAGCTTTTCTGCATGTTTCTGGAAGGTGCCGTCGTCGAGCCCGTATTGCGGCACGATCACCGAGGCGACATCGCCGCCCTTCAGCGCGTCGGCGACGATCCTTGCCTGTTCATCGGCATCGGCGATATCGGCTACGATGAGCACAAGGCGGCAGCGGTTTTCCGGTTCGGTCATAGGGTCTTTCCGTTTCCTGCGATTCCCCTTGGAAATGAGGGATCCACACTCGTTTTGTGTGAGTAGTTCCGTTAGACGAGGCTGGCAAGAGGAGGACGTCGAAAGCATGCCGCAGGATTTGTCATTCTACTACGCCGCCGTGCCCGCCGTTCTGCTGGTAGGCCTCGCAAAGGGCGGCATGGGCGACGCTTTGTCGCTGATCGGCTTGCCCTTCCTCGCCCTCGTCGTCTCGCCGGTGGAGGCGGCCGCCATCCTGCTGCCGATCCTGATTTTGATGGACATGATTTCGCTTGTCATCTGGCGCAAGCATGGCGACTGGACGACGCTGAAGATCATGCTGCCGGGCGCCGTCTTCGGCATCGCGCTGGGCTGGGCAACCTCGGCGCTGGTTCCGGCAACATGCTGCGCATCGTCATCGGCGCGGTGACCATCCTCTTCTGCCTGCGCTATTTCTGGAGCAATTTCGGCCCGGCCGCCGGCAAGGTGATCCCGCCGCGCAACCAGCGGCCGGTGGCCGCCAGCCTCTGGGGCACATTTTCCGGTTACGGCAGCTTCGTCGCCCATGCCGGCGGCGCGCCGTTCCAGATCTATGCCCTGCCGCTCAAATTGCAGCCACGCGAATATACCGGCACCAGCGTACGCTTCTTCGCGATCCTCAACGCCATCAAGCTGATCCCATATTTCGCGCTCGGCCAGCTCGGCACCCAGAACCTTGCGACCTCGGCAACGCTTCTGCCCTTCGCCCCGCTCGCCACCATTGCCGGCGCCTGGTGCGTGCGCCGCATGAAGCCACAGATCTTCTACCCCTTCATGTATGCAATGGCGCTGATCGCCGCCTTCCTGATCGTGCGCGAGGGCCTTGGCTGGTAAAAGGCCCAGCGCCGCACGTCTCTTCAGACGCGCAAAGGACGCTGTAGCGCTTTGAATTGCTGCATAATTCCTTAGATCAATCTCGAATTAAGGAGTTTTGCAGCAGCACGCTGCAATGCACAATTTCCTTGCTGGCACGGCCGGTTTGACGTAGCGTTGCCGCCATGTCGAACACGGACCCTTTCTCTGCGATTGCCGATCCGAACCGGCGGTTTCTGCTGGAGGAATTGCGTCGCGCGCCACGGACGGTCAATGAGCTCGCCGAAGGCCTGCCGATCAGCCGTCCTGCTGTTTCACAGCACCTGAAGGCGCTTCTCGACAGCAATCTCGTTTCCGTGACCTCGGAAGGCACCAAACGCATCTACGCAGTCAATAACCGTGGCTTCGACAAGCTCAATTTGTGGCTGGATCAGTTCTGGGCCTGATGCATGTTCCCGTAAGATCTGGGGATACGATGCGAATCATAAGAATGCGATGTGAGACGTGACAGACCCAAAAGCGCCAGCCACGATGCCGGATGCATCGGACTGGCGCAAATATGGTGTCAAATCACCGGTTCTTGCAAATTTTTGGCGGAATGGATGGATTTACCTTGTTGCGCAAGATGATCGCCCGGCGACCCTTGGGAAGACTAGTGGACGGATGACTTAAGACGCTGAATCTCGTCCTTGATGCGCAGCTTGCGGCGCTTGCATTCGGCAAGTTCCGTATCGGAAATAGAGGGAGATGTTCTGAGCGCGTGCAACTCCTCCTCGAGAGCGACATGCTTTTTCTGGAGTGACTCAAGATGAGCTTGAACAGTCATATGACCCTTCCTTCCTCTTACCCTCCCCGGCCAACATCGTCGGGGATCAAGGTGTCAACGGGCGGGACTGTGACATATTTTTGACGGCTTGTCGAAGGCCAAAAGATGAAGACTGCATGGCAATTTCATGATCAAGACTAACTAGCCGTTACCTGTATTTGGTGATAGGAGCTTGCGGAAATCATCGCCAGATCGGACAAGGTCCAAGGACGATAACGGGGAATGTATATGGCCGATCAGGAACAGGCGGAAATCAGGCTCATAGTGGCGCGCCTGCGCCAGGAGCACGAGGATTTCGACGCCGCGATCAACGCCATGATCCAGACCGGATGCGACGCTCTGCGGATCCAGCGCATGAAAAAGAAGAAGCTCGTTATCAAAGACAGGCTCTCCAAGCTGGAAGATCAGATCATCCCTGACATCATCGCCTGAGAGGGAATAGCAGCAACGATGACAGACAGACCACCCGTCGCCATCATCATGGGCAGCCAGTCCGACTGGGAGACCATGAAAAACGCCGCCGACACGCTGGAGGCGCTGGAAATTCCCTATGACGCGCGCATCATTTCGGCGCACCGCACAGTCGACCGGCTGGTCAATTTCGCCAAGGGCGCACGCGCGGAGGGCTTCAAGGTCATCATCGCCGGCGCCGGCGGCGCCGCCCACCTGCCGGGCATGACCGCCGCGATGACGCCGCTGCCGGTCTTCGGCGTGCCGGTCCAGTCGAAAGCCCTGTCCGGCCAGGACAGCCTCCTTTCCATCGTGCAGATGCCGGCCGGTATTCCCGTCGGCACGCTCGCCATCGGCAAGGCCGGCGCAGTCAACGCCGCCCTTCTCGCCGCCGCCGTGCTTGCCCTTTCCGACGAAGAAATCGCCGACCGGCTCGACGAATGGCGCGAGCGCCAGAGTGCTGCCGTCGCCGAATACCCGATGGACGACCTATGACGGCGAGAACGATCGGCATTATCGGCGGCGGCCAGCTCGGCCGCATGCTGGCCATTGCCGCCGCCAGGTTGAATTTTCGCACGGTCATCCTCGAGCCGCAGGCAGACTGCCCGGCCGCCCAGCTCGCCAACCGGCAGATTACCGCCGCCTATGACGATCCCTTGGCACTGGCCGAGCTCGCCGATATCTGCGACGTCGTCACCTACGAATTCGAGAACGTGCCCGTCGCAGCCGCCGAAACGCTGTCGGCGAGCGTGTCCGTCTATCCGCCGCCCAAGGCGCTGGAAGCCGCCCAGGACCGCCTCGTCGAAAAACGCTTTCTCAACGGCTGCGGCATAACCACTGCCCGCTTCCATGTGATCGACAGCCAGGCCGATCTCGAGACGGCACTGAAGGATTTCGGCGGCCAGGGCGTGCTGAAGACCCGCCGTCTCGGTTATGACGGCAAGGGCCAGAAGGTTTTCCGCTCGGCCGCAGACAGCCCGGATGGCGCCTATGCAGCACTTGGCGGCGTGCCGCTCATCCTCGAAAGCTTCGTCGCCTTCAAGCGTGAGGTCTCGATCATCGCCGCCCGCGCCATCGACGGGACGGTCGTCTGCTTCGATCCCGCCGAGAATGTCCACCGCAACGGTATCCTCCACACCTCTACGGTTCCCGCTGCGATCTCTGCGCCGGCGGCGGACGCCGCGTGGCAATCGGCCGAGAAAATCCTTGCTGCATTGAACTATGTCGGCGTCATCGGCATCGAATTCTTCGTGCTTGCCGATGGCGGTCTGATCGCCAACGAGATGGCGCCGCGTGTCCACAACTCCGGTCACTGGACGGAAGCTGCCTGCGTCGTCAGCCAGTTCGAGCAGCATATCCGCGCTGTTGCCGGCCTGCCGCTCGGCAATGCCGAGCGCCATTCCGACTGCGTCATGCAGAACCTGATCGGCGACGATATCCTTGCCGTTCCCGACTGGCTGCGTCGCCCCGATACGCTGGTTCATCTCTATGGCAAGACCGAGTGGCGCCCCGGCCGCAAGATGGGCCACATCACCGCCTTGACGCCGAAATCGCCGGTTTTGGCCTGAGAAAACACCCCTGTGCCTTGGGAAAAACACCTGCATGTGGTTGACACGGAAAAGGTGACGGGGTATCTGCTCCCCACCTAAACAGCGCGCCCGATGGCGCGCTTTTGATTGTTAAAGATACGGGCGAATGTGAATTCCCCCATAGAGATCGCGGATCAGAAAAATGAAGATCAAGAATTCGCTCAAGTCGCTCAAGGCTCGTCACCGTGACAACCGTCTGGTTCGCCGCAAGGGCCGCATGTACATCATCAACAAGCTGAACCCGCGCTTCAAGGCTCGTCAGGGCTGATTTCGCGCGCCCGGATCGCCCTGCCGCGTGAGCTTGCGCCGGCAGATATATCCGGTGGGTCGCTGCGGTGATCACGTCAAATTTGTTTGATCTTCGGCGCTGGCGGGCTAATATGTTCGCCATGCGCTTTTTTGCTTTGACATCAGCGGCGCTGCCGCTCGCTCTCATTTTCCTCACCTCCTCCTTTCCGGCCGCCGCCGCGGAAGAGCCGGCAGCCGCGGCGAAAAAGGACGTCATCATCGAGCAGACGGATGTCAACAATTCGCCGAAGCAGCACCTCGACCAGCTCTTCAGCCAGCTGAAGCGTGAACGCGATCCCGAAAAGGCCAGCGGCATCGCCAATGAAATCCGCATGGAATGGAACGATTCCGGCAGTGCTACCGTCAATCTGCTGATGCAGTGGGCCGACAAGGCGATCGAGGAAAAGCGCAACCCCGCCGCCCTCGATTTCCTCGATGAGGCGATCGCGCTGAAGCCCGATTATGCCGAAAGCTGGAACCGCCGCGCCACGCTGAATTTCGTCATGGGAAATTATCGCAAGTCGATGTCCGACATCGAACGTGTGCTCGATCTCGAGCCGCGCCATTTCGGCGCTCTCTCCGGCATGGCGGCGATCCTCAGCAATTCCGGCAACGACCAGCTGACCTTGAAGGCTTGGGAGCGTTTTCTCGATATCTATCCCGCCGAACGCACCGCGCAGGAACAGGCCAACACGCTTGCGGAAAAACTTGCCGGCAACCGCACCTGATTCCCGGTCATCGATCTTGACGTCGGATCACGCTGCACAATTTTAGAATAGAGAGGGAACGATGAGGCGGTTGTCCGCCGCAGGCCGTCCCGCAAATATCACTCGTTGAGATCATGCTTGCAGAAGTTTCCGCTCTTCTCGCCCCGCTCGCCGCCGCCATCGGTTACTCCACTTATAAGGCGCGGCAATTCGAACACGCCTATCCGAATATCGGCGAACTGACGGATGTCGGCGGCTACCGCATGAATGCCGTCCACGTCGAGCGTCCCGAAAATGCGGATCTGCCGGCGCTGGTCTTCATTCACGGCGCCAGCGGTAATCTGCTCGACCAGGTCGTTGCCTTCCGCGCCGCACTCGAAGGCCGGGCGGAAATGCTCTTCGTCGATCGTCCCGGTCATGGCTATTCCGAACGCGGCGGCCCTGAGAACGCTGTCCCCTCCGGACAGGCCGATGCGATCGCCAGGCTGATGGAAAAGCGCGGCATCGAAAAGGCGATCATCGTCGGGCATTCCTTCGGCGGCGCGATCACCGCCGCCTTCGGCCTGCGCCATCCTGACAAGACTGCCGGCCTGCTCTTCCTCGCGCCCGCCACCCATCCCTGGCCGGGCGGCATCGACTGGTACTATCATGTCGCCACGACACCGGTCGTCGGCTGGCTCTTCACTCACGCAATCGTCGTGCCGCTCGGGCTGAGACGGCTGGAGCGCGGCACGCTGAATGTCTTCCGCCCCAATCCGCGCCCGGCCGACTACATCGAAAAAACCGGTCCGTCGCTGGTGCTGCGCCCCAGCGCCTTCCACAACAATGCTGCCGATTTCAAAAGACTGCTCGCCTATGTGAAGGAGCAGTCGCTGTTCTATCCGCAGATCACCGCGCCGACCGTGATCATAACGGGCGACCGCGACGAGATCGTCTGGGAACACCTGCATTCGCGCGGCCTTGCCCGCGATATATCAGGCTCCGAGCTCATTACCGTCAGCGGCGTCGGCCACAAGCCGGATTACCTCGCAACCGATGTCGCCATCGCCGCCATGGAGAAGATATCAGGCAAGCCGCGCGACCTGCAGGCGATCGCCCGCAAGGCGGAAGAGAGGCTTGCCGGCACCTCACGCGATCGGACGGTCGCAACCGCGCCGTCGCTGGCGCCTGCAGCGCCGCGTGTCTTTTCAGACGCACAAAGGATCCTGTAGCACGTCGAATTGCATCGCTATCGAAGGCCGCATGTCCTTCGACCGGCCCGACGACGACACAAGCCAGAAACTCGCCGAACTCCTGACGCTTTGGGATTTATTTTTACGCCTGCCGTCCTCGCAAACCCGCGACATAGTTTTGCGCGGCATGCTTTAAAGCCAACCCCTTGCATTGCCTCGGGCCCAGGCAGTCCCATATGTTTTTCCATCATTGTCCATAGGAGGGGAAATCATGGGCAGCCTGCATATCGGGACGATCTCCGTCATATCAGCATTGTCGTTGAGCCTGACCGCGGCTCTCGCCGCCTCGCCTGCGCCCGTCGAAGCCGAGCACGGCATGGTCGTCACCGCCCAGCACCTGGCGACCGATGTCGGCGTCGAGGTGCTGAAAGGCGGCGGCAATGCCGTCGATGCGGCGGTCGCCGTCGGTTATGCGCTGGCGGTTGTATATCCCTCGGCCGGCAACCTCGGCGGTGGCGGCTTCATGACCATCCGCCTGAAGGATGGCACCAAGACCTTCCTCGATTTCCGCGAACGCGCGCCGCTTGCCGCCACGAAGACCATGTATCTGGACGCCAATGGCGATATCGTGCCGCGTGCCAGCCTCGACGGTTATCTTGCCGTCGGCGTGCCGGGCTCCGTCATGGGCTTCGAGACCGCGCGCGAGAAATACGGCAGCAAATCGCGCGAAGAACTGATCGCGCCGGCGCTCCGCTTCGCCAAGGAAGGTTTCACGCTGGAACAGGGCGACGCCGCAAGTTTCGCCGGCAACGCCAAACGCCTTGCCAAAGATGAAGCCACGGCAAAGATCTTCCTGAAACCGGATGGCAAACCCTATGCATCCGGCGAAAAACTCCAGCAACCGGACCTTGCCGCCGTCCTGGCAGGCATCTCCGAAAAAGGCCCCGACGCCTTCTACAAGGCCGCGCCCGCCGAGGCGATCGTCAAGGCGAGCCAGGCCAAGGGCGGCATCCTCGCCAAGGAGGATTTCGAGCAATATGCGGTGCGCGAACTGAAGCCGATCGAGTGCAATTACCGTGGCTACGACATCATCTCCTCGCCGCCGCCGTCTTCCGGCGGCGTCATCATTTGCGAGATCCTCAACGTTCTGGAAGGATACCCGCTTTCCTATCTCGGCTATAACTCGGCCGAAACCGTGCACATCATGGTCGAGGCGATGCGCTATGCTTACGTCGACCGCAATGCTGCGCTCGGCGATCCCGATTTCGTCGAGAACCCGGTCACAAAGCTGCTCGACAAGAAGTATGCTTTGGAGATCGCCGCCAAGATCGACCCTTACAAGGCCGGCACCTCGGCGAACCTGAAACCGCTCGGCGGCAAGGAAAGCACCGAAACCACGCATTATTCAATCATCGACGACGAGGGCAATGCGGTCGCCGTCACCTATACGCTGAATGGCTCCTTCGGTGCCGCCGTCGTAGCGCCCGGCACCGGTGTCCTACTCAACAACGAGATGGACGATTTCACCTCCAAGCCCGGCGTGCCGAACCTCTACGGACTGGTGCAGGGCGAGGCCAATGCCATCGCCCCGAAGAAGACGCCGCTCTCCTCGATGAGCCCGACGATCGTCACCCGGGACGGCAAGCCCTTCATGGTCATCGGCAGCCCCGGCGGCTCGCGCATCATTACCATCACGCTGGAAGCGATCCTCAATGTCGTCGATTTCGGCATGGATATCAGTCAGGCGGTCAACGCCCCGCGTCTCCACCACCAATGGCAGCCCGACAAGGTCTTTCTCGAACCCTATGCACTTTCGCCGGATACGGAAAAGACGCTTGCCGCCATGGGCTACAGCTTCGATGGCGGCAATGACACGCCGCAATGGGGCCAGGCCGCCGGCATCCTCGTCGGCGGTAAAAGCCTTGCGGCCATCGAAAAGGGGGGCGGCGCCCGCTATAACGGCGCCATGGACAGCCGCGCAACGGAGGGGTCGGCAAGCGGCTACTGACGCTTCGGGGATCGCCTGGTCAAACAGTCGGCGCAAAGCGCAACGCGGCTCAAGAAGCAGCGGTGGCACCATTCATGTCACCGTGACAAAGTCGCCGTTCACAATTGGCTTACCTCGCCCTATGCATGGGCGAACCCGCAAGCAGAAAGATTCCCGAATGGCCAGCATTGAAATGATTGTCGCAGCCCGCGCCCGTCTGCGCGGTCATGCAAGGCGCACGCCGCTTCTCTCCTCTCCTTTTTTGAATGAGATTGCCGGCCGGCGCCTATTCGTGAAAGCGGAATGTCTGCAGCATTCCGGCTCGTTCAAGTTTCGCGGTGGCTGGTCGGCCGTCTCCGGCCTCGATCCGGCGGTACGCTCGAAGGGCGTCATCGCCTTCTCCTCCGGCAACCACGCCCAGGGCGTTGCGCTTGCGGCCAAGCTGCACAATATCCCCTCCGTCATCATCATGCCGAGCGATGCGCCGAAGCTGAAGATTGCCAACACCCGCGCCTTCGGCGCCGAAGTGGTGCTCTACGACCGCGTCAATGAGGATCGCGACGAGATCGGCGCCAGGCTTTCGGCCGAGCGCGGCCTGACGCTGATCAAGCCCTTCGACGAACCGCTGGTCATCGCCGGTCAGGGCACGACCGGTCTCGAAATCTCCGAACAGGCGGAAGAGGAAGGCGTGACATCAGCCGAAGTTCTCGTTCCCTGCGGCGGCGGCGGATTGACCTCAGGCATTGCGCTCGCCCTCGAAGCCAGCGCCCCCGGCTTTCGCGTCCGCCCCTGCGAGCCCAAGGATTTCGACGACACCACCCGCTCGCTCGCCTCCGGCAAGATCGAACGCAACACGTCGGTATCAGGCTCGATCTGCGATGCAATCGTCACGCCGCAACCCGGCAATATCACTTTCCCGATCCTCAAGCGCCTCGCCGGCGCCGGCATCGTCGTCACCGACGAGGAGGCGTTGCGCGCCATGGCGCTCGCCTTCACACGGCTGAAGATCGTCGTCGAGCCCGGCGGCGCCGTGGCGCTTGCCGCCGCCCTCTTCCACGGCGACGCCCTGGAAAGCGACACGATCGTCGCCGTCACCTCCGGCGGCAATGTCGATGCCGATATCTTCGCCATGGCGCTCGGACGCTTCGGCTGAGACAGCGCGCAGCGTACAAGGTTGCAATCGGCCGCAAATGCCGTGAGCACTTTTTGGGCCATCCGCAGCGCTGCCGCGGATGGCTTTTCATCGGTAAGCCTCACGCGATCTTGTAGCGCTCCGCCGGCATGCTGCGAGACAGGTTCGGCATCAGCGCCTCGCGCGCCTGCTCATAGGCGGCAAGCAGACCGGCATCCTCAAGCGACGGAATGGTCGCGAATTCGCCCTGCCCGAGGCCTGCGAGCGACGCATCGACCATATCCTCCGCCGACATCACGATCTCCTTGGGCAGGTGTTCGACTGGCGTGCCGGCGATGCCCCAGAATTCCGTTGCCGTGGCCCCGGGCAGAACGGCCTGGATGCGAATGTTCTTCTCCGCCAGTTCATGCTTCAGCGATTGGCTGAAGGCGAGCGCGAAGGCTTTCGTACCGCCATAAACGCCGTTCAAGAGTTCCGGTGCGATCGCGACAATAGACGCAATGTTGATGATCGTACCGCCGCCACGCGCAACGAAGCCAGGAACAGCGGCATAGGTCAATCGCATTAGCGCCGTGACGTTGAGTTCGATCATTTCCTGCATCTTGTCGACATCGGCGGCAAGCAGCGGCGCCGTCCCGCCGAAACCGGCATTGTTGACGAGAAGCGTGATGCTCCGATCTTCCTTCAGCACGCTTTCGACGCGAGCTAGGCCGGCCCTGTTGCCGAGATCGGCGACGACAGTCTCGACGGTCCGTCCGGTCTCATCACTCAACCGACTTGCCAGCGCCTGCAGGCGCTCGCCGTTGCGGGCAACGAGGATGAGATCGTAACCCTGCTTTGCCAGCCTATTGGCGTAGATCGCGCCAATGCCCGAGGATGCGCCGGTCACCAGCGCCGTGCCCTTATGTTCCTGCAACATGACCTGTCTCCTTGAATACGCCGGCCCGATGCCTTGCGCTTGAGGAGAGTCTTACGCCTGATTGCTGATGTCCCAAATGTCGTATATACCACTTTTTAAGACATCATCTTTTCGGAGGCGACGAAATGCAGCAAATTGGCTTTCTGCTCTATCCCGGATTCCAGATCATGAGCTTGGCTGCCATCTCGGCCTTCGAGTTCACCAATATCGAGCTTGAGGAAAAGGTTTACGACATCCGCTATCTTTCCGAGAATGGTGGGCCGATTACCAATTCTCTTGGCATGGTGATGGATACGGAAGCCTTCGGCGACCCGGCCCTCGACACGCTGATTGTGGCAGGAGCCCCGGGCATCCGCCTGCCGAATGCCGTAGAAGCCGCCTTTATCCGCGCCGCCCTACCCGTCGCACGTCGTTTGGCGTCGATCTGCACCGGCGCCTTCTTTCTTGCCGAAGCCGGCGTCCTCGACGGTCGCCGGGCGACGACCCACTGGTATGTCTCCCGCGAACTGCAAAGCCGATATCCCCACGTAAAGATGGAGGAGGACCGAATCTTCATCATCGACGGCTCCGTTTGGACATCCGCGGGCATGACCGCCGGTATCGATCTGGCGCTGGCCATGGTCGAGAAGGATCACGGCTTCGAGGTGGCGCGCGCCGTTGCCCGCATGCTCGTCGTCTATCATCGCCGCGCCGGCGGCCAGTCGCAGTTTTCCGCCCTGCTGGAGCTGGAGCCCAAATCGGACCGTATCCAGAAGGCGCTCGCCCACGCCCGCAGCAATCTGAAATCGGCGCTGTCTGTGGAGGAACTGGCGGAAGCGGCCCATCTCAGCCCCCGCCAGTTCAGCCGCGCCTTCCGCGCTGAAACCGGCCAATCGCCGGCCAAGGCCGTGGAGAACCTGCGGTTGGAAGCGGCCCGGCTGATGATGGAGCAGGGCCGCCATCCGATCGATGTCGTTGCCCGCGAAACCGGCTTTGCCGATCGCGAGCGCATGCGCCGCGCGTTCCTTCGCGCTTTCGGCCAGCCGCCGCAGGCAATTCGGCGCGCCGCCCTGCAGGAGCTGCAGATGTGATGCATCCAGCCTGCGACGGCAGGACGCATGCTGTTCTCGTTACCGCTCTTGAAGCGCCCGGCGGATCGCAGTCTCGACCGGCGAATAGGCGCCGTCCTCCCGTTCGAGCCGAAGTGGTTCGGAAGGCGCAAGGCCGGGCTGCGCCATGAAGCGCGGCTGCTTGCCGCGATGCATCTGCGCGGCATGGATGAGGAATGGATGGCACAGATAGACGGTGCCCGCCGGACCTGTCGCCAACCCTAGCGGCCGGTCTTCTCCGACATGCTCCAGCCAAAGATGCGCCATCCCTGCTTCGCCCGCCGGTTCCAGAAGGCGGGCGATATCCTTGTGCGATCCGACGCGGATACGGGTCGGCGCATCCTCCTCCCCGACATCCGAAAACAGGAAGAGCATCAGCAGCGCCCGGCCGCGCGAGGTGATGTTCACCCGCCAGGCAGAAAAGTCCCGTTGCTCATCCGGATTGGAATCCTCGCCGGGAAAGCTCAGATCGACATGCCAGCCGGCATCGCCGGGATCATCTGGATGGGGAAAGCGCACCGGGAAACTGCCAAGCCCACTGCGTGCCTCCCAGCGACCCTTGCCGACGAGCTGGTCGAAGGCCGAATGCAACACCGGCGTATTGACGGCTTTCTCGAATGGTCCGCCGCCATAACCGGCAAGTCGCACGACTGGCTGCGTCCACGTCTTTGGATCATCCGCATCGAAGGGAATGTCGCGCCACATGATGGCGCGAGCTTCCTTGGCCAATGCGCGGGGAAAAGCGTCGTCGATCCTGACGAAACCGTCCTCGATGAATTGCTCGATCTGCGCAGCACTCAGTGCCGCCGGATAAACATCTGATGTCATGATATATCTCTCTATCGCCAAACCTGCCGGCTCTCTTTCCTTGGCCACATGCAGGGTGGTTACAGTTCACGGCGACGCGCCAGCAAGAAGGCTGGTCGGTGGCCGCATCTTCTGATGCCCGAAGGCAGAGCCTTAGAGGCTCAAGAAGAAGACCGAAGCGATATTGAGGGTGAACGTCTTCATAGCGGCTCGAAACTACAGTCACGCGTCCGAACGGTCAATGCTGAGATCTCGCGCCGCTACCCCGCTCAGCGCGCCATGTACCGACTGAAGCACGAGCTCGGCAAGCCGGGCCGCAGCCGGCTGCGGTTCGGCTTCCGCCCGATGCAGGACCAGACCGAGCTTCGGCAAATCCGGCAGACCGATCGTCTCCGGCGCCAGCGGCCGGACCTTCGCCGGCAGGCCGATCGGCGTGCGGATGGTGAGACCGAGGCCTGCCGCCGTCGCGGCCCAGAGACCGCCGAGACTGGGACTGACGAAGGCGAGCCGCCAGGAGATGCCCGCCTCATCCAGCGCCTTGGTCGCGGCGCTGCGTAACAGACACGGCGCCTCCAGCGAAGCGAGCGGCATCGGCTCACCGCTTGCGGTTTGCCAGGCCGGCTGCCCCTCGGAAGGTCCGATCCAGCGCATCGGCACTTCGCCGATCCGCTCGCAATGCGCCGTCAGCGTGCCGTCACTCCAGGCAAGCGCGAGATCGAGCTTGCCCGAGGTGACGCGCTCGAGCAGTTCGGCATTGCGCACCACCCGCGCTTCGATCCGGACCTTCGGATGAGCACGCGCAAAGCGGCCGAGCACATCAGGCAGCAAGGTCTCGCCGAAATCCTCCTGCAGGCCGAGCCGCACCCAGCCTTCCAGCTCGACGCTGTTGACAGCAGCAGCCGCCTCGTCGTTGAGTTCCAGCAGCCGCCTGGCATAACCGAGCATCGTCTCGCCGGCATCGGTCAGCGCCAGTCCGCGCCCCGCCTTGCGGAAGATCGGCGTGCCCGCCTGCTCCTCCAGCTTCTTCAGTTGCGCACTGACCGCCGAGGTCGAACGCCCGAGCCGCTCGGCCGCCTTGGCGAAATTACCAAGCTCCATGCCAGTCGAAAAGGTTCGAAGCACGTCGAGATCGAAGATCGTCCGTCGCATTACATAATCCCATTTTTCAGGATCATTCATCCATAAAATTCTGATTTTCAGCATCATCGTGCCGTGCGATGGTTCTGCTGTCAAGGCCGACCGACGGCCTGAACCACGGAGATCCCGATGCCCTTCGTTCGCATTTCCCTTCGCAAAGGCAAGTCGCCGGACTACCTCATGGCACTGGCCGACAGCATCCAGCGCGCCCTGGTCGAGACCTTCGACGTGCCCGAAAACGACCGCTTCCAGGCCATTCATCAGCATGACGAGAACGAATTGATCTTCGACCGCAGCTATCTCGCCGGCCCGCGCTCGGACGACTTCGTCTATATCTCGATCACGATCGGCAGGCCTCGCACCGTCGAGATGAAGGCGGCACTCTATCGGCGGCTCGCCGATCTCCTGGCGCAATCGCCGGGCCTCCGGCCCGAGGACGTGATGATCGTCATCAGCACCAGCACACCGGAAGACTGGTCCTTCGGC
This sequence comes from Rhizobium leguminosarum, assembly GCF_001679785.1. Taxonomy (NCBI): domain Bacteria; kingdom Pseudomonadati; phylum Pseudomonadota; class Alphaproteobacteria; order Hyphomicrobiales; family Rhizobiaceae; genus Rhizobium; species Rhizobium leguminosarum. The sequence goes on from NZ_CP016286.1 coordinate 3,310,855, forward strand.
AATCGCATTGCCCAGATGACCGACCCAGACTGGCGGCTTCGTGCAATCGGAGATCGGCAATGATTGCCATGCAGTACAGCTTCACCCTGCCAGCCGATTACGACATGTCGATCATCGACCGCCGCATCCGCGACAAGGGACCGTTGCTCGACGGCTTTCCCAATCTCGGTTTCAAGGCCTATCTCAGAGCGCGCAAAGGTGAATTCGGCAGTCGCGAAAACCTCTACGCGCCCTTCTACCTCTGGCAGACGCCGGAAGGGGTAAGCGACTTCCTTTGCGGTCCTGGGTTTGAGGCGTTAACAGGCGCCTTCGGCTGGCCGCAGGTCAAAACCTGGATCGTCTGGCAGGCGGAAATCTCGCCTGATATCGCCGCAGCCAAGTTCGCCACCTGCGATATCCTGCAGACGGAACCCTATGCGCCGCTCATCGATCTCGGCGGGGCCAACAGCGCAGAAGCCGATGCCGATATGGCAACAGGCGCGCTCGCCTCCGTCTCCGGCTTCGAACCGACGACATGGACGCGAATACGCTTCAAGCTATGGCGCGAGGTTCCGGAAATCGGCGAGCATACGCAGACTTATCACGTTGGCCACCTGTCCCTGCCTAGACCCTGAGCTCAGACGGTTGCCCGGCGATAGAAGGCCAGTGAGCCGGCAAGCGCCAGCAGCGCGCCGCCGCAGGCCCGCTCCAGCCACATGGCGCCCGAGGTTTTCAGGAAACGCACCGCCTGCGAGCCGAAGAAGGCGTAGCCGAACATGATGAGGAAATCGAGCGCGGCAAAGACAAGGGCGAGCAGCATATATTGCGTCGCCTGCGGCATGGTTGGATCGATGAACTGCGGCAGGAAGGCCGAGAAGACCAGGTAGCCCTTCGGATTGGTCGCCGCGACCATGAAGCTCTTCAACCCGATCGAGAGGGATGATGTCGCGCCCGCAGGCGCTCCGGACTTCAACGCCGCATCGATCGTGCCCCTGGAGCGTAGCAGCATGATACCGAGAAAGGCGAGATAGGCGGCACCCGCCCATTTCAGCATCGAAAACCAGAATTCCGATGCAGCGAGCAGCGCACCAAGCCCGATCGCGACAGCGCCGATCAGCACGAAATCGGACAGCACCGCGCCGATCATGCCAGCAACTGCGCGGCGCAGACCGTGCCGAGAGCCGTTGGTCAGCGCCAACAGCACCGTTGGCCCCGGCGTCGCGATGCCAACGAAGGAAACGGCCGCAAAAGCCAGAAGTGTGACGATATCCATGATGCTCCTCCGAACCCTGCCCTAGGGACCGAAACTTGCACGCGCCGCCACGCTTGGCAATGCCGGTCCGTCAACGAAAAAGTCCGCCGCCTCTCCTCAGGCAGCGGGCTTCCGAAGGGATGCGATCGGATCAGACGCCGCTCTGGCCGTCGGAGCCGATATAGGCGATGCGGATCATGTTGGTGGCGCCGGGCGTGCCGAGCGGCACACCGGCCGAGATGATGATGCGGTCACCCGGCTTGCCGAAGCCTTCGTCCGCGACGATCCGGCAGGCGCGGTTGACCATGTCGTCGAGATCGGTCGCGTCGTGGGTGACGACGCAATGCAGGCCCCAGACGACGGCAAGACGGCGCGCCGTCTTGATGATCGGCGACAGCGCCAGGATCGGCACCTGCGGACGCTCGCGCGAGGCACGAAGGCCTGTGGTGCCCGACGAGGTGTAACAGACAATCGCCGACAGCTTCAGCGTTTCGGCGATCTGACGGGCGGCCAGCGAGATCGCATCGGCACCGGTCGCTTCCGGCTGGGCACGCTGGGCATAGATGATACCGGGATAATGCGGCTCGCGCTCGATGGCGGTGGCAATCGACGCCATCGTCGTGACGGCTTCGACGGGATAATCGCCCGAGGCCGATTCGGCCGAGAGCATGACGGCATCCGCGCCTTCGAAGACGGCAGTCGCGACGTCGGATACTTCGGCGCGTGTCGGCACCGGCGCTGAGATCATCGATTCCAGCATCTGCGTGGCAACGACCACCGGCTTGCCCGAACGGCGGCAGGCACGGATCAGCTGCTTCTGGATGCCGGGAACCGATTCGAGCGGCATTTCGACGCCGAGATCGCCGCGGGCGACCATCAATGCGTCTGACAGTTCGATGATTTCCTCGATGCGCTCGAGAGCCTGCGGCTTTTCGATCTTCGACATCAGGCCGACGCGGCCGCGGGCGATCTTGCGCACTTCGGCAAGGTCGTCGGGACGCTGCACGAAGGAAAGCGCCACCCAGTCGACATCGTCGGTGGCAAGCACGGCGTCGAGATCGGCGCGGTCCTTGTCCGTCAGCGCGCCGACGCCGAGCAGCGTGTCGGGAAGGCTGACGCCCTTGCGGTCGGAGATGCGCGTGCCCGAAATAACAGTCGTGACGATGCTCTTGCCGTCGCATTTTTCTGCGCGCAGGGCGAGCTTGCCGTCATCGATCAGCAGACGGTGGCCGGGCTGTACCGACTCCAGTATCTCGGGGTGCGGCAGATAGACGCGGTTCTGGTCGCCGAGGGCTTCGTTGTTGTCGAGCGTGAAAGTCTGGCCGGGCTTCAGATCCACCTTGCCGTCGACGAACTTGCCGACACGCAGTTTCGGTCCCTGCAGGTCGGCGAGAATGCCGATCGGCCGGCCGGAGCGCGCCTCGACCGAGCGGATGCGCTGGATGAGCATACGCATCATGTCGTGGCTCGCATGGCTCATATTGATGCGGAAGACATCGGCACCAGCCTGGTGCAGCTTCTCGATCATCGATTCCTCGGAGGAGGCTGGCCCGAGGGTGGCGAGGATTTTAACTTTGCGATTACGCTTCATCAATTCTGGCTTTCTTGCGTCCCTGGGGTGTCGGAGAGTTGAACCATCCAGCTACCCTGGCGGCCCGTATCATATTCCTTGAATCCCATCTTCTGGTAACCGCGGGCATAACAATCCTGCACACCCGAGATCTTGAATTCATTTTCCGCCACGCACATCTGCACGTCACCCGTCCATCGTCCTCCCCGGGCGGCGTCCTCTGCGTAGAGGTAATAATAACGCGACTGCAATTCTCCCTCGATCAGCGTGGCGCAGGTCGTTGCCGGCACCTGCCACCAGCCCTCCGTCACCCAGCCATCCTTGGCCCGGTATCCGATCGCAACGCCGACGAGATTCTGTGTTCCGTTGCAGACGCGAAAATCGGCGCGTGCGGCATCTGCGATGAAAAACGGCATGGCGGCTGCAAGAGCGAACAGAGCGAAACGGACCAGCGGTCCGGACCGCGTGAGGAAACTTGGCGCGGCTTGGATCAACACGGCTCCCAAATAGCTCCACGGTTATTCGTATCCGTGTCTTCTTGCGCCGCCGTCAAGCGAAAGTCAACGCAATGCTAATCGATTATATTTCCTTTCATAACCACCGTCGAGGGTCCGACTCAACCTCTCCCCACCCTGCCGCGCTTGAACCTGCCGCAGGTGCATGCGATCACTGCGCCCGACGGCGCAATGACGAACTGCAATTCCCTGATGGACGACTTCCAATCCTTCGAAATCCTATCCGGCAAACATGACAAAGGCATGGTGATCCTCGCAGATCACGCGATGAACCGCCTTCCCGCGCGATATGGCCGGCTCGGACTGCCCGAGGCGGCCTTCGCCCGCCACATCGCCTATGACATCGGCATCGAGGGCCTGACGCGGCAGCTTTCGGAAAAACTCGGCGTTCCTGCCGTGCTCGGCGGCTTTTCGCGTCTGCTGATCGATCCGAATCGCGGTGAAGACGATCCGACACTGATCATGAAGATCTCCGACGGCGCCGTCATATCAGGCAATCATCCGATCACGCCGCAGGAATGGAACTACCGCATCGAAACCTTCCATCGCCCCTATCACGACGCTGTCGCCGCAACGATCGACAGCGTGGCGAATGCCACCGGCAGGGCACCGCTGGTGCTGTCACTGCACTCCTTCACGCCGGCCTGGAAAGGCATTCCCCGTCCCTGGCACGCTGCCGTGCTCTGGGATAGCGACCATCGCGCCGTCGGCCCGTTGCTCGACATGCTGCGCGCCGATCCCGATCTTACCGTTGGCGACAATGAACCCTATGACGGCGCGCTGAAGGGCGATACCATGTACCGCCATTGCATGATCACCGGCATTCCGCATGCGCTGCTCGAGGTGCGCCAGGACCTGATTGCAGGCGAGGCCGGCATTTTGGCATGGGCCGAACGCCTGTCGCCGATCTTTGCGGCGATGAATGCCGATCCCGCTTTGCACGGATACGACGTCCACCTGTCACGCACCGGCCCCTATTGAAAGAAAGGAAGCAAGATGACCGCGCTCAGCAAGGAACAACGGACCGAATTCGAAGCCGCCGCCTTCCGCCGCCTCGTCGCACATCTTCGCGAACGCAGCGACGTTCAGAACATCGATCTGATGAATCTGGCCGGCTTCTGCCGCAACTGCCTGTCGAATTGGTATCGCGAAGCCGCCGAGGCCGAAGGTGTCCCGGTTACCAGGGACGAATCGCGCGAAGTTGTCTATGGCATGTCCTATGAGGACTGGAAGAATCTTCACCAGAACGAGGCCTCGCCTGTGCAAAAGGCTGCTTTTGAACTGAACAACCCACACAAATAGCTTGGCTGGCCGCGAACAGGCTTGACCGTGACGCCGCTTCGCGGCAGTCACTGGCATCCAAAATTGATCACCGAAAAACCAGGAGAACACGATGTCTGATGCTCATGGCGTCGCCCGCGATCAGCTTCGCGCTTTCATCGAGCGCATTGAACGGCTGGAAGAAGAAAAGAAGACCATCGCCGACGACATCAAGGACGTCTATGGCGAGGCCAAGGGAATGGGCTTCGATACCAAGATCCTGAAGAAGGTCGTGGCGCTGCGCAAGAAGGACGAGCAGGAGCGCATGGAAGAGGAAGCAATCCTCGACACCTACCTGCTCGCGCTCGGCATGATCGAGTCGCCACCGGAAGGCTGATCCGCCGACATCGCCGATATCGCAAGCCGCCGGACCCTTCCGGCGGCTTTTCTTTCGCGAGCAAGGCGAACAGCCATCTCGCTCCATCGAAACAGCAAAAAGAAAACCGCCGGATTGCTCCGGCGGTTTTCAATATTCCATAATCGGCATGATTAGTTGTTGAACTTGCGCACTTCCATGAAGTTCACAGCCGTGCCGCTGAAGCGGGCCGGGTCGACCGAAGCGGTCTTAACGTTGAAGCCCTCGGCATAGACGGCGATCGGCTGGGCACGCATCGTCTGGCTGACGAACCGCGGCGCCTTGACCTGCTTGGAGGCCATTTCGAGGCGGGCATTGGTGAGCGCCCACTGCGAGATCATCTTTTCCGTCAGCTTCGGTTCGGTGCGCACCGTCGTACGGCTGGCACCCGCTGCCGCGGCTTCCTTATGCGTCGGGCGACCACCCTTGGCGGGAAGCCCCTGCGCCACGGCGCTTTCGACAGCCGGTTCGTCGAAGCCGTCGCCAAAGCTTGCCGATTTGGTCATCGGCGCCAATGCGGCGAGTTCGAGCGGCGGCTTTGCGGCAGGCGCCTTTTGCGTCATCGCGGCTTTGATCGCCTGCTCGACCGTCTGCGGCGGCGCATTCGACGCGATCTGGCTTTTCCCCTCGTTTCGCTGCTGGTCGAGCGCATCGGCAAGGGCAGGAGACAGCGCGTCCTGATCGGCTTCGTCGGCCTCTGCTTCCGGATCGGCATCGGCCGCGGCAAGAAGGTTCTCGGCAACGGCGGGGCGTTCGATCGGCGTCGGAACCGGCAGTGCATTCGCGCCTGTCAACATGGGATCGGCCAATGCAACCTCTGCGTCGCCAGGGGCGCGGCGCTGACCGAGAAGCGAGGGAACCGGAATACTGTATGCGCTGAGATCGGCGAACTGCTGCGGCTGGGCCTGATCGGCCGGAAGGGCCGCAGCAAGAGCCTGCTGTGCGGCATTACCCGAAGGCGGGGCTACGAGCGCGTTCGCCACTTCGCTGCTCGTCGGCTGATTGCTGAATGCCGGGCGAACCTGCGGCACCGGCGCGTTCAGATCGGCGACTTCGGTCTGCTGCGGCTCGGCAGGAGCGGGCTCGGCCTTCGGCAGCGTCGCCTTGGCAACGGCGACAGGCGTGGAATCGTCCGACTCGTCTTCCTGCTCGTCCGCTCCGCCGCCAAAGAGCGCGGCAAACAGCGTCTTGTGCTTCGGCGCCGCCGATTCGGAAGCGCTGGCGATCTGGATCTGCGGGCCACTGCCGCGGCGCTTATAGTCGGCCATCGCCTGCTGGTAGCCCGGCAGCGGCTTGCCGTCAGCCGGAATATGGATGGTGTTGCCGTTGGGGAAAAGCCTGACGAGTTCGTCGCGGCTCATCCGCGGCCAGGCGCGAACGCCGCCGACATCCATGTGCACGAAGGGCGAGCCCGATTTCGGATAGAAGCCGACGCCGCCGACCTGCATCTTCATGCCGATGGCGCGCAGCGTCGCGAGTTTGACGTCAGGAATGAAGAAATCCATCGCCTTGCCGAGCATATGCTGGCTCTTTTCGGCGACGCCGGATTTGCGCGAGCGGCCGCGCAGCATCTCGTTGGTCCCCGGCGAACGGAAACCGCAGACGACGTTGATGTAATCCCTCGAACCGCTCTGGCGATAGACTTCCCAGATCAGGTCGAACAGGCGCGGGTCCATCTTCGTCGGCTGGTTCTTGCGCCAGTCGCGCAGGAAGCGGTTCAGCTGCTCCAGACCCTTGGGGTCGAACTTGCCGTTCCGCTTGTAGGTGATGACGGCTTTTTCACCGGTATGAATGAAATAAAGCTTGAGGCTGCGGGTGTCGCCCGCTGCCTGCGAAGGCGTACCAACGAATACCGGTGAGGAAACCGCGAGCGCAAGAAGGGCGGCCGCTACCGTCCTTATTGCCTTTCCGCAAATGTCGGCGCACAACAAACGCCAGCTCAAGCGCGAAGGCTTGGAATTCCCATTCAGATTCGGCAACTCGATCCCCGTCAGACAGACAATGTCCCGTACTGTCTCAGATGACTGTCAAATGCGGTCACACGATGGCAAAAATGCCACACATGATCAACCTTTTCTTTACATAGTGAACGCGCCACTAACAAGTGGTTTATGACTAGTAACAAAACGTGGTTGCCTTAATCTTAATGAAAAGCGCTTAAGCCGCATCTTTCTGGGGATTGTCGGGGTCTATGCCGTAGTCCTTGAGCTTGCGATAAAGTGTGGATCGGCCGATGCCGAGCTTGCGCGCTACTTGACTCATCTGCCCGCGATAGAATTTGAGTGCGAATCGGATGAGCTCCTCCTCGACATCGGCAAGCTTGCGCACGTCTCCGGCAGGATTGACGCTGGCGATCGCGTTTTCCGGGGCCTCGGACAGGCGGTGGTGGTGCACCTCTCCCGACATCGACGCCCTGAAGTCCTCGCCATAGCCGTTGTCGGGATCGAGGCCGGTATTGTCGGCAACGAGGGCTAGGTGATCCACCACGTCATATTCCGGAAGCTGGGCGGCGATCTGCGGGAAATCAGCCTCGGTCAGCTCCGGCCCTTCGGCCAGGACGACTGCGCGGAAGATCGCGTTTTCGAGCTGGCGGATATTGCCCGGCCAGTCGTAGGCGGTCAGCAAAGCCAGCGTGCCGGCATTCACCGTCATGCGGCGGCCGTTCTTCTGCTCGCTGGAGAAGCGGTCGGCAAAGACGCGCACCAGATGCGGAATGTCTTCTTTGCGTTTGCGCAGCGCCGGAATGGTGATCGGGAAGACGTTGAGGCGATAGTAGAGATCCTCACGGAAATGGCCGTTCTTGACCTCCTCGATCAGATCCTTGTTGGTCGCAGAGATCAGCCGGACATTGACCTTGTGCGCGGTGCGCGCACCGACGGTCTCGATCTCGCCCTGCTGCACGGCACGCAGGAGCTTCACCTGCACCTCGAGCGGCAGATCGCCGATCTCGTCGAGGAAGATGGTGCCGCCGTCGGCTTCCATGAATTTGCCGATATGACGCTCGGTCGCGCCGGTAAACGCGCCCTTCTCGTGACCGAAGAGAATGCTCTCGACCAGATTATGCGGGATCGCCCCGCAATTGACCGTGACGAAGGGCTTGTTCGAGCGGTCGCCGCCGGACTGGATGGCGCGCGCCACCAATTCCTTGCCGACGCCGGATTCGCCTTCGAGCACGACGGGAATGTTGGACTGAGCCGCCCGCTGGGCGAGATCGATGACGCGGAGCATCGCCGGGCTTGCCGAGACGATGTCGTCGAAGCCGACCGAGCCTGAGCGCGACCGGCGTCCGGCCCGCGCCTTCACCTCGCGCTGGTCGAGCTTCATCGCGTTCGAGATCGAAGTGGCGATGCGTTCGGGCGAGACCGGCTTGACGACGAAATCGAAGGCGCCGGCGCGCATCGCCTGCACCACCGTCTCGATGCCGCCCTGCCCCGTCTGCACGATGACAGGGATCTGGGTGCCGAATTCGTGAAGGGCGTCGAGGAATTCGAGGCCGGTCATCTCCGGCATCATCAGGTCGAGCACGATGACGTTGAAAAGGCCGCTGTCGCGTTTGACCATTTCCAGGCCGATGCGGCCATTTTCCGCCTGGTGCACGACATGGCCGTGACGCTCGATTGCGTTCTTGAGCAGGCGGCGCTGCACGGGGTCGTCCTCGACCACGAGGATTTGCCCTGCTCCCTTGAGCTCATTGTAACCGGTCATTGTCGCCTCACTTCATGCGAAACCATAAAGCGCACTCTGACAGCAAGGCTTGAACATCCAGTTTTGAGAAACAATTGCATTTTAACGATTGCAACGGGTCGTTTTCGTGCCGAAGCGAGGCCCTTGATGCGCCGAAAACCCCTTGATGCCGGGCCTTCGCGCGCTTACAGCGCCGCGCCTCTTTTCAGACGCGCAAAGGAAGCTGTAACACTTTGAATCGACGCATCGCGCTTTCCGAAAATCGATTCCGATTTTCGGAACGATGCGGTAGACAATCAGACCTGTTATGAAAGTGGAGAGGAATTGCGCCCATGAAAATCAAGCTCCCGCACGCCGGCCTTCTTTTATCGGCAGCAGTGCCAGCTGGGGCCGCCGACCCGGCGCTCGGCGATCTGCCGGTCTGGAAGCTGCAGGATCTTTATCCCTCCGCCACCTCCACCGCCTTCGTCGCCGACATGGAAAAGGCCGGCAAGGCAGCGATCGCCTTTGAAGAAAAGTGGAAGGGCACACTCACTGAGGCGTCGGCGAAGACCGGCGCTGAGGGCATCGGCGCGGCGCTGAAGGAATATGAGGCGCTGGACGACATCATCGGCCGTCTCGGCTCCTTTGCCGGCCTCACTTATTTCTCCGACACCACCAATCCGACAAACGGCAAGCTCTACGGCGACGTACAGACCAAGATCACCGAATTTTCCGGCCATCTCCTGTTCTTCGCGCTGGAACTGAACCGCATCGACGACGCGGTGCTCGACGCCTGCATGGCGAATGATCCCGCAGCCGGACATTATCGCCCTTGGCTGCTCGACCTCAGGAAGGACAAGCCCTATCAGCTCGACGACAGGCTGGAACAGCTATTCCTCGAGAAGTCGATGACATCGGCCGCCGCCTTCAACCGCCTCTTCGACGAAACCATGGCGGAACTTCGCTACGACATCGATGGCGAGAAAGTGCCGCTCGAAGTGGCGCTGAACAAGCTGCAGGAAAAGGATCCGGAAGTGCGCCGCAAGGCAGCCATGGCGCTCGCCGAAACCTTCAAGGCGAATATCCGCACCTTTACGCTGATCACCAACACGCTTGCCAAGGACAAGGAGATCGCCGACCGCTGGCGCGGCTTCGAGGACATCGCCGACAGCCGACACCTGGCAAACCGCGTCGAGCGCGAGGTCGTCGATGCGCTGGCCGCTGCCGTCCGCGAAGCCTATCCTCGCCTTTCGCATCGCTATTACAAGATGAAGGCGAAATGGCTCGGCATGGAGCAGATGAATTTCTGGGACCGTAACGCACCGTTGCCGGAAACCTCCAGCGCCATCATCTCCTGGCCGGAGGCGAAGGACACTGTGCTTTCAGCCTACAGCAATTTCGCGCCCGAGATGGCTGATATCGCCAGGCGCTTCTTCGACGAACAGTGGATCGATGCTCCGGTTCGTGCCGGCAAGGCGCCCGGCGCCTTCGCGCATCCGACGGTTCCCTCGGCCCATCCCTATGTGCTCGTCAATTATATGGGCAAGCCGCGCGATGTGATGACTCTTGCCCATGAACTCGGGCACGGCGTGCATCAGGTTCTCGCCGGCGCGCAGGGAGCGCTAATGTGCCAGACGCCGCTGACGCTTGCCGAAACCGCTTCCGTGTTCGGCGAGATGCTGACCTTCCGCGCGCTTCTGCAAAAGACCACCGATACACGCGAGCGTAAGGCGATGCTCGCCCAGAAGGTCGAGGACATGATCAACACGGTCGTGCGCCAGATCGCCTTCTACGAATTCGAGCGCAAGCTGCACACCGCCCGCAAGGCCGGCGAACTCACAGCTGACGACATCGGCGAACTCTGGCTCTCCGTCCAATCGGAAAGCCTTGGGCCGGCGATCAGCATTTCCGAGGGATACGAGACCTATTGGGCCTATATCCCCCACTTCATCCACTCGCCCTTCTATGTCTACGCCTATGCCTTCGGCGATTGCCTGGTGAATTCGCTCTATGCCGTCTACCAGAAGGCCGAGAAGGGCTTCCAGGAGAAGTATTTCGAACTGCTGAGGGCCGGCGGCACCAAGCATCACTCGGAACTGCTGAAACCTTTCGGCCTCGACGCCACCGATCCGTCGTTCTGGAGCCAGGGCCTTTCGATGATCGAAGGGCTGATCGACGAACTGGAAGCGTTGGATAAGGGCTAGGCCCGGCCAAGACTTGAAACAAGCGGGGTCATGATCGGCATTGTAACGTTTGATCTACCAACCGCATTCTGCAACGTCTATGAGGAACCATGACGGCAGCCCCCTCTCCCTCATTCCTGTGCTTGTCACAGGAATCCAGCGCGCCCAAGTCCTTGGGTGCCGGAGACTTTTTATCTGTCGGAAATGAGTCATTCACAGCGCGGACGCGCCGTGGCTGGATTCCTGTGACAAGCACAGGAATGAGGGATGCGGGTATTGCTGCGGTCTCGGCCTGCAGCGAAACCACGAGCTTCGCATCGCCCGTCATTGCAGAGAACAAAACCGTCGCAAGCATCGGATAACCAGGCAAGATGCGGCGCAATCATGTCTGATCCCTACATTCTCTTCCGCGACGACGTGACCGGACAGGTGATGCTCTTTGCCGAGCCGGCGGAGATCATCATTGCCAGGACGCGCGCCGAGTTCTTTGCAGGCTTTGCCCGGATGGAGCAGGCCAAGGCCGCAGGCAAATGGCTTGCCGGTTACATGGCCTATGAGGCCGGATACCTCTTCGAGGAAAAACTTGCTCCCTTCGCCGGGGAACATCGGGAGACCCCGCTCATCTGTTTCGGCGTGTTCGACGCTCCGCAGGCCGATACGCATCCGCTTGCCCAGCCAAAACAGCGCCTCGAAAACGAGGAATTCCTCACCGCTCCGAAAGCCGCCTGGGATTTCCCTATATATAAAGAACGCTTCGACCGCCTCCACCAGCACCTGCGGCTCGGCGACGCCTATCAGGCAAACCTCACCATGCCGGTCGAGGCCCGCTGGAACGGGGATCCCAGTGCCGCCTTCTGGTCACTGATCGAACGCCAGCCGGTCAAATACGGCGCGCTGGTCGATCTCGGCGGCCCGATCATCCTTTCGCGTTCGCCCGAACTTTTCTTCCGCACCGATGACGAGGGCTGGATCGAAACCCATCCGATGAAGGGCACGGCGAAACGCGGCGCTACCACCGCCGAAGATGCCGAAATCATCGAGGCGATGCGCAGCGATATCAAGACGCAGGCGGAAAACCGCATGATCGTCGATCTCCTGCGCAACGATATCTCCCGCATCACCGAGGTCGGCACGCTCGACGTCCCGAAGCTCTTCGACATCGAGACATATCCGACCGTCCACCAGATGGTGAGCCATGTCCAAGCAAGGCTCCGCCCCGATCTTTCGATCCGCGACATCTTCTCCGCGCTGTTCCCCTGCGGTTCGATCACCGGCGCGCCGAAGATGCGGGCAATGGAAATCCTCCATGCGCTCGAGGATGTCCCGCGCGACGCCTATTGCGGGGCGATCGGCATGATCTCGCCCACCGGCGCCATGCGTTTTTCCGTCGCCATCCGCACCATCGCGCTTTTTCAGGGCGGCAGGGCCGTCTTCAATGTCGGCGGCGGCATCGTCTTCGATTCGACCGCCGAGGCCGAATATGAGGAATGCCTGCTCAAGGCCCGCTTCGCTGTCGGCGACCAATGGATTGCGCGATGATCGATTTTTCGCTGATCGAGACGCTGCGCTGGCAGCCCGGCGAAGGCTTCCTCCGGCTGCGGCTGCATCTCGCCCGGCTTTCCCGCTCCGCCCGTCGCCTTGGCTTCCCGCAACCGATCGAGGCGGCAGCCAAGCTCGACGAAGCCGTTGCGGGTGCAACCGGTCCGCTGCGCATCCGCCTGACCTTCGACGCGCAAGGCCGGATCGAGGTGACGCGCGCCGCTTTCGTGCCGCTCGCGCCCGATGCCATCTGGACCGTCCGTGTCGCCGACACCCGCCTGAATTCCGCCGACAGGCTGCTGCGCGTCAAGACCACGCGCCGTGCCGTCTACGAGGCCGCGCGCGCCGAATATAGGCCTGATGAAGCCGATGAGGTCATGCTTTTGAACGAACGTGGCGAAGTCTGCGAGGGCACCATCACCTCGATCTTCCTGGACGACGGAACCGGCATCCTGCGCACCCCGCCGATCTCCTGCGGCCTGCTCGCCGGCGTGCTGCGCACCGAACTCATCTGCCGGCGCCAGGCCCGCGTCGGCCGTATCACACTTGCCGATCTCGATGCCGGCACACTTTATATCGGCAATTCGCTACGCGGCCTGATCCGCGCAAACCTCGTCAGGAGCTGACCGTGTTCATTCTCTCGCTCACCTATGTGAAACCCGATGAAGCCGACAGCCACATGGAGCCGCATATGGCCTGGGTGAAGGAGGGTTATGCCAAGGGCTGGTTCCTCGCCTCAGGCCGCAAGGTGCCGCGCACCGGCGGCGTCATCCTCGCAATCGGCGATCGCACCGCAATCGGGGCCTATGTCGCCGCCGATCCCTTCATCATCCATGGCGTTGCCGAATACGACATCACCGAGCTTGCCGTAACGACCGCGGTCGAAGGACTGGAAATCCTGAAGGGCTGAATTTGCAGGAGCCGATCATGGATGATCTCGCAGCCCATCTGAAGGAGCTCGAAGAAAAACTCTTCGACCCGTCCGTTCGCGCCTCGCGGGAGATGCTGACTACGCTGCTCTCGCGCGATTTCCGTGAAATCGGCAGTTCCGGACGGCTCTATACCTTCGCCGTCATTGTGCCCAGTCTTTTGGCCGAGCAACGAACGGGAACGTCCCGCGGCGAGCATTTCGAAACCCAAAGACTTGCGGAGCACATCGCGCTCGTCACCTACCGCGCCATTTACACAGACACCGACGGAAGCGAAAGGCGGACGCTGCGCAGTTCCATCTGGCGGCTGGAAGAGGAGGGGCACTGGCGCATGCTCTTCCATCAGGGCACCGTCATCGGTTAAGCCAATCCATGCGGTCTGCCGATCCCCAGGACGGTTTCGCCGGCCCCTATCGCCACTCGATATTTGGTCTTTCCCCGTCAACGCTCTTTATTGTGACGTCGTTTTATGGTTAGAGCCGGTCACCTCGCACTCTCTGCGGCAATTTCAAAATAATTCTTCGGGCTGAACGCCTTCGTCCTCTTCCACAGGAGAAAAGAATGACGGAACAGAACTATCCGGTATATGCCGAAATTACCGGTCCGATCGTGATGATCGGCTTTGGCTCCATCGGTCGCGGCACCCTGCCCCTGATCGAGCGCCATTTCAAATTCGACAAGAGCCGGATGGTCGTCATCGACCCTCGTGAGGAACCCTCCGACATGGAGATCCTGAAGAAGCACGGCGTTCGCCACATCAAAGAATATGTCACCAAGGACAATTACAAGGAACTGCTGAAGCCGCTGCTGGCGGAAGGCGAGGGCCAGGGTTTCTGCGTCAACCTTTCGGTCGACACCTCCTCGCTCGACATCATCAAGCTCTGCCGCAAGCTCGACGTTCCCTATATCGACACCGTCGTCGAGCCTTGGCTCGGCTTCTATTTCGACAAGAGCATGAGCAATGCCGACCGCACCAACTATGCGCTGCGCGAAACCATGCGCAAGGAAAAGGCGAAGAATCCGGGCGGCGCCACCGCCGTGTCCACCTGCGGCGCCAATCCCGGCATGGTCTCTTGGTTCGTCAAGCAGGCGCTCGTCAATCTCGCCAACGACATCGGCCTCAAGTTCGAGGAACCGGACCAGCACGATCGCGAAGGCTGGGCAAAGCTGATGAAGAAGCTCGGCGTCAAGGGCATTCACATCGCCGAGCGCGACACCCAGCGCACCAAGCATCCGAAGCCGCTCAACGTCTTCTGGAATACCTGGTCCGTCGAAGGCTTCATCTCTGAAGGCCTGCAGCCGGCTGAACTCGGCTGGGGCACGCATGAAGAATGGATGCCGAAAAACGCCAAGAAGCATAAGAAGGGCAACAAAGCGGCGATCTACTTGGAGCAGCCGGGCGCCAACACCCGCGTGCGCACCTGGTGCCCGACGCCCGGCCCGCAATATGGCTTCCTCGTCACCCATAACGAATCGATCTCGATCGCCGATTTCTTCACGGTTCGCGACAAGGACGGCGAAGTAACCTTCCGCCCGACCTGCCACTATGCCTACCATCCGGCCAACGACGCCGTGCTCTCGCTGCACGAGATGTTCGGCAATGGCGGTACGCCGCAGCCGGTCCATCACGTTCTCGACGAGGACGAATTGGAGGATGGCATCGACGAACTCGGCGTCCTGCTCTACGGTCATGAGAAGAATGCCTACTGGTATGGCTCGCGACTGTCGCTGGAAGAAACACGCCGCATCGCGCCCTACCAGAACGCCACCGGCCTGCAGGTGACCTCCGCCGTCCTCGCCGGCATGGTCTGGGCGCTGGAAAACCCGAATGCCGGCATCGTCGAAGCCGACGAGATCGATTACAAGCGCTGCCTCGAAGTGCAGATGCCCTATCTCGGCCCGGTCGAAGGCCACTACACCGACTGGACCCCGCTCGACGGCCGCCCGGGCCTCTTCCCCGAGGATATCGACACCAAGGATCCCTGGCAGTTCAGGAACATTCTGGTTCGCTGAGATTGTCTGCACGGCTTTGACAATGCCCGCCTTGCGGCGGGCATTTTTGTAACGCCGGCTGTCTAAATGCCGCTCGCCACCCCACCAAGGCTTGCCTTCATGCCGGGCGCGCGCCATGTTTTGCCCGAACTTGGCGGCTGTCCGCCGCGCCGATTCGCCGGGAGAAGCCTTATGAACATCAGAACTGGTCTCGTTCTTGTCGGTGCAGCGGCCGCTCTCGCCGCTTGCGTTTCATCGGAGCCGCGTCGCCTGCCGGTTGCAACCGCGCCCGCCGCCACCGGCGTCGAAGGCAACTGGAGCGATCCGAACGGCATCGTTTCCACCTTCCAAGGCGGTACTTTCACCACCCGCACGACCGACAGCAACCAGCTTCTTGCCTCGGGCACCTATATCAATACCTCACCGACCCTGGTGGAGATCAACATGACTTCACTGGTGCGCAAGACGCAGTCCAAGGTCAATTGCGCCCTCGTCAACCCGAGCCAGCTCAATTGCACCTCCGATTCCGGCGCACAGTTTACGCTTACCCGCCGCGGCTGAAAGATGCGGCGATAGGCTAGAGCACACCATGCGGGCCGTCGCCTCTTAGCTCGTCCTGCTGCTTCCCATGCCCCTGCGGCACTTGCGGTCGTTTTTCCGACCAATGTCTATCGTGCCCAGGGTATCGCCGCTCCCGATTGCGACGGGCCGCTGCAGGTGCTGATCTTTGCCGTGCCGGCAGTACTGATCTATGGTGCAGGCGCGCTCCTTGCCTATCGGGCCGGCCGGCGCTTTCATCGCCTCGTTTCCCTTCTCTGCTTGATCATCGCGCTCGCCACGGTTCCGAATATTGCAGAGGCCGTAGACGAACTCTACCGAAACGCCGCCGACGGCGAATGCCTGGAATAAAGCCACCCGGCTTTTTTACCCTGCCCCCTTGGAAACCGGCCCGCCTGGCCCAGCTTTCTCTTGCGGTCGTGCATCGTCTGATGGAACATCCGCACGCCGGGAGACCGCCTCGGCGCACGATGAAAGGGATAGGCGAGGATCAGGGGGATCTTTCGCCTCAATCAGGAGAACAGGGATGACGAAGTCTTTCAGCTTCGGTCTTTTGACCGCGTCCATGCTGGCGCTGAGCACGGGCGCCGCCTTTGCGGATTACGAACTCAATATTCTTCATATCAACGATTTCCATTCGCGCATCGAATCGATCAACAAGTTCGACTCCACCTGCTCCGCCGAGGAGGAAGGCAAGAAGGAATGCTTCGGCGGTGCTGCCCGCCTGAAGATCGCGATCGACCAGCGCCGTCAGGCGCTATCCGGCAAGAACATCGTCCTCCTCAATGCCGGCGACAATTTCCAGGGCTCGCTCTTCTACACGACCTACAAAGGTGCGGCCGAAGCCGAATTCCTGAACCTGATGAAGTTCGACGCCATGACCGTCGGCAACCATGAATTCGACGACAGCGAGGACGGGCTCGCAACCTTCCTCGACAAGGTGCAGTTCCCTGTCGTGACGGCGAACGTCAAGGCGACCACCGCCTCCAAGCTCGGCGACCGCATCAAGCCGTCGCTGGTGCTCGATGTCGGCGGCCAGAAGATCGGCATCGTCGGCGCGGTCACCAATGATACGGCAGAGCTTTCCTCCCCCGGCCCGAACGTTACGATTGAAGATGACGTCCAGACCATCACGGCAGCCATTCAGGATCTGAAAGGCCAGGGCGTCAACAAGATCATCGCGCTCACCCATGTCGGCTATCCCCGCGATCTCGCCCTGATCGCCAAAATCCCGGATGTGGATATTGTCGTCGGCGGCCATTCGCACAGCCTGCTCTCGAATACCGATCCGAAGGCTGAAGGCCCCTACCCGACGATGGTCGACAATCCCGGCGGCTACAAGGTGCCGGTCGTCCAGGCTGCCTCCTACAGCAAGTATCTCGGCGATCTCGTCGTCAATTTCGACGATAGCGGCGTGGTCAAGGATGCCAAGGGCGATCCGATCCTGATCGATTCCACCTTCACGCCCGATCCCGCCGTCATTGCCCGCATTGCCGAACTGGCAAAGCCGATCGAGGAACTGCGCAAGAAGGTGATCGGCTCCTCCGAAAGTCCGATCGAAGGCGACCGCAAGGTCTGCCGCGTCAAGGAATGCTCGATGGGTAATCTGGTGGCCGACGCCATGCTCGATCGCACCAAGAACCAGGGCGTCACCATCGCCGTCCAGAACGGCGGTGGCCTACGCGCTTCGATCGACGGTGGCGAGGTCACCCAGGGTGAGGTCATCACCGTCCTGCCTTTCCAGAACACGCTCGCGACGTTTGAGCTGACCGGCGCAGACATCGTCAAAGCGCTCGAAAATGGTGTCAGCCAGATCGACCAGGGCGCCGGGCGCTTCCCGCAGGTCGCCGGCCTGAAATTCTCGTTCGACCAGTCGAAGCCCGTCGGCAGTCGCGTCGGCGATGTTCAGGTGAAGGAAGCCGACAGCTTCGCTCCGATCGACCCTGCCAAGACCTATAAAGTCGCCACCAACAACTTCATGCGGGCCGGCGGCGATGGCTATTCGATCTTCAAGGACGGCAAGAACGCCTATGATTACGGCCCGGACCTTGCCGACGTGACCGCCGAATATGTCGCAGCACATTCGCCCTACAAGCCCTACACGGACGGCCGCGTCACCGAACTGGCGCAGGCAGCGCCTGCTCCGGCTCCCTCTGCCGAACCCAGCCCTGCACCGGCTGCTCCCGCCCCATCCACCGAGCCGGCTCCCGCACCCGCTGCCCCGGCCCCAGCAGCACCGGCTCCCGCGCCGGCGGCACCTGCAGAACCGACTCCTGCACCCGCGGCACCGGCGCCAGCAGCACCCGCACCCGCCGCGGAACCGGCACCCGCACCGGCAGCCTCCACACCTGCCGCGACGACGCCTTCCACCCACGTCATCGCCGCGGGCGACACTTTCTGGGATCTTGCCGAGACCTTCTACGGCGACGGCACGCTGTGGCGGAAACTTTCGGAGGCCAATGGCAGTCCGAACCCGCGTCACCTGACGGTCGGCAAGGAGATCGAGGTCCCCGCCAAGTAAGACGATTTGTCTCGACGCCACTGGCCGGTCCGGGGTTTCCCGGGCCGGCTTTTCTTTCTATAGGGTGAACCACGATCTCCAGGCTGCGTATAAGCCGATGGGACAAAAGAGCGTTGGGGCCAGAATGACAGCAGATATTTCACTCCGCCCGGCGGATCATCCGCCCGTCAGGTCAGGCAAGGTCGGCGTCCTGCTGGTCAATCTCGGCACACCTGACGGCACCGACTACACCTCGATGCGCCGCTACCTCAGGGAATTCCTGACCGATCGCCGCGTCATCGAATGGTCGCCCTGGAAATGGTATCCAATCCTGTTCGGCATCGTGCTCAACACCCGCCCGCAGAAGGTCGGCAAGGCCTATGAGCTGATCTGGAACAAGGAGCGGAACGAAAGTTATCTCCGCACCTACACCCGCAATCAGTCGGAACTGATGGCTGAGCGCCTGAAGGATCTTGATAACGTCAAGGTCGACTGGGCGATGCGCTACGGCACACCGTCGATCGCCTCGCGCATCGACGCGCTGAAAGAAGAAGGCTGCGACCGTATCGTGCTCTTCCCGCTCTATCCGCAATATGCGGCGGCGACGACCGCCACCGTCAACGACAAAGCCTTTCAGAAGCTGCTCTCGATGCGCTGGCAGCCGGCGCTGCGCACCGTTCCCGCCTATCATGACGACGAGACCTATATCGAGGCGCTCGCCGCGTCGGTCGAAAGGCATCTTTCGACCCTCGACTGGAAGCCCGAGATGCTGCTTGCCTCCTTCCACGGCATTCCGATGTCCTATTTCAAGCAGGGCGATCCCTACTACTGTCAATGCCAGAAGACCGGCCGGCTGCTGCGCGAGCGGCTCGGGCTCACCAAGGAAAACTTCATGGTCACCTTCCAGTCCCGCTTCGGGCCGGAGGAATGGCTGCAACCCTACACCGACAAGACGGTGGAGAAGCTCGCCAGGGACGGCGTCAAGCGCATGGCCGTCATCAATCCCGGTTTCGTCTCCGACTGTCTCGAGACTCTGGAGGAGATCGCCGAACAGGCCGCCCATTCCTTTCACGAGAATGGCGGCGAGAAATTCGCGCATATTCCCTGCCTCAACGACGGCGAGGACGGCATGAAGGTGTTGGAAAAGGTCGTCCGCCGCGAATTGCAGGGCTGGATCTGAGAAACTTTTTCAGAAAGCGGCGCCGCGCGGATAGCTGGCGAAGGCCCGGATAACTCAACCGAGATGAAACCTCCCTCTCATGCGGGTGTGTGGCATCCGTGTGGCATTTCTTCCTCGCAAAGAACATGCTACCCCACCACATCAGTGTATGGGCGCATGCGCCGATAGGAGGAATTATTCATGCTGTTCGGCGGCTTCGACATCGTCGTGATCGTGCTGGTCATCTTCGTCATCCTGGTGCTCTTTGCCGGGATCAAGACCGTGCCGCAGGGCTACCGCTATACGATCGAGCGCTTCGGGCGTTATACCCGCACGCTGGAGCCGGGCCTCAACCTCATCACCCCCTTTATCGAGCGCGTCGGCGCCAAGTTGAACGTGATGGAGCAGGTGCTGAACGTGCCGACCCAGGAGGTGATCACCAAGGATAATGCCTCGGTTTCGGCCGATGCCGTCTCCTTCTACCAGGTGCTGAACGCCGCCCAGGCTGCCTATCAGGTTTCCAACCTCGAAAATGCCATCCTCAATCTCACCATGACCAACATCCGCTCGGTCATGGGATCGATGGATCTCGACGAACTGCTCTCCAACCGCGATGCGATCAACGACCGGCTGCTGCGCGTCGTCGACGAGGCCGTGCATCCTTGGGGCATCAAGGTCACCCGCGTCGAGATCAAGGACATCCAGCCGCCGCGCGACCTCGTCGATGCGATGGCCCGCCAGATGAAGGCCGAGCGCGAGAAGCGCGCCCAGGTGCTGGAAGCCGAGGGATCGCGCAATGCACAGATCTTGAGAGCCGAAGGCGCCAAACAGTCCGCCATCCTGCAGGCCGAAGGCCAGCGCGAGGCCGCCTTCCGCAACGCCGAAGCCCGCGAACGTCTGGCCGAGGCCGAAGCCAAGGCGACGAAGATGGTCTCTGAAGCGATTGCCGCCGGCGACATCCAGGCGATCAACTATTTCGTCGCCCAGAAATACACCGAGGCTCTGACCTCGATCGGTTCGGCGCCCAATTCCAAGATCGTGATGATGCCGATGGAAGCCTCTTCCATCCTGAGCTCGCTCGGTGGTATCGGCGCCATTGCCCGCGAAGTCTTCGGCGATGCCGGCAACAGCCCGTCAACGCCGCTGCCGGTACCGCCGCGTCCGCGTCCCGCTCCGGCGCGCTCGACGCCGCCGATCAATCCGTCGACCCCCAATCCTTTCAATCCCGAGCAGGAGCGCTAAGCCATGCTGGCGAAGATCGTCGCCGAACTCGGTCCATGGAGCTGGTGGGTCGCGGGCCTCGTGCTGCTCGCCGCGGAAATGATCGTTCCCGGCTTCTTCCTGGTCTGGATCGGCCTTGCTGCCTTGATCGTCGGCGCGCTGTCGCTGCTCTTCTGGGACAGCGCCTTCTGGGTCTGGGAGTTGCAGGCGATCCTTTTTGCGCTTCTCGCCGTTGCCACGACCTTCGCCGGCCGCCGGCTGACGCTGCGCAATGCGACGACCGACGAGCCCTTCCTCAATCAGCGCGGCGCCAGCCTCGTCGGCCGCACAGCGACGCTGCACGAACCGATCCGTGAGGGCCGCGGCCGAATCCGACTCGACGATACGCTGTGGCAGGTGATGGGACCTGACCTGCCCGTGGGAACACAGGTGAAGGTGGTTTCGAGCAACGGCCGCGACCTGACGGTGGAACCCGTCTGATCAAACGAGCCTGATCAGGCGACGCCGATCCGTAGCAGGTCGTGGAAATGCACCAGCCCGACAGGCCGGCGGTCGTCGTCGATGACGATCAGCGCGCCGATGTGATGCTGGTTGAGCAGCGCTAGGGCCGCGGTCGCCAGCACCGTCGGCTTCACCGTCTTCGGCGTCCGCGTCATGATGTCGTCGACGGTAAGCTCGGCAAGATTGCGCGTCAGGTTGCGCGCCATGTCGCCTTCGGTGACGATACCGCAGAGCCGCCCATCCTCATCAAGCACGCCGACGCAGCCGAAATGCTTGCGCGACAGCACCGTGATCGCATCCGGCATCGGTGTACCCGTGGCAACGAGCGGCAGCCGCTCGCCTGTATGCATGACATCGGCGACATGCATCAGGCTCGCGCCCAGCTTGCCGCCGGGATGGAAGACGTGGAAATCCGTGGCGGTAAAGCCGCGCGCCTCCAACAGCGCCACCGCCAGCGCGTCGCCGATCGCAAGCTGCATCAGCGTCGAGGTCGTCGGCGCCAGCCCATTGGGGCAGGCCTCCTGTTCGTTCGGCATCAGAAGGATGATATCGGCGGCGGCCGCGAGCGAGGAACCTTCGCTACAGGTGATCGCGATCAGCGGAATGGAGAAGCGCCGCGTGAAAGAAATGATGCTCTTGAGCTCGGCGCTCTCGCCGCCCTTGGAAATCGCCAGCACGACGTCGTCGCGCGCGATCATCCCGAGATCGCCGTGATTGGCCTCCGCCGCATGCACGAAAAAGGCAGGTGTCCCGGTTGAGGCGAATGTCGCCGCGAGCTTGGCGCCGATATGCCCGCTCTTGCCGACGCCGGTGACGATAACGCGGCCGGAGATGTCGCCGATGACTTCGACGGCCCGTGTGAACGGGCCGGCCAATCCATTGTCAAAAGCCTGTTCGAGCGCTTCAAGACCGCGTCTTTCGGTCTCTATCGTGCGTTTTGCCGATTCGAGCACGCTGTTTTCAACGAGGTTGATCGCTCTTCTGTTCATGAAATTGCGTTAGACCTTTTCACTTTCCAAGTCCACCCCGCACTCTTTCCGAATTGTGAAGAGCGCCCGCCGCCGGCAACGAATGGTTAACCACAAGGCTTTACCTTTGGGTAAGAACCGAAAGCATGTCAGGCGCGAATTGCATGGGCCAGCCAAAACAGACGAGCAGTGTGACGCCGCTCCGCGCCATGAGCCGTGCCGTCTCTTTTGCCGTGCTTGGTAGCATGCTTCTCAGCCAGACGGCAGCCTTCGCGCAATCCGCCTCGACACAGCCAGCAAACAGCCGCTCCCCCGCCTCTCAGGATTACCGCGCCACCAACAATGCCACATCCGCCACCGGTTTCGATGACGAGACCGGCGATACCACCACTCCTGAGGCAAACGGCACGACTGCGACCGCGGACGATGCCCAGCAGCGGCCCGCCATACCGGATGCACAGGCCGGCGACGACATTACCGGCTCCATCCTCGACGAGGACATACGCCGGCTGAACACCCGCGAGGCGCCGATCGACGAGACGCTGCCGCGCCGCAGGGCTGCCGAGAGCGCCTCGACAGAGGAAACGCCAGGAATTCCGATCGGCACTTTTGTGCTCCGTCCGAGCGTCACCCAGAGCATCAACACCGAGACCACCAAGGACGGCAATACCAGGCAGCGGCGCGCCTTCCTCGAAACGGATGCGGCAGCGACACTGACGTCCGACTGGGGTCGGCACCAGCTCACCGTGACCTCGGAAGGCGCCTGGCAGAGGAATATCAGCGGCGAGGGCGAGGAGCAGCCTTCCTTTAAAGTCGACGGCGATCTCAGGCTGGATCTTGCCGACGAGACTGTCGCGCACCTCACCGCCGGTTATAATTTCTATCGCGAGGATACGGACGATCCCGACGCCATCGCCGACGCCGCGCAGCAGTCGGACGTTCAGGAATTTTCGGCAGGCGCCTCCGTCCAACGCGATTTCGGCATCCTGCGCGGCACGACGGCACTGGCACTGACCCGCTCGATCTATTCGGATGCCAAGCTTGCCAACGGCACCACCGTCGCTCTCAGCGACCGTAACCAGACGACGGGCACGCTGCGCGGCCGCGTCGGCTACGAGCTGTCCCCCGCGCTCATTCCCTTTATCGAGGCAACAATCGGCCGTTCGGTCTATGATGAAACACGCGATTCTGCCGGTTACGAGCGTTCCGGCCATAGCTATGGCGCCAAGGCAGGCGTCGAGGTCGATCTCGGCGAAAAGCTGAAGGGTGAAGTCGGCGTCGGCTACGAGATGGCGGATTTCGAAGACAGCCGCCTGTCCTCGATCGATACCGCCACGCTTGATGCGAGCCTGCTCTGGTCGCCGATCCGCGGCACCGATGTCAATCTCGACCTGCAGACAAGCATCCAACCCTCGACCACGGCAGGCGAAAGCGGCTACGTCTCGCACGCGCTGACGACGACGGTCACCCACCAGCTGCGCGACAACCTGGTCGGGACGATGATCGGCGGGGTCATATGGCGCGATTATCCCACGGACAGCACCATCAACGACGAGCTCGTCTATACCGCCGCGACTGGCCTAACCTGGAACATCAACCGCTATCTCGATCTGACCAGCACGCTCGGCTACGAGCTGACGACGCGCAAGGAAGGCACCGATTCGCAGCAATGGCGAGCCGGCGTCGGTCTCAAGCTGAAACGCTAGCCCGCATCTCTCACAGCGCCTGTGGCGTTGGTTGACGTTGGGCTGTTGGCGGCGGTCGGGGCTGGGCTCCCCGCCGAAGACGCGGGCGGTCGTCACCGCGATGTTGGGCGTTTTGTCTGGTCCGGCGATGTATCCTCTGTCGTTGGCGGGAAGGGCTCGGGTCCGGCGGCATCATCGGGCCGCGGCGCATATTCGGGCGTGAGCCAGGGCAAATTCCTCGGCATATGGGCAGGCCGAAGCCATCGCCACCTTGATGCGGCGGACGGAGATGCGGACCTGGGCGCCGATCTTCAAGAGCTTCAATCGGATCGTGCCGCAGGTGGCATCGGCAAGGCGGCTACCGGTGAGGCCGAGGCGGCGTAGCGCACAGATCAGCACATAGGCCAAGGATGCAAACCAGAGCCGCAACTGATTGGCGCGCATGGTGTGGGCGCTGGTGCGGTCGGCATAGAGATCGAGCTGGCATTCCTTGATGCGGTTCTCCATATCGCCACGGGCGCAGTAAAGCTCCTCGTAAAGCGGTTGTGCCGCCCAGTATTCCGGTTCCAGCGAGGTGACGATGAAGCGCGGATTGGCCCCCGCCATCGTCCATTCGGCCTTGGCCACCACCCGCCGCCGGCATGACCAGCTGCCCTTCGTCGACCACAGGAAGTCGCGGAAGACGCGGGCAGCCTGGCCGCTTGCCTTGGCCGCAAGGCTCGCTTCCTCCAGGGCCTCGGCGATCTTCTCTTCCAACCGCTTGTTGCGGGCAAGGCCAAAGACATAGTCGACGCCGTTTGCCTCGCACCAGTCCATCAGTTCGTCGCGGGCAAAGCCGGAATCGGCCCGCAGGATGATGCGGACGTTGGGCCAGCGCGCGCGGATCTGCTTGACGATCCGCCCGACCTCCTCGACCGCGCCGGCGCTGGCGTCGATATTGGAGCGTCGCAGCTTGGCCGAAAGCAGATGCCGGCCGCAAAAGATGTAGAGCGGCAAATAGCAATAGCCGTCATAATAGCCGTGGAAGAACCGCCCTTCCTGATGGCCGTGCAGCGGATCGTCGGTGGCGTCGAGATCGAGCACGATCTCCTCCGGCGGCCTGTCGTGTGCGTCCACGAACAGCTCCACGAATAGCGCTTCCAGCGCCCCTGCGTCATAGGCGATCTTATGATAGCGCGTCGGCGCGCCGGGGCGGCCGTGCTCCAGCCGGTTCAACGTGGATTTGCCGGCAAGCACCGCACAGTCTTGTCGCTTCGGCGTCAGCCGCTCCGACAGCAGCGCAAGTACCGGGTCGTGGCGCAGCGTGTCGTGATCGTCGACATCCTCATAGCCCAGCGCGATCGCTGCAATGCGCTGCCCGACCAGCGTGCGCATGCTGTGGACCGTGCACTTGCGATCGCGGCCATCAATGAAGCAGCCGGCCACCCGGTCGAATAGCCCGATGGCCCCATCGACGTGGCGAAGCAGCAGCGCACCGGCATCCGAGGTGATCGCGCCGCCGTCAAAACCAGCGATAACTTTGTGGCCGTCGAAGCCTTTAAATCCGAACTGCGCGGAGATACAGTGTGTTTGCATCGGGCCTCCGTAACGAATCTGGTAAGCCTTTGTCGTAAAAGCAGTTTCTCAGATTCGCAGGCCCGATGCACCCCTTACTTTGAGAGATTCGGGCTAGCGCACCGGCCCGAAAATCGGAATCGATTTTCGGAAAGCACGATGCGTAGATTCGAAAGTGTTGGAGCATCCTTGGTGCGTCCGAAAGGACGCACGCTCTAATGCATTTCGACCAAAATAGAGCGCCGCGTATCCGTTAGGACACGCGGCGCTCATCACATTGAATCTGCGACTTATTTCAGGCCGGCCAGCAGTTCCCTGAAGCCGCCTTCGACGGAAGGGCGAATATCGGCGCGTTCGAGGGCGAAGGCGACGTTTGCCAGGATGAAGCCATCCTTGGCGCCACAGTCGTAGGTCGCGCCGCGGAAATGGTAACCGGCGAAATCCTGTTCCTTCAGCAGCTTCAGCATGCCGTCGGTGAGCTGGACCTCGTTGCCGGCGCCGCGCTCCTGGGTTTCGAGGATCTTGAAGATCTCCGGCTGCAGGATATAGCGGCCGTTGATGAAGAAGTTGGAAGGCGCCGTCCCCTTGGCGGGCTTTTCCACCATGCCGGTAATGCGGAATCCGTCGCCGATCGCCTCGCCGACTCCGACGATGCCGTATTTATGCGCCTGGTCCGGCGCGCATTCCTCGACGGCGATGATATTGCCGCCGCTCTGGCCGTAAAGGTCGATCATGCCCTTCATGCAGCCCTTTTCGCCCTTCATGATCATATCGGGCAGCAGCAAAGCGAAGGGCTCGTCGCCGACGATCTCGCGGGCGCACCATACGGCGTGGCCGAGGCCGAGCGGTTCCTGCTGGCGGGTAAAGCTCACCGTACCTGCCTTGGGAAGCTGCTGCTGCAGGAGCGTGATTTCCGCCTTCTTGGCGCGCTCCTTGAGCGTCTGCTCGAGTTCGAAATGAATGTCGAAATAATCTTCGATGACGTGCTTGTTGCGCCCGGTGACGAAAACCAGATGCTCGATCCCGGCTTCGATCGCCTCATCGACGACATATTGAATGATCGGCTTGTCGACCACGGTCAACATTTCCTTCGGAACAGCCTTTGTTGCCGGCAGGAACCGCGTCCCCAACCCTGCTACCGGGAAAACTGCCTTACGAACTTTATTGTGATGCGCCACACAGGCCTCCTGCTTTGACTATATCGCCTTTTAAATAAAGCCGTTCACGTCTGACTAGTATAGAATTGCAACTGTTTTGCAACTGGTGACCTCAGCTGACGGTCATGGTAAAGAATTTGTTGACTCCGTTCCTGTAGTCTCGGGTCTGGGCGGACATGACGCCCTGCTACGCCTGAAACTGAAGATGTGGGATACGACTGTCGATGACCCAGAATCACAAAAACTCCCTTCGTGGTCTTGCTCTCGCCCTCATTGTCGCCGCCCAGGTTGGGCTGGTCCCCGACAACGCGAAAGCTGATTCCCGCTTCCAGAAATGGATCGCGGATTTTTACCAAACAGCCGCTCAGAGTGGCATCAGTAAGGCAACCTATCAAAAGGCCTTTTCCGGGGTGAGCGAGCCCGATCCGACCGTGCTCGAAAAGGCGGCCTACCAGCCGGAATTCACCTCGAAGATCTGGGACTACGTCGATTCCCGCGTCAATCCCTATACCGTCAAGATCGGCCGCGAGATGGCCGCCAAGCACGCAAGAACGCTCGCTGCGATCGAGCAGCGCTTCGGCGTCGACAAGACCATACTGCTGGCTATCTGGTCGATGGAATCGAATTACGGCGCGGTTCTCGACAAGGACGACCGGCTGCACTACGTGCCGCGCGCCCTGGCAACGCTTGCCTATGCCGATCCGAGCCGTGCCAAATTCGCCAAGAAACAGCTGGTCGCCGCGCTGAAGATCCTGCAGAATGGCGATGTGCCGGCACGCGAGATGACCGGCTCCTGGGCCGGCGCCATGGGCCACACCCAGTTCATTCCGACAAGTTACCTGCTTTATGCCATCGATGCCGACGGCAACGGCCATCGCGACATCTGGAACTCGATCCCCGACGCGCTGGCGACCTCGGCCAATCTCTTGATGAAGAACGGCTGGGACACCGGCAAGACCTGGGGCTACGAGGTCGTCGTTCCCGCCGCAGTCGCCAAGCAGGCCGGCAAGACCCATACACTGGCCCAATGGGCGGCACTCGGCCTGACACGCCCGAATGGCAAGGCCTTCCGCGAGAGCGGCACCAAAGCCGTATTGAAGATGCCGGCCGGAGCCGGCGGCCCGGGCTTCCTGATGACTGCCAACTTCTTCACCATCAAGAACTACAATGCCTCGGACAGCTACGCGCTTGCCGTCGGCCTGCTGGCCGACCAGATCGCCGGCTATGGCGGCATGCAGCAGCGTTGGCCGCGCCCGAACGGCGCACTCGACATCACCGAGAAATTCGAGCTGCAGACCCGTCTGAAGACGCTCGGCTATTACAATGGCGAGGTCGACGGCAATTTCGGCTCGGGTTCGAAGGCGGCGATATCAGCCGTGCAGTCGCGCATCGGCATGCAGCCGGACGGCGAGCCCTCGCTACCGCTTCTGAACGCCCTGCGCCGCTAGAGTTCGCGTCGGTTCGGGAATCATGCAGGGCGCTTCAAGTCTTTGTCTCATGCAGGTCGCCCCGTCCTGC
Source organism: Rhizobium leguminosarum (assembly GCF_001679785.1). Classification (NCBI taxonomy): domain Bacteria; kingdom Pseudomonadati; phylum Pseudomonadota; class Alphaproteobacteria; order Hyphomicrobiales; family Rhizobiaceae; genus Rhizobium; species Rhizobium leguminosarum. The sequence goes on from NZ_CP016286.1 coordinate 3,338,976, forward strand.
CGCACGGTTTTGGCGAATCCGTATTGGAAGCGGCAGAACCGCGACCTAGATATTAGTGGGAGTGGACGCTGGCCTGCCCTGCGTGCAAGATGCCTGCAGATGCGGAACTGCCCATGACGAAGAAAACTGATCGGACCCGTAAAATCCGTTGGCTCGTGCTCGCCTTGGCGGCGGCTTCGCTGTGCCTTGGCGCTCTGGCGCCGGTGCATGTCGCCGAAGCCCAGGAGCAGCGCTATCAGCGCCGGTCGATCTTCGATTTCTTCCTTGGCCGGCGCTATCTCGACGACGGCCCGCAAGCCCCTGACGTTCAGCAGCCGAGACGCCAGCAGCGCAAACGCCCGCCGGCGCAGAAAGCCATCGTCAATACCCGCACTGCACCGCCGGTCCGCGCTCCCGTCCAGGAGGAGCCGGCAGTGCAAAAGCTTGGCGACGCCCGAAAAATCCTGATCGTCGGCGATTTCCTGGCCAGCGGCCTCGGCGACGGCCTCACCGCCGCCTTCGAGACCTCGCCGGGTGTCGTCGTCGAAGCCCGCGGCAACGTCTCATCGGGTCTTGTCCGCGACGATTATTACGACTGGCCGGAACAGCTGCCGAAGATGATCGACGAGCTGAAGCCGGCAATGGTCGTCGTCATGATCGGCGCCAACGACCGCCAGCAGATGGTGACCGACACCGCCAAGGAAAAATTCCGCACCGATGCCTGGTTCACCGAATACCGCCGCCGCGTCCTTTCCTTCGGCAAGGAGGTCACCGACCGCAAGATCCCACTGCTCTGGGTCGGCCTTCCCGCCTTCGAATCCGATCAGATGACGGCCGATGCCGTCCAGATGAACCAGCTCTATCGCAACCAGGTCGAAAGCATCGGCGGTGAATTCGTCGATATCTGGGATGGCTTCGTCGACGAAAACGGCAACTTCATCGTCACCGGTTCGGATGTGAACGGCCAGCAGGTGCGCCTGCGCACCTCCGACGGAATCAACCTGACCCAGGCCGGCCGGCGCAAGCTTGCCTTTTACGTGGAAAAACCGGCGCGACGTCTTCTCGGTACCCAGGCAAGCCCGGATCTGGTCCGCCTCGACTCCAGCAATCTGCCCGGTCTCGGCCTTCCCGCCAATCCGGTTGAGCACACCGTGCCGATCAGCCTCTCCGATCCCAATCTCGACGGCGGCGCCGAGCTGCTCGGCGCCAGGCCGCCGCCCATGGCCTTGACGCGGTCGCCACGCGACCTCCTGGTCGAGCAGGGCGAAATGACGCCGGCGCCTCCCGGCCGCGTCGATGATTACCGCCTGCCGGTGGCAAAAGCGCCGGCCGAAGTCTCGGTCAAGTGAAAGGGCAGCGCGAGGCGGCTCGCCGCTTCGAGGACGTCGCTCGCGCGTCCTGTCAAACACGGCGCTATAAAAAAACTCCGCCGGAGCGGCGGAGTTCTTGTCTTCGGAAAGGTGTGCGGCTGACGCTCAGTTCGGCAGGACGGTCGAGCCCATCAATTCCTCGTCGATGGCGCGTGCCGCCTGGCGGCCTTCACGGATCGCCCAGACCACCAGCGATTGGCCGCGGCGCACGTCGCCCGCCGTCCAGAACTTGTCGACCGAAGTCTTGTAGTCGCGGTCGTTGGCGACGACGTTGGTCGAGCCGCGCTTGTCGGTGTTGAGCGTCAGCTTGCCGTCGAGCTCCTTCAGTACGCTGCCGGTGAACGGCCCGCGGAAACCGATGGCGATGAAGGCAAGATCGGCCCGGATGACGAATTCCGTGCCTGGAACCGGCCGCCGGCGTTCGTCGACCTCGCAGCACTTGACGCCGGTCAGCACACCGTCTTCGCCGACGAATTCAAGAGTGGCCACCTGGAATTCACGCACGGCGCCCTCGGCCTGCGAGGAAGAGGTGCGCATCTTCGTCGCCCAGAATGGCCAGACGGCAAGCTTGTCTTCCTTCTCCGGCGGCTGCGGCCGGATGTCGAGCTGGGTGACCTTGACGGCCCCCTGGCGGAACGCCGTGCCGACGCAGTCCGAAGCCGTATCGCCACCGCCGACGACGACGATATGTTTGGCGCCGGCAAGAATCGGGTCCGACGGCCAGCCGACGCTGTCGATGTTCTCGCGTCCGACGCGGCGGTTCTGCTGCACGAGATAGGGCATCGCATCATGCACACCGGCAAGGTCGGTGCCTGGGATGCCCGCCTCGCGCGGCGTTTCAGAGCCGCCGCAGTAGAGGACGGCGTCGTGATCGGCGAGCAGTTGCTCGACCTTGACGTCGACGCCGACATTGACGCCGCAATGGAAGGTGACGCCCTCGCCCTTCATCTGCTCGACGCGGCGGTCGATGAAGTTCTTCTCCATCTTGAAATCGGGAATGCCGTAACGCAGCAGTCCGCCCGGCTTGGTCTCGCGCTCGTAAAGGTGCACCTCGTGGCCGGCGCGCCCGAGCTGCTGGGCGGCCGCCATGCCGGCGGGACCGGAGCCGATGACCGCGACCTTCTTGCCGGTATGGACCGTGGCCGGCTGCGGCCGGATGAAGCCGAGCTCATAGGCCTTGTCGGCAATTGCCTGTTCGACCGTCTTGATGGCGACCGGCGCATCCTCGAGATTCAGCGTGCAGGCTTCCTCGCAGGGCGCCGGGCAGACGCGACCGGTGAACTCGGGGAAGTTGTTGGTCGAATGCAGGTTCTGGATCGCCGCTTCCCAGTTGTTGTTGTAGACGAGGTCGTTCCAATCGGGAATCTGGTTGTGAACAGGGCAGCCGGTCGGGCCGTGACAATAGGGGATGCCACAGTCCATGCAGCGCGCGGCCTGTTTCTGCACTTCCGGGTCCGACATCGGGATCGTAAACTCGCGGAAATGACGGATGCGATCCGACGCCGGCTGGTACTTCGCCACCTGCCGGTCGATTTCCAGAAACCCTGTTACCTTACCCATATCTTCGTCCCTTACCCTCATGACCGCCTCACCGCAGCCAATCTGTCTATCGTCAGTCCCGGTACCCGGGGCAAGTTGCTTGTCTTGACCGTCATTGGACCATATCCCCTGAAAGACATCCGTGCGATCTGGACAGCTTTCGCCGTCGGTGTGATCGTCACGGGTCATCGAGATATTTTCGTCATCCGTCACCTGCAGTCGTCAGGTGACGAATGTCCGGTGCAATTCATTCCGCGGCGATACCCATCCGGCTGCGCTCCATTTCCTCGAGCGCACGCCGGTATTCGACCGGCATGACCTTGCGGAATTTCGGGCGGTAGTCGGCCCAGTTGTCCAGGATCTCAGTGGCGCGGGCCGAGCCCGTATAATGCAGATGGTTGGAGATCAGCTGGTAAAGGCGCTCCTCGTCATGACGGGTCATGTCGCCGGAGACGTCGACGCGTCCCTTGTGCATGAGATCGCCGCCGTGATGATGCAGCTTCTCCAGCATGTCGTCCTCCTCGGGCACCGGCTCGAGCTCGACCATCGCCATGTTGCAGCGGCTGGCGAAATCACCGGTTTCATCGAGCACGTAGGCGACACCGCCGGACATGCCGGCCGCGAAGTTGCGGCCCGTAGCGCCGAGCACGACGACGACGCCACCGGTCATGTATTCGCAGCCATGGTCGCCGACACCCTCGACGATGGCGATCGCCCCCGAATTGCGCACGGCGAAACGTTCGCCCGCCACGCCGCGGAAGTAGCATTCGCCCTCGGTCGCACCATAGAGCACAGTGTTGCCGACGATGATCGAGTCCTCGGCGACGATCCTCGAATTCTCCGGCGGCCGGATGATGATCTTGCCGCCCGAAAGGCCCTTGCCGACATAGTCGTTACCGTCGCCGATCAGGTTGAAGGTGACGCCGCGCGCCAGGAAGGCGCCGAAGCTCTGTCCCGCCGTGCCGCGAAGCGTCACATTGATCGTGTCTTCCTTCAGCCCGCGATGGCGATAACGCTTGGCGACCTCGCCGGAAAGCATCGCTCCCACCGAACGGTCGACGTTCTTGATGCCGACCTCGAAGGCGACGGGTGTCTTGGCCGTCAGTGCCGGCTGAGCCTGCTCGATCAGCACGCGGTCGAGAATGTCGTCGATCGGGTGCTTCTGCCGGCTCGTCCAGAAGGTCTCTTCCTTGGGAGCGTTGACCTTGTGGAAGATACGGCTGAAGTCGAGGCCCTTCGCCTTCCAGTGGTTCAGCATCTCGTCCTTCTCCAGCAGCTCCGAGGCGCCGATGATCTGGTCAAGCCGGGTGAAGCCGAGCGAGGCGAGGATTTCGCGCACTTCGTTGGCGACGAAGAAGAAATAGTTGATGACGTGCTCCGGCGCGCCCTTGAAGCGCTTGCGCAGCACCGGATCCTGGGTCGCCACGCCCACCGGACAGGTGTTGAGATGGCACTTGCGCATCATGATGCAGCCGGCGGCAATCAGCGGCGCCGTGGCAAAGCCGAACTCGTCGGCTCCAAGCAGCGCCCCGATAATCACGTCGCGGCCGGTCTTCAGGCCGCCATCCACCTGCAGGGCGACGCGTGAACGCAAGCCGTTCAGCACCAGCGTCTGCTGGGTCTCGGCAAGGCCGATTTCCCAGGGGCTGCCGGCATGTTTGAGCGAGGTCAGCGGCGACGCACCGGTGCCGCCGTCGAAGCCGGCGACCGTGATATGGTCGGCGCGCGCCTTGGCGACGCCGGCAGCGACCGTGCCGACGCCGACTTCCGAGACCAGCTTGACCGAAACATCGGCAGTCGGGTTGACATTCTTCAGATCGTAGATCAGCTGCGCCAGATCTTCGATCGAATAGATGTCGTGGTGCGGCGGCGGCGAAATCAGGCCGACACCCGGTGTCGAGTGGCGGGTCTTGGCAACCGTCGCGTCAACCTTGTGACCCGGCAGCTGGCCGCCTTCGCCAGGCTTGGCGCCTTGCGCCACCTTGATCTGCAGCACGTCGGCATTGACCAAATATTCGGTGGTGACGCCGAAGCGGCCCGAGGCGATCTGCTTGATCGCCGAACGTTCCGGGTTCATCGAACCATTGGCCAGCGGTATATAACGGTCGGATTCTTCGCCGCCCTCGCCGGTGTTCGACTTGCCGCCGATCCGGTTCATGGCGATCGCCAGCGTCGTATGCGCCTCCCTGGAAATCGAGCCGAAGGACATCGCCCCCGTCGAGAAACGCTTGACGATATCGGCCGCCGGCTCGACCTCGTCGATCGATACCGGCGTACGGCCGAGCGCCTCGGCGCTCTTCATCTTGAAGAGACCGCGGATCGTGTTCATGCGCAGCGCCGAATTGTTCACCATATCGGCGAACTCGCGGTAGCGGTCCTCGGCATTGCCGCGCACGGCATGCTGAAGGGCTGCGACCGCATCCGGCGTCCAGGCATGGCTTTCGCCGCGCATGCGGTAGGCATATTCGCCGCCGATGTCGAGCGTCGTGGCAAGAAGCGGGTCCGTGCCGAAGGCCGCATTATGGCGGGCGACGGTTTCCGCGGCGATCGCCTCGAGGCCGATGCCTTCGATCATCGTCGCGGTGCCGAAGAAATACTTGTCGATCAGTTCCGACTGCAGGCCGATCGCATCGAAGATCTGCGCGCCGCAATAGGACTGGTAGGTCGAGATGCCCATCTTTGACATGACCTTGAGGATGCCTTTGCCGACCGCCTTGATGTAGCGGTAGACGATTTCGGAAGCATCCACTTCCTTCGGGAATTCGCCCTTGGCATGCATGTCGAGCAGCGTGTCGAAGGCGAGATAGGGGTTGATCGCCTCGGCGCCATAGCCGGCGAGCAGGCAGAAATGATGGACTTCGCGCGGCTCTCCGGTCTCGACGACGAGACCGACCGAGGTGCGAAGCCCCTTGCGGATCAGGTGATGGTGCACGGCAGCCGTCGCCAGCAGTGCCGGAATGGCGATCCGGTCCGGCCCGATCTGGCGGTCGGAGAGCACGATGATGTTATAGCCGCCCTTGACGGCCGCTTCCGCGCGCTCGCAGAGCCGGTCGAGCATCTCGGGCATGCCTTCGGCGCCACGCTCGATATCATAGGTGAAATCGAGCGTCTTGGTGTCGAAACGGTCTTCCGTATGACCGATCGAGCGGATCTTCTCGAGATCGCCATTGGTCAGGATCGGCTGACGCACCTCGAGCCGCTTGGCGTTGGCCGCCCCCTCATGGTCGAGAATGTTCGGCCGCGGCCCGATGAAGGAAACCAGGCTCATGACCAGTTCCTCGCGGATCGGGTCGATCGGCGGGTTGGTCACCTGCGCGAAGTTCTGCTTGAAATAGGTGTAGAGCAGCTTCGGCTTTTCCGACATCGCCGAGATCGGCGTATCCGTGCCCATCGAGCCGATCGCTTCCTGGCCGGTCGTCGCCATCGGCGACATCAGGATGCGAGTGTCCTCGAGCGTGTAGCCGAAGGCCTGCTGGCGGTCGAGCAGCGACACGTCGCGGCGCAGCGCCCGCGGTTCCACCGGCTTCAGGTCTTCGAGGATGAGCTGGGTGCGGTTGAGCCAGCTGCGATATGGATGCGCCGTCGCCAGCTGCGACTTCACCTCGTCATCGGAGATGATGCGGCCTTCTTCCATATCGATCAGCAGCATCTTGCCCGGCTGCAGGCGCCACTTCTGGATGATCTTCTCCTCCGGAACCGGCAGCACGCCGGCTTCGGACGCCATGATGACGCGGTCGTCATCGGTGACGAGGTAGCGCGCCGGCCGCAGTCCGTTGCGGTCGAGCGTCGCGCCGATCTGCGTGCCGTCGGTGAAGGCAACGGCAGCCGGCCCGTCCCAGGGCTCCATCAGCGCCGCATGATATTCGTAGAAGGCCTTGCGTTCGGCGGCCATCGACTGGTTGCCGGCCCAGGCTTCCGGGATCAGCATCATCACGGCATGCGCCATCGAATAACCGCCGCGCACCAGGAATTCGAGCGCGTTGTCGAAGCAGGCCGTGTCCGACTGCCCCTCGTAGGAGATCGGCCAGAGCTTGGAGATGTCCTCGCCGAACAGCGGTGAGGAGACCGACGCCTGGCGCGCCGCCATCCAGTTGACGTTGCCGCGCAGCGTGTTGATCTCGCCGTTATGGGCGACCATGCGGTAGGGATGCGCGAGCTTCCATGACGGGAAGGTGTTGGTCGAGAAGCGCTGGTGCACCAAGGCGACCGCGCTTTCGAAACGCGGATCCGACAGGTCCTTGTAGTAGACGCCGACCTGATAGGCCAGGAACATGCCCTTATAGACGACCGTCGCCGACGACAGCGATACCGGATAGAAATTGCTCTCCTCGCCGTCGAACTCGTCATAGATGCGGTTGGAGATCACCTTGCGCAGCGTGAACAGCCGGCGCTCGAACTCGTCGTTGTTTTCGGCATCCTCGCCGGCGCCGATGAAGACCTGCACATGATGCGGCTCGGTGGCGGCAATGGCCGGCGCCTTGGAGAGCGAGGAATTGTCGACGGGCACGTCGCGAAAGCCGATGAAGACCTGGCCTTCCTCGGTGATGACGTCCTTGATGACCTTCTTAAAGTGCTCGATCTGCTTTTCATCGCGCGGCATGAAGATATGGCCGACGCCATACTCGCCGACCGGCGGCAGGGTGATGCCCTGCTCGGCCATCTCCTCGCGGAAGAACCGGTCGGGGATCTGCACCAGGATGCCGGCGCCGTCACCCATCAGCGGATCGGCGCCGACGGCGCCGCGATGCGTCAGGTTCTCCAGGATGAACAGGCCATCCTTGACGATCTGGTGCGACTTCTCACCCTTCATATGCGCGACGAAGCCGACGCCGCAGGCATCATGTTCGTTGCGCGGATCGTAGAGGCCCTGTTTCTTCGGCAGGCCGGAGGCGGATTTGGAGATATTGGCCGTCGCGCGCAGATTAGCAGCAGCAAACCGGTCAACTTCCATGGATGGCGTCTTCGTCATCATCTTTCCTCCTGTCGAAGCCCGCGGGGCCGCGGGCGGCTTTTCGTCTCGCGCCGCAACCCGAAGATAGGTTCGGCGCATGACAGCGCTGTTGCATTGTGAAGATCGGCCGCAGACATCTGCTTTTAAAGGAAAGCAAACCGTCGCGTTCCGCGCCTGCCATTCGCCTCCGCGCGCCGCCCCTTGAGGCTTGACGCTCGGAAGAACTATAGCGTGAAAGCCGGTCTGTTCCAGGGCTTTCGGCGCCTCTTCGGTCATAAAGGTCAAAATAGGACAGCAACACTGTCCTAATTCATCAGTTCTATGCCAGAAAGCATTCGGCTCTGCAAGAGCGCTCCGTTAAAAAACGTCAATTTGCGACGGAAGATTGCCTGAGTGGCGGCCATGGCGAAATAAAATTACGCCAGGACGTATTATTTTGTTTATTGATTGCGTAGTTCAATTTCCGTGATGTGTCGCGGGCGACAACCTTGATCCCGTGAAGCTTTGGCGTAATGTCCGCTGCGGACTTGCCAACCCCTTCCTTTCTCACGGTTTCCCCACATGTTCTTTGCTTCCGATAACTGGGCCGGCGCCCACAAATCCATTGCCGAACGTCTGCTGACGGCATCGACCGGCTTTGCCGCCGCCTATGGCGCCGGCGATCTGGACAGAAAGGTCGAAGCCCGTTTTTCCGAGATTTTCGAGCGTGAGGTTTCGATCTTCTTCGTCGCCACCGGCACGGCCGCCAACTCCCTGTCGCTGGCAAGCGTCCAGCGCCCCGGTGGCATCACCTTCTGCCACTCGGAGGCCCATGTGATCGAGGATGAATGCGGCGCGCCGGAATTTTTCTCCGGCTCGGCCCGCCTCGTTGCCATTGACGGCGAAGCCGGCAAGATCGATCCGGCAAAGCTTTCGGCGAAGATCGCAAGCTTTCCCGAGGACGCCGTCCATCACGGCCGCGCCAGCGCGGTGACCATCACCCAGGCGACCGAGATCGGCACCGTCTATTCCCTGCCGGAGATCGGCGAGATCGCCGCCATATCGAGGAAGGGCAATCTGCCGCTCCACATGGACGGCGCCCGCTTCGCCAACGCCCTGGTCGCACTCGGCGCCACCCCGGCCGAGATGACCTGGAAGCGCGGCGTCGACATGCTGTCCTTCGGCGGCACCAAGAACGGCTGCTGGTGTGCCGAAGCGATCGTCTTCTTCAATCCGGATCAGGCCCGGGAAATGCCGTTCATCCGCAAGCGCGCCGCCCAGCTCTTCTCCAAGTCGCGTTTCATCGCCGCCCAGTTCGATGCCTATTTCGAAAACGGTCTCTGGCTCGATCTCGCCCGCCATTCGAACGGCATGGCCGACAGGCTGCGCGCCGGCATCGCCACCAGCAACTCCGCCCGCCTGGCCTGGCCGACCGCGTCCAACGAAGTCTTTGCCGTCGTCAGCAAAAGTGCCGCAAAAATTGCGGAGGAAAAGGGCGCGAAATTTTACGAATGGCCGGTCCCGGCGGCAACGCCCGAACTCGTCTCCGAAAGCGAAACCCTGGTTCGCCTCGTCACCAGCTTCGCGACCACCGAAGCAGATGTCGATGGCTTCTTGAAGTGCCTGGCCGCCTGATCGCCTGTCGGAAAGGCCTGTCGACCCGGCGGGCCTTGGGTGACGGACAAGGATTCACGCCGACCTCAGTCCCCTCACCTTTTGCAGAATATCCTCCGACAGTGCTGAAACCAGTGCCTGGTCCGCACCCTTACGCGGCACCAGCACGAATTCCACATCCTCCAGCACCGGAAGTCTTCCCGCAGCGATTTCCTTCAGACCGGACGGCGCCATGCTGCGCGGCTGCACCAGCACGCCCATCCCGGCTCGCGCCGCTGCCGTTAGACCGCTCAGGCTGCCGCAGGTGCAGACGATCCGCCAGGGTACGCCGTTTCGCCCGAGCGCTTCCAGCGCGATCACCCATGTGACGCTCGGCGGCGGAAAGGCGATCAGCGGCAAAGGGCCGGAGGCAAGCACACGCTCGGGATCGCGCGCCAGCCAGACGAGCGGCTCGCGATAGACGAGTTTTCCGCGCGCATCGCCGAGCCGGCGCTTGGCAAGCACCAGATCGATTTCGCCATTGTCCTGCATCTCGTAAAGGACACCGGACAGCGCCACCGTCAGTTCGAGATCGACGGAGGGGTGCGAACGAACGAAATCCTCCAGCACAGCCGGCAACTGGCTGGTGACGAAATCCTCCGACACGCCGAGCCGCAGACTGCCGCGCAGGCTGTGGCTCTTAAACAATGACTGCACCTGCCCTTCGATCGAAAGCATGGCGCGCGCATGCGACAGCAGCGCTTCGCCATCGCCGGTCAGCATCACCTTATGCGTGTCGCGTGCCAGCAGCCTGCGCCCGAGTGCTGCCTCCAGCCGCTGAATGTGCTGGCTGACCGTCGACTGCCCGAGGCCCAGCCTTTCTGCGGCAAGCGTGAAACTGCCCATCTGTTCGACGGCGACGAAACTGCGCAATTGCGAAAGGTCGAGCATGATCCAGATTCTCGATAACTGTTATTCCTTGCATCCTGGATCATAATGGACGACAGAACAATGGCTGTTTTATCACGCCGCGAGACCGCCATGCGCCGCTTTCTGCCCGATACATTCACCATCCTGCTCGTCTGCACCGTCATCCTTGCCTCGTTGCTGCCGGCGCGCGGCACGTTCGCGGATTATTTCGGCATCGCCACCGATCTCGCTATCGCGCTGCTGTTTTTCCTGCATGGCGCCCGGCTTTCGCGCGACGTGGTCATATCAGGCCTGCTGCACTGGCGCCTGCATATCGTCATCCTGCTGACGACCTTTGGCATCTTCCCGCTGCTCGGCATGGCGCTCGGGCTGATCCCCGACACGATCCTGCCGCAGCCGCTTTATCTCGGCATCCTCTTCCTCTGCGTTCTGCCGTCGACGGTGCAGTCGTCGATCGCTTTCACCTCGATGGCGGGCGGCAATGTGCCCGCCGCCATCTGCTCGGCCTCTGCATCCAACATCTTCGGCATGTTCCTGACACCGCTGCTCGTCGGCCTGCTGTTTTCCGTCGGCGGCCATGGCGGCTTCTCCTTCGACGCATTAGAGCAGATCCTGTTGCAGCTGCTTGCCCCCTTCATCATCGGCCAGATCCTGCAACCCTGGATCGGCGACTGGATTCGCGCCAAGAAGAAAATCCTGATGCCTGTCGACCGCGGCTCGATCCTGATGGTCGTCTATCTTGCCTTCAGCACGGCTGTGGTCGAGGGCCTGTGGCACACCTTCTCGATCGCCGATATCGCCGTTGTCATCGTCGCCGACGTGGCCTTGCTGGCAATTGTCCTGGTGCTGACGATGTTCGGCAGCCGTTGGCTGGGCTTCAACAAGGCCGACCAGATCACCATCACCTTCTGCGGCTCGAAGAAGAGCCTCGCGAGCGGCGTACCGATGGCGAACGTCATCTTCGCCGGCCAGTCGATCGGCGCGATCGTGCTGCCGCTGATGCTGTTCCACCAGATCCAGCTGATGGTCTGCGCCGTCATTGCCCAGAAATACGCCGCTGCCGCTGCCCGCCGCGCAACGCAAAAAGAGATAGACGAAGCCGCCAGCCCGGCCTGAGCCGCAATAAAAAAAACGGCGCCCCGATGGAGCGCCGTGCGTTTTATCCCGTGGGATATGATTAGCCGTTGATGACCTGCGCTTCGATGGCCTTCGGAGCCTCGACCGGTTCTGCGGCAATCGCGATCTTGCGGGGCTTCATGGCCTCGGGAATATTGCGCAGAAGATCGATGTGCAGCAGGCCGTTCTTCAGCGAAGCGGCGGTCACCTCGACATGATCGGCAAGCTGGAAGCGGCGCTCGAAGGCGCGCTTGGCAATGCCGCGGTAGAGAAATTCGCCGCTTTCGGCAGGTTCCTCGTTCTTTTCACCCTTCACCGACAGCACATGGGCATGGGCTTCGATCGAAAGTTCGGTCTCGTCGAAACCGGCAACGGCCATGGTGATGCGATAGGTGTTTTCACCGGTGCGCTCGATATTATAGGGCGGATAGGTCTGCGCCTGCTCCGGCTGGGCAAGGCTGTCGAGCATGGTGAAGAGCCGGTCGAAACCGACGGTCGAACGATAAAGGGGAGAGAAGTCTACGTGACGCATGATGTCCTCCTGTGGAAGCGACGTGTTGCGATGAAATGCCCCTGAGACCCCATCATTGGCGGCCTTGGGACGGTTGCGCAGGCCCTGTTCGGCACCCGCAGAAAGGAAATGGTGATGGGATTCGAGGAGTTCAAGACCTTTTGCAATCGCCTTGATCGGCCCGTGAACCCCGCATGAACGACCGGTTCGGAGCACGTTCAGGCGCATTCGCCTAGGACTTAGGCGTCGGGTGAATCTGGTCCCGATGGCTGAAGTGCATCGTCCCTTCTTCTTCAGCCTCAACTTCGGCCGGCCGCGAGCACCCTCATGCTCCTGCCGGCCCTTTTCCCCACCGCTTTCCAAGCCGGATGCCATGCGCTATCCCTGATGCGAAGCAGTCAGCAGCGGCGCATTGGCAAAGTCATGGATCAGGTTCTCTATTCGACGCCCGATAATCCCGCCCCGGAAAACCGCACGGAGGGGTTCTTCGAAACCCATGACGGCCACCAACTGCGTTACGCCGTCTTCCGATCGAGTGGCCAGATTGCCAAGGGCACCGTCGTCATCCTGCACGGCCGCAACGAATATATTGAGAAATATTTCGAGACGATCCGCGACCTGACGGCCAAAGGCCTCTGGGTCGCGACCTTCGACCTGCGCGGCCAGGGCCGTTCGTCACGGCTCATGAAGCGCCGCAACCACGGCCACATCCGCCGCTTTGCCGATTACGAGCGTGATCTCGATACCTTCCTGGAAAAGGTAGTGCTGCCGGATACCCGCCTGCCCTTCTATTTGCTCGCGCATTCCACAGGCGGCCTGATCGCGCTCTCGGCCGCCCCCTACCTCACCACCCGTATCGATCGCATGGTGCTGTCGGCGCCCTTCATCGGCCTGACCGGCCAGGCGGCCTCGCCCCGCGTCATCCGCGCGCTCGCCGGCACGCTGACCGCCGTCGGCCTCGGCTTTCTGCCGCTCACCTCGAAACTGAAGGAGCCGAACTTCAGCGATAATCCGCTGACCTCGGACGAACACCGCTTCGAGCGCAATGTCGCAATGATGAAGGCTCATCCGGAATTGACGCTCGGGCCGCCGACGGCCCGCTGGCTGATCGAGGCTTTCCGCACGATGGACCGGGTCACCTCGCCCTACCATCTCTTCTCGATCACCATTCCGACCATCGTCATCGCCCCGACGCGCGACGGTGTCGTGCCCTACACGGCGCAGGAGCGGCTCTCGCGTTATTTCCGCGCCGGCCAGCTGGTACCGATCAACGGCGCCCGTCATGAGATCTTCCAGGAGCGCGATATCTATCGCGCCGCCGCCCTTGCCGCCTTCCACGCCTTTATTCCCGGCAGCGATGCCGAAGAAAACCAGGACGTCGCCGCCCTCGGCACGTGAGCCGGATCGGCTTTGCCGACCGGGGGATCAGCGCTGCTGACCCTGGGATCGCCGCTGCTGACCCTGGGATCAGCGTTGCAGGATGGCGATTGCCTGTTCGTAGACCGCCTGGCTGCCGGCGGCGATGATCGAGCCGCCGTTTTCCGGCCGTCCGCCGTCCCAGGTGGTGATGATGCCGCCCGCCCCTTCGATGACGGGAATGATGCCGCCGACGTCATAGGGCTTCAGGCTGTTTTCCACGACCAGATCGATATGGCCGGCGGCAAGCAGCGCATAGGCATAGCAGTCGCAGCCATAGCGGAAGAGCCGCACCTGGCTCTCGATCTCGCGGTATTTCTCCATTTCCTCGCCGGCAAAGAGATGCGGTGAGGTGGTGAACAGGATGGCGTTTGAAAGCGTGTCGCACTGGCGCGTCGCCAGCCGTCGCTCGCCCTCCGGCCCGGTATAGATCGACCCGTTCTGGTCGGCGAAATAGCGCTCGCCGGTAAAGGGTTGCTCGATCATGCCCATGATCGCCCGGCCCGCTTTCTGCAGGCCGATCAGCGTTCCCCACACCGGCACGCCGGAGATGAAGGCGCGCGTGCCGTCGATCGGATCAATCACCCAGACATATTCGCGGTCGAGCCCGACATCGCCATGTTCCTCGCCGAGAATGCCGTGGTCGGGGAAATTCTCTTCGATCAGCGCCCGGATGGCGAGTTCGGCCGCCCGGTCGCCCTCCGTCACCGGATCGAAACCGGAAGAAAGCTTGTTCGTGACATCGAGGCCGGAGCGGAAACGCGGCAGCGTTTCGGCTCGGGCAGCCTCCGCCAGGCGATTGAAGAACGAACGGTCAGGAAACATGTTGGATCCGTTTGGCTGGCGGGAGTGGCGCTTTTCATAGCGAAAAGCAACGGGAATGCAAACGCAGCAGGCAAATTGAGTTTAGTTGCACAAAGATATCGCAGCGCAATAAATTGCTTGACATTTGTGCAATGCAATAGTAGTGTCTTCATACAGTCTTCTGACTGTAAATACCCTCCTTGGGTGTTTCCTCCCTAGACTTAGCCGCGCTCACAAGCGCGGTTTTTTTTGGCCGGGGAAGGCCACACGTCAGCAAAATCGAAAAACGGATCTATTCGGCGGCCAGCGGCCGCTCGCCGGCGAATTTCTCGACATAGTCCGCCATCTGCTGCATGAAGTCCGCGACGGCATCGGCCACCGCGGTGAAATCCTCGCGTTTCTCCAGCGTCAGCTCATCGACATAGATCGCCCGGTTCACCTCGATCTGCAGCGCGTGCAGTCCGCGCGAGGGCCGGCCGTAATGTTCGGTAATGAAGCCGCCAGCATAGGGTTTATTGCGGATCGCCGCAAAGCCCATCTCCTCGAGGATGGCGATGGCCGCGCGCGAAAGTTCAGCCGAAGCGCTGGTGCCGTAGCGATCGCCGATGATGAAATCAGGTCGCGCAGTGCTGCCGGCAACGCGCACATTGCCGGGCATCGAGTGGCAGTCGATCAGCACGCCGAAGCCGAATTGCACATGCGTTCGCGCGATTAGCCGGCGGAGCGCCGCATGATAGGGCTTGTAGACCGCTTCGACGCGGTCGAGCCCCTCCTGCACCGGCAGGCGCCGGGCATAGATCTCCATATTCTCGGCGACGATGCGCGGTATGGTGCCGAGCCCGCCGGCGACTCTCAGCGAATTGACGTTGGCATAGGGCGGCAGCAACCCGTCGAACATCCGCGGATCGAGTTCGTAGGGTTCGCGATTGACGTCGAGATAGGCGCGCGGGAAGTTGGCCGCCAAAAGCGGCGCACCGAGTGCGACCGCCGAGCCGAAGAGCTCGTCGACATAGTGATCCTCGGAACGGCGGATGGCGATGCCCTCCAGCCTGGACTGAGCGATAAAATCCGGTGGATAAATACGGCCGCTATGGGGGGAGTTGTAGACGAAGGGAATGGTCTGCGACACGGGCTCATGGACCTCAAAAAGCTCGTATTCGCGTATTTCCGGCACTTTCGGCCCTCTTTACCATGTCATGAACTGACTGCTTCGCGTATGTTGCCAGTTGCCCGGCCGCAAGTCCATACTATGTAGAAGGGATGGCGGTCAGGCACAGGCAATTCACCGGTTGTTTACCGGAGCGAGACTAGTGTAAACGGCTGACAGCCCACCAAAAACCTATGGATCGCGGTCTGGATTGATGACTCAGAAGATACTTCTCGCCGAAGACGACAATGACATGCGCCGCTTCCTGGTGAAAGCGCTCGAAAAGGCCGGCTACAAGGTCCTTTCTTATGACAATGGCGCTAGCGCCTATGACCGGCTGCGCGAGGAGCCGTTTTCCCTGCTGCTGACCGATATCGTCATGCCCGAGATGGACGGCATCGAGCTGGCGCGCCGCGCCACCGAGCTCGACCCCGACCTGAAGGTGATGTTCATCACCGGTTTTGCCGCCGTGGCGCTGAACCCTGATTCGAAGGCGCCGAAGGATGCCAAGGTCCTTTCCAAGCCTTTCCACCTGCGCGATCTCGTCGACGAGGTCAACAAGATGCTTGCCGCGTAAGGCCTGCGGGCGGCGCGTCACAAAACTGAAAAAAGCCTATTGACGGCTCCGAAGGTTTTGTGATCTATGCGCCGCCATCGGATGGGCGTGTAGCTCAGCGGGAGAGCACTACGTTGACATCGTAGGGGTCACAGGTTCAATCCCTGTCACGCCCACCATCCGATCTCCTTGGCCCACAAGGAGAATTTGAAAAGTAGCTGTAGCTGTTTTCTGTTCTTCATGGCCTTGCCCAATCATCGCCCACGAAACCGCTGTTTTGCAGCGGATAGGTGTTTCGGGTGGTGGTGCCCATGGACGCTGCGGATGATCTGCTCGGAGATTCCGGAGAAGCCGGCCCCTTCCCAGATTGGAACCCCGCGCTGCATCATCCGGGTGATGCAAGTGTGCTTCAGAATGTGCGACGTGACGTCTTCGCCTAGTCCAGCCAACTCCCGCGCCCTTGCAAACCCCTTGCGCTCTTTAGCGATCAGCCGGACGGAGCTCGGCTATGACGAGACGCTGCGAAAACAGGTGGAGACGATCGCGGCGCGGTACGGCTTTGATCTGGTGAAAAACAAACAATGCCGGCTGAAAGCCCCCCGCCCCCTTTACACAGCAAAAAACGCTCCAACTATCGCAACGAAGGCCAGAGCATGAGTGACACTATTACGGATTTCAACCGCTCGCTCAAAGCGACAGCTGGGGCGCGCTTCAATGCGGCAAGCGCCTCGAGCATATCGATAAGCGCATGACCGCGCTCACGTCGTTCTCTTCCGCATACCTGATATTGCTGTCTGTCGGACCATCACTCATGGGAGCCTCGGCGGCTTCGCAGCCGATCACAAACCTGTTTTCGACGGCCCTGTCGGTGCTACTCTTGGCGTCATCGGTGCTATCTTACGCAAGCGGTCACGCGGTTCGGTCGGAGCAATATCGCCGCAGCGCGCTGGAGATTCAGGAGATCCGGCGCGAACTTCGTTTTGCCGGTGAAAATGTTACACAGGAGCTATTTTCAACTCTTTCACACCGCTACGACGCGGTGCTGCAGAAGTATTCCATCAATCACGACGACGTCGATTTCTACCGCTATCAGCTTCAATACCCAAAAGAGTACATAATGAATCGCTTCGACCGATTTGAAAAATCGGCGAAAGTGTTCATGGCCTATAGTTATCCGGCGATGATTTTGTTGCTGCTTACAGGCGCCGTTTTGCTTTTCACAATATTCTTGATCGTTTGGGGTGGCGACGCCGGTCGTTTCCTGGAATGGGCAGCCATGCGCTTTTCCTAGGTCAGCGCAGCTCTTCCGAACCCCCGCACCCCTTTGCGCAGCAAAAGGCAGTCGCAACTATCGCGCCCCCCGCACCCCTTTGCGCAAGCAGATGCCGCCGGAACTATCCGGCGGGAACGGGCGAAGCTTGCCTCGTCGCCGTCGTCGATGGGGATCTGTTAACTATCAACAGGCTCCACCCAGAGAATCCACTTCCGACAAATCTTGTGATGGACTTTCGGCGAAACGCGTCGTCGCGATTCTAAAACCCGCCCACCAAACGCGGGCGCCGACAAGTGCGAACTGTGGATTATGTGGAAAGCAGCAGGTCAACGGCCGGTTTTCACAAGTCTTTTCATGACCTTAGTGTTTCAGGTGGAAGGCCATGTTTTTAAACAGCTTTTAATTGTGGATGGGGAAAAACCTAGTACCACGCCACAGAGATTATGACTCTTTGACGGGGTAAGCTTTACGGAGCTTTTTGCGGGCATTTTCGGTTGTGAACATCCATTGGATCTTTGCGCCGTGGGCGTTGCGTTGCTGCTCCCAGGCTGCGACTTCGGCGATTATGGTGTCTTTGTTGTCGATACGACGGTCGAGGCATTGGCTACGCAGGACACCGATCTCGATCTCGACCATGTTGAGCCAACTGGCGTGCTTGGGCGTGTGGTGGAACTCCAGTCGCTTCAGCACCCTTCGAGCTTGCGGGGCGGGAAATGCGTCGTAAAGCGCCCCGGCGGAATGAGTGGAGAGGTTGTCCATCACCACGCGGATGATCGGCGCGTCGGGATAATCGACGTCGACCAGTTCGCGCATGCACTCGGCGAAGTCTTGGTTGGTTCGCCGATCGGTGACCTTCACCCTGCGCCAGGGCCGGTGGGCGTCCATGAAGACAAACAGATTGACCGTGCCGTTTCGGCGATACTCGCAATCGTAGCGTTCAAGCTGGCCAGGCTTGGCCGCAATGGGCTCGCGCACTTCGCCGATGAGTTGGGTCGGGCTCTCGTCGAAGCAGACCACGGGCCTTTGTGGATCAGGCGTTTCTGCGTAGAGGTCGAGAACATCCTCCATGCGCGCGACGTATTCCCCATCGATCTTTGGGATGCACCACATGTCTTTGCGCCAAGGCTTGAGATGGTTCTCAGCCAGCCGGCGACGCACGGTCTCCGAGGACAACTGGTCATGATCGGTGAGCCGGACCATCTCATCTGCCAGAAGCTCCAGGGTCCAGCGGGCTCGCCCGGGCGGCGGCTTTGAGCAGGCGGTCGCTACCAACAGCGCCTCCTCCTTGCTCGATAGCTTGCGCTCAACACCCGGGCGCGGTTCTTCGCTGAGCGCCCCTTCCAGATTGGCTTCCACAAACCGGCGTTTGGTCCGGTAAATCGTCGATCCGCTGACGTTCAAGGTTGCCGCGATCACCTCGTCGCTGAAGCCTTCGTTCGCTGCGACCAGGATCTGGGCGCGCTTGATCTTGCGCGACCTGTGGCACCCCCCGCTCAACAAAGCGGCCAGTTGGTCACGTTCCGATTGGCTAAGCTCTATGTGAAACTTTATATTCATCGACACCTCCTTCAGCGTGGAGACGCAGATGAATCCCAAAATGAGTCCCTCACTTGACCCGCAAGCCGCAACGGCAAGACGGGGCCTTACGCAGATCCAAGGCCAGTACCTGGCCTTCATCTACGCCTACAGCCGCATCTTCAAACAGCCTCCGGCCGAAGCCGACATGCGTCGCCACTTCGGCGTTACGGCTCCGTCTGTTCACCAGATGGTGCTGACCCTCGAGAAGGCGGGTTTTATATCTCGCGTGCCAGGCGCCGCACGCAGCATCCAACTTCTCATCCCACCAGAAGCCCTGCCAATTCTACGATAAGACAAACCGTCATAATCTCTGTGGCGTGGTACTAGTTGGTGCAGATGCTTATGGCATGCACCCGTTCCACAGATGTTAATTTTCAACCCCTTGACGGAATCAGTGTGTTTACACTTTACTTTCCTCACTGATCGCCAATCGGGCGAGCAGGGCACGAAAAAGGCCGGGGGTGCAACCCCGGCCTCGCGTCGAATAAACCGAATGCCTCGATCGGCAAAACGGCTCACCCCTTAACAATCCCAAGGATACTTGGGGAGGATGGCCTGTCAAGCTGATCGAGGTTTCTTAACCACTAGGAAACTCGAAAATGAAGCATACGAACCACCGCCTCACCCTCGACGACGCCGTACAGGTCTGGCTGCACAGCTGGAACGGCGAGTACCAGCACGAGATCGCCTTCCGCTTCGGCGTCGGGACGCGTCAACGAAGTGCTGAAGGGAAAGCGCCACTCTGGCAGCGAGCAGATTGCTCGGGAAAAGCGCGATCTGCACTGACGTCCTAGGGGCGGACCCGCACGCCCTTGAAGCTTGATGCCACCCGCCGGACTGTGAGAACCATCCGGCGGGTGATCGTCCGCCTAATTTTCGCTGAAGATGAAGCGCGGACGAGCGCTCGACCTGATAACGGGGAAATTCAATGGAAGACGCATCACCAGATGAAAAAGGGTCAGAGGGACTAGAACAGCAGCCGGCGGAGCTGCCGCCGTTCGTCAACGTATTTGACGGATTGGCCGAGATCCAAATTAAGAGAATCTACGAGGATGTC
The DNA here is from genome assembly GCF_001679785.1 of Rhizobium leguminosarum. NCBI lineage: Bacteria > Pseudomonadati > Pseudomonadota > Alphaproteobacteria > Hyphomicrobiales > Rhizobiaceae > Rhizobium > Rhizobium leguminosarum. Next base: position 3,358,775 of record NZ_CP016286.1, read on the forward strand.
GTCATCCCGACATCTCTGTTTCACTACACGAGCGCTCAAGGCCTCATTGGCATTCTGGGGGAACATAAGCTTTGGTTTTCCGACGCCGCATTCATGAATGACGGATCAGAGGTTGTATATGGCGTTGAAGTCGCCGCCTACGCTATCCGTGAGTTCGTCGAAGACAAAACGGACGCGGAAAAGAACGCAGGCTCGTACCTGATCGATCAAATCGCAGACGCGATGCGACACTATCAGCCCATCATCTTTTGCATGAGTGCGCGCAACAACCTTCTTAACCAGTGGCGAGACTATGGGAAGGATGTCGTTCCCTATTGCATAGAGTTCAACGCGGCTGAACTCGAAAACTGGCAGTCCCGGAACTTTCCGCACTTTCTGACAAAGATTGTCTACGACGCACACTTCCAAAAGGATCTGACAATCAGCTTGGTTAAAAACATCTACGACAGGGCGATCACCATCAAGGGCGAGCGTGAAGCGTTCGATGAAGAAGAAGCGAAGCGTTTGGCTATCGGCGCGGCGATGGAGATTGCGAAACTCATAACGCGTTTCAAAAACTGGGCTTTTGAGGCAGAAGAGGAGTATCGCGCAGTTTGCTATCGCCCTGACATTGCGGCTACCGTTTCGCCAAAGTATCGGGCCAGTTCCCTGGGCGTCGTGCCTTATTACGAGTGGGTCGGCAAGGACGGGCCACTGCCACTGCCGGTCTTGAGTGTGACCGTCGGTCCGTCGCCATATGCGACCGTCTCGGATCTGGCGCTAAAACAGTTTCTTGCTGATCAGGGATATGATGTCCCAACTTACTATTCGAAAATTCCGATTCGTCGTTAACCGCGACAAAAACTCTAGATATCTCCACCGGTGCAAATCAGTGAATATCGTGGTCACGCTGTCGATGACACCCTCGAGATGAAAGAGAATCTCGATTCGTCAACACGAGGATCTTCGAATGGAACGGCTGCTGGAAACTCTTATCGACTTGCGGAGTGTAACAGTCAAAAGCATGGCGGATGCCGGATATTTGCCAACCCCGGGAATGCTGGCGGAGCTGGCCGCCATTCAACAATCGATAGCGGCCGGCCCAGTGACGATGACTGTTATTCGCTTCTCCAGTTCCGTTTAACTGTCCCCAGCGCCGGCAGAAGCGGGCTGTTTTGCAGGTTCACGGTTTCCTTCGACGGCTGCTCCGTCCGGTCCGCCGCCACCACCCTGGCACGTCCGAACGGGTGCGGCACGCCTTCCGCCTCAAACATCTTGATTATGGCGTGGTTCGCATATGAGAACATGCTCACGCGCTCGTCACTTGCATTAGCGTATTCAAATTTCAGCCCCTCGTTGGTCAAGCATCCAGAGCTGCCGGTTTTGTGACGGACAGATGACAGGTTTATGACAAAAAACGTGTGATTTCAGCAACATAGCAGCGCCGCCCTGCTGTCATGATCGACATCGTTATTGCGACGCAACATGCCGCTGTGTAACTACCGCGGCGAGGCAGGCACCTGGTCAAAAGGCGCCGCTTCGCTCACACGGGTTGAAGATACGTAGGGACTGCCGATGGCAACGGTCTTCATCCTTCTGCATCTGAACTGGAGGTTATTCCATGAACATTAAGAGCCTTCTTCTCGGCTCCGCTGCTGCACTTGCAGCAGTATCCGGCGCTCAGGCTGCCGACGCTATCGTTGCTGCCGAGCCGGAACCGGTTGAATACGTTCGCGTCTGCGACGCATACGGCACCGGCTACTTCTACATCCCAGGCACCGAAACCTGCCTCAAGATCAACGGTTACATCCGTTTCCAGGTTGACGTTGCTCCGAACGCCAGCTCGATCGGCGCCGGCGGCGGTGGTTCTGTCGCCAACGACTCGGACTGGGATGCCCGTACGCGTGGTCAGGTTCAGTTTACCGCCAAGAGCGACACCGAATATGGTCCGCTGACCGGCGTCATCGTCATGCAGTTCAATGCTGACAACGCTTCGGCCCAGAAGGCCCAGCTGGACTCCGCTTACCTCGACATCGCCGGCTTCCGCGCTGGTCTGTTCTACTCCTGGTGGGACGATGGCCTCTCCGGCGAAACGGACGATATCGGTTCTCCGGTCACGCTGCATAACTCCATCCGTTATCAGTACGAAACCGACGCCTTCTACGCTGGCATCAGCGTTGACGAGCTGGAAGACAGCCCGTTCTACAATGGCGAAACCCCCAACAACGTCGGCGTTGCAGTCGGTCTCGGCGGCAAGGCTGGTGCATTCAGCTACCAGATCACCGCCGGTTACGACACCGACAACGAAGAAGGCGCCGTCCGCGCTATGGGTACGGTTGCTGTCGGTCCGGGCACGCTCGGCCTCGCAGTTGTCTACGCAAGCAACCCGAACGCCTACTACAACAAGGCTGAATGGGCGATCGCTGCTGAATACGCCATCAAGGCGACTGACAAGCTGAAGATCACCCCCGCTGTTCAGTACTACAACAACTATGGCATCACTGCTGGCGAGTTCAACGACGACGTTGACGCTTGGAAGGCCGGCGTGACGATCGACTACCAGATCGTCGAGAACCTCTCCACGAAGATTTCGGTTCAGTACCTCGATCCGGACAATGCTAGCGACGTTACCTCGGGCTTCTTCCGCCTGCAGCGCGCGTTCTGATAAAGGGCTGCCGGCTAGAACAGGATGTCATCCGAAAACCGTTCACACTTTTCGGCATCATGCTCTGGACCGGCAGCTACAAATTCCTGATCTGACTGACCTCCGATCGGGAAAGAATGGGCCTGGACTTCCCTGCCTGGGCCCATTCCCCTTGACCAGACGTGCGTCCAAGACGGCACCTCGATGAGTGCCCTGCCACTGTCGTGTCACATCGGTTCGTTGCCGATGTCCGGCAGCCTATGTCGTTGCCGGATCTTGTAACCAGCAACCGCAACCAGCTTTTTACTGATCTGCCGCCGATCGTCGAGCGAGCTCGGCCGCCGACAAAATTTTTTCTCCTCAGCAATAACGGCGCGCCAAATTCGGACACAGAGCCATGCCATGGCGAACCGAGGGTGAGGTAGTGATTCGCCTCGCCGCGACATGGGGTTTGAGATCGAAATGAAGTTATACGCGCTTGCCGCTGCCGCCTTTTTTTCCGCCGTCCTCGCCTTGCCGGCCTCCGCTGCGCCGCCCGCGCCCGCCGAGACCTTTCCTGGTGCGCCCGGCGTCATTACGCTTTCCGGCAAATGCGCCAAGCTGGTCGTCGCCAAGTTCGACGCCACCAAGGGCTGCAAGAACGAGCTTGCCAGCGTCACGCTGGCCAATGGCGTGGTGACCTTCATCTTCACCTCGGATGGCAAGGCGCTGGGCTTCCAGGGCGACGGCAGCGGCATCAAGCCTGCCTCCAACGGCAATGCCCGCCTGCCGCTCAGCCTCGTCACCACGGGTGTCGGCAACAAGATGACCGGAGAGGTCAAGGTCGCCGGCTTCTGCACCTTCGGCAATCCCTATGCCGGTAAGCCGATCGCGATCGAATGCACCGCCGAAAGCAAGGACTCCTCCTTCACTGGCAGCTTCCGCACCGGCGGCAAGCTGGTGAAGAAGGGTAAGTAGCCGCCCTCAGGCGCACCAGGCGCTGCCGGCGGCCCCTGGCTTGCGTGCCAGGCCCTCATTGATCAGCTGTGCGCCGAAAGAGCGCCCGTCGCGCGAGACGACGCGCGGCGCGCCAGAGGGTTCGGCCTTACCCGCCGCATTCATGATGAAGGGTCCGGCGTTCAGAAGCGCCAGCAGCCGCGACTTGGCGGCAAAGGCCACCCGGCGCTCGCCGTCACAGCGCGCCCGGTCGACCGCCGGGCTTGCCATGTCGGCAATCACGATCTTCTCGCCCTTGTACCAGAAGACGCCACCGTCGCCGACGCAATTGATATGGGCGCCCTGCCCGCAATAGCCGAAGGCGACTGTCCTGGCTTCCGAAACAGCAGCGGAGGCCGGCGACGGCACTGCCTTTATCGGCTGGATCATCGGCGTCGGGATCGCGGCCGGCGGCAGCGGCTGCGGCTGCGGCAGCAACTGCGGTACTGGGACTTTCGGCGTGGGTGCGGCAAGCGCCACCTGCTTCGGCGGCGCGTCCTTCTTGACGACAGGCCTCGGCTCCGCCGTGTCCCGTGTGATCGGCGTCGATTGCCTTGCAAGCATCGGCTGAATGCTCTTCCAATGGTCGTGGGCGACGATGCCGCCGATCGCGGCAATGCCGATCACCGCCCAGGACAGCAATCCGCCCCCGCTGCTGCGCGCTTTGCTCTTTCCTCTCGCCGGCGCCTTGCGGCGGCCGCGTGTCGCTGTCTTGGCCATCTGTCCGATTCCCGTGAGGCCGGGATTATCGCTGCTCAATCCTTTCCGAAAGGTTGGCGCGGCGACAGGATGACGCCTGGTTTGCCAAACTTTCCTTCCAATGACCCGAACGCACCGGCGCACACCGGAGAGGCCAACGGCACTGCCGAAACGCAAGAGGGAAAAGCTGAACAAATTCCGCGCCCAGACGTTAGCCAGCGAAAAATTCCATCTTTCTGGGGGAAAAATCCATGGATCTGATTATCGCCGACATAATACCGGCGTCGCGTATCCACTATCCCGTCATCTTCGCCCGCCTCTTCGGCGCCATCGTCTTCGGCGGGCTGATCGGTTTCGAACGTGAGGCCCGCGACCGCCCGGCGGGCTTCCGCACCCATATTCTGATCAGTCTTGCCGCTGCCCTCTTTGCCATCATTTCGATCGAGGCAGTGCACATGCCGGGTTTTACCGATGACGATCAGGTGCGCATCGATCCGCTGCGCGTCATAGAAGCCGTCACCGCCGGCGTCGCCTTCCTTGCCGCCGGCATGATCGTCTTTGCAAGAGGTAGGGTGCACGGGCTGACGACGGGCGCCGGCATGTGGCTCTCCGGCGCGATCGGCCTCGCCATGGGCTTCGGCTATTGGCCGATCGCCTTCTTCACGACGCTTGCTGCCATCTGCGTGCTCTTCGCCTTCGGCAAGCTCGAAAAATGGTTCGGCTATAATTCCGGACAGCGTGTCGATCGCGATGAACACAAATAGAAAAACAAAGCGCCCGGCATCACGCCGGGCGCTCGTGTCACGTGTGCTTCAGTTGGTCATTCGGCTGTTGGTCGTTCAGCGCGTGTCGCCGAAGGATCGCTTTTACCAACCAATGCCGTGCCGCCGACGGAGAGCGGCTTCTGGCGTCTGCCGATATTGATGCGTTCGTCCGCCGCCTCGCGTACCGCCTGCCATTCATTTTCGTGCCGGATGAAGATCTCGCGGGGCACAAAGTTGATCGTCATATGTTTCTCACCCTGTTTCAAATCTACCGTTCGCGCAGGAGGCTTCCGGAATACCCGTTATTTCTTGGTGCCCGCATTGCCCTTGATGTCGGGGCCGCCCTTGGAAAGATCGGCGCCGCTAACATGGGCCGGCACGTGAATGTCGTGGTAGACGCCGGGCGTCAGTGTCAGGTCGACATGATGCGGCGGCAGCACCTGCGCCTTCTGCATGCGGTTCGGCTTCGCCCGCTTCATGCGGTCGGACGCCTCCGTGCGTTTGTCGGGAAGATGGGTCGAAGTGTGCATCATCGGCCTCCTTTTTTAAGCTCAACCAGGGCCTAACGGGCGGGCGTCGGGATGGTTCCAAAAAAAATCACCCAATCCCGGTGTGACGACCGGCCTTGACTGGCCCGCGAAGTTCATTACCTAGAGCCTATCCCGCAGCCTTCCAGACATCGGCTGACGGGGTACTTTGGTGCCGGGCCCCTCTGGCGAGAGTTTTTACGGCGCTCTCGTGATGTCGGTACCGCCTGCAGCTTAGCCGGCGGATTTTTCATCGATGAACAAGCTCACCATGCCTGACCCGCGTGCCCGTTGTGGCGTGCCGCGTTTTTCCACTATATCGACCCTCTTCAACACGATTTGCGGCCGCGAGGTGCGGCCATGAATCAACCCGTGACCCATAAATCCTCGCTCAGCTATTTCCGCTGGGCTTTCATCGTCACTGCCCTCGGCCTCGTTCTCGGCGCCGTGCTCGGCTGGCAGACGACCGGCACGATCGGCGGCATGGCGACCGTCTTCTTCATCTGCACGGTGCTTGCGGTGCTGGAGATCTCGCTCTCCTTCGATAATGCCATCGTCAACGCCAACAAGCTGAAGGAGATGACGCCGGTCTGGCAGCAGCGCTTCCTCACCTGGGGCATCATCATCGCCGTCTTCGGCATGCGCATCGTCTTCCCGCTGGCAATCGTCGCGATCGCGGCACAGATCGGCCCCTGGGATGCTCTGGTGCTTGCCGCACGCGAGCCGGCCGAATATGCCCGCATCATGAACGATGCGCATCTGCCGATCGCGGCCTTCGGCGGCACCTTCCTGATGATGGTCGGCCTCAGCTATTTCTTCGACCATGAGAAGAAAATCCATTGGCTTCGCGGTCTGGAAAAGGTGATGGCGCGTTCGGCCACCATAAGGGGCATCGAGATCGCCTTCGTGCTGGCTCTGATGCTTGTGTTTTCCTGGTTGATCGGTGGCGAGGAAGCCAGTGTCTTTGTCCATTGCGCCATCTACGGCCTGCTCACCTTCCTCGCGGTCGAGGTTGTCGGCGAGCTGCTCGATGCGTCGCAGCAGACGATGAGTGCTGCCGCCAAGGGCGGCCTCGGCGCCTTCATCTATCTGGAGGTGCTGGATGCGAGCTTTTCCTTCGACGGCGTCATCGGCGCCTTTGCCCTGACGCAGAACCTCTTCGTCATCGCGATCGGCCTCGGCATCGGCGCCATGTATGTGCGATCGATGACGATCATGCTGGTAGAGAAGGGAACGCTTGCCGAATACCGCTATCTCGAACATGGCGCCTTCTATGCCATCCTGATCCTCTCGGTGATCATGTATGCGCAGACCTTGGTGCACATTCCCGAGGTCATCACCGGCCTCGGCGGCGCGGTCTTGATCGGTCTGTCGCTCTGGTCGTCCATTCGCCATAACAGGCGCGAAAAGGTGGAGGATCACGGCGCTCGGCAGGAGGAACTTCACGCCTGACGAAGCAAGAAGCCGCAGTGTGCGACACTCTTGCAGCTAAAAATAAAGCCCGCGACCATCCGGTTGCGGGCTAATTCATTCATGCATTGCTTGAAGGTGTTAGCGGGAGACCTAACCGAAGGAGGCCGGGTCGATACCGAGTGTGGTGAGGTCGTTGGCGCGCGGGCGGCGACCGGCTTCGACAGCAGCGCTGACGGCGTTTGCGGCACCAAGAACGGCGAATGCGCGGCCAAAGAAGCCAGTACGGACTGAATTGCGAAGTGCGGACATTGTCCTTTTCCTCTTGCTCTATGATTGACTACTCATAGATGGCATCGCGAATAGACCTCCACAATGCTCAGAAAATCACCTCAGCCATGCAAAAAACAGCAGGCCGGCACATGTCTCCATGGCCAGCCTCGAGGAAGGGGTGGGTGGTCTTTTTATTCTTAGAGCGCCGTGCGTCCTTTCGGACGCACAAAGGACGCTCTAACACTTTGAAATCTGCGCATCATGCTTTCCGAAAATCGGAACCGATTTTCGGGCCGATGCGCTAGTCTTCGTTTGCCGCCAGCTGCGAGAGCACCTGTCCCCTGCCGCGCAGCCGCAGGATCAGCGGGATGAGGAAGGCGGCCGCTGCAACGATGAGCAGGCCTGCCGCGATCGGCGACATCACCAGCGTCGTGACGTCGCCCTGGCTGATTGCCAGCGCCCGGCGCAGCTGCTGCTCGGCAAGCGGCCCGAGGATCAGCCCGACGACGGCAGGCGCGATCGGATAGCCGAAGAGCCGCATTACATAGCCGAGCAGGCCGAAGGCGAGCAGCATGCCGAGTTCGAACACCGACGGATTGGCGCCGATCGTCCCGAGCGTCGCAAACAGCAGGATGCCGGCATAGAGCCACGGCTTCGGAATGGTCAGCAGCCGCACCCAGAGCCCGATCATCGGCAGGTTCAGCACCAAAAGCATCGCATTGGCGATGAGCAGGCTGGCGATCAGCCCCCAGACGAGCTGCGGATTGGTGGCAAACAGCAGCGGCCCCGGCTGCAGCCCGTATTGCTGGAAGCCGGCAAGCATGATCGCCGCCGTCGCCGTCGTCGGCAGGCCGAGCGTCAGAAGCGGCACCAGCGTGCCGGCGGCCGATGCGTTGTTCGCCGCCTCGGGACCGGCCACGCCTTCAATCGCACCATGGCCGAACTCTTCCGGGTTTTTCGCCAGCCGCTTTTCGGTGGCATAGGAGAGGAAGGTGCCGATTTCGGCGCCGCCCGCCGGCATTGCGCCGATCGGAAAACCGATCAGCGTGCCGCGCAGCCACGGCTTCCACGAGCGCGCCCAGTCCTCAGCGGTCATCCAGAGCGAACCCTTCACCGCCTCGACCTTCTCGGCGATCCGGTTGCCCTGCGCGGCTATATAGAGCGTCTCGCCGATCGCAAACATCGCCACGGCAAGCGTCGTTACCTCGACGCCGTCGAGCAGGTCGGGAATGCCGAAGGTAAGCCTGGCCTGCCCCGTCTGCTGGTCGATGCCGACCATGGCGAGCGCAAAGCCGATGAACAGCGAGGTCAGACCCCTCAATGCCGAATCGCCGAAGGCCGAGGAGACGGTGACGAAGGCGAGCACCATCAGCGCGAAATATTCGCGCGGCCCGAAGACCAGCGCCAGCTTGACGATATAGGGAGCGATGAAGGCGAGCCCGAGCGTGGCGATCAGGCCGGCGACGAAGGAGCCGATCGCAGCTGTCGCCAGCGCCGGCCCGCCGCGCCCGGCGCGCGCCATCTTGTTGCCCTCAAGCGCGGTAACGATCGAAGCGCTTTCCCCCGGCGTGTTGAGCAGGATCGAGGTCGTTGAGCCGCCATACATGCCGCCATAATAGATGCCGGCGAACATGATCAGCGAGCCGCCGGGATCGAGCTTGTAGGTGACGGGCAACAGCAGCGCCACGGTGAGTGCCGGGCCGATGCCGGGAAGCACGCCGACGGCGGTGCCGAGCGTCACGCCGACCAGCGCATAAACCAGGTTCATCGGCTGCATCGCAACCAGGATACCCTGCCATAGAAATTCGAATGTGCTCATCTTGGTGTCCCAAGCGGCATTCCCGGCCGTGCGTTTCGCAACCGGGCGCCGCGCAAAATCAAAAGAGCTGACAGCGCGTCTCGCGCGGTCAGAAGAACAGATGTTCGAGCGGCCCGGCTGGCAGCGTCAGCTGCAGCAGCTGCGAGAAGATCGCCCAGACGACGAAGCTGAGGACGATACCAAGCGGCAGCGAGATCCAGAGCTTGCGTTTGCCGAAGCCGCGTGCCGTCAGCGCAAAGAGGATGCCGGTTGCGATCGAGAAGCCAGCGACGCGCAGGAGCAGCATCTGGCCCGCAAGACCGGCGACGATCCAGATGACGGGTGCGACTTCCTGCCGGTCACGTTCGGGAAAATCGCCGCGCCAGGCTTCGAAGGCGGTCCAGATCCCAAGACAGAAGAGGCCAAATGCCACCATTTGAGGCGCTGTCGCCGGACCGATGCGATCGTATTGCGCGATCGTTTTCAGATGCAAGGCATCCCAGGCCATCACGCCGGCGACGGCGAAGAGGAAAACGGCAATAATGAACGCCGCCCAATCAGGGCGGCGCTCGGTTGCCGAGGAGATGTTATCCTCGCTCATTGAACAAGTCCGATGTCTTTGAGAATGCTCTCAGTGGCCGAGATATCCTTTTCGAGCTGCGCCTTGAAGGCGTCGCCGGACAGATAGGTGTCGGCCCAGCCCTTGGTCTTCAGCGTTTCCTGCCAGGTGGCGGAGCTGTGCAGCTTCTCGAAATCGGCGGTGACGCTTGCCACCTGCTCTGCCGACAGGCCGGGGGCAGCAGCGACCATGCGCCAGTTCTGGATGGTGACGTCGGTGCCGGCTTCCTTCAGTGTCGGGGCATCGACACCATCGATGCGCTTTTCGCTGGATACGGCGAGAAGACGGAGCGTGCCTGACTTCACCTGCGATTCGAACTCGCTATAGCTCGAGACGCCGGCCGTGACCTGGCCGCCGAGAATAGCGGCGAGCGCTTCACCGCCGCCGGAGAAGGCGACATAGTTGATCTTGGTCGGATCGACGCCGGAAGCCTTGGCGATCAGGCCGACGGTGATATGGTCGGTGCCGCCGGCCGAACCGCCACCCCAGGAAACCGAACCCGGATCCTTCTTCAGCGCCGCGACCAGATCGGCCATGGTCTTGATCTCGGATGCGGCAGGAACGACGACGGCCTCATATTCGCCGGTCAGGCGGGCGATCGGCGTGACATCCTTGAGCGTCACCGGCGACTTGTTGGTGAGGATCGCGCCGACCATGACATAGCCGCCGACGATCAGAGAATTCGGGTTGCCGGCAGCCTGGCTGCTGAACTGCGCAAGCCCGATCGTGCCGCCGGCGCCTGGGACGTTCTGGACCTGCACGTTGCCGGAGATCTTCTCCTGCTGCAACGCGGTCTGCAGCGAGCGGGCCGTCTGGTCCCAGCCACCGCCGGGAGCGGCCGGCGCGATGATGGTGTAATCGGCCGCATAGGCCGGCAGCGCGATGGTCGCGGCAAGAAGGGTTGCGATGAATGTATGCTTCACGATGTGTCCTCCGTCGGCGGCTGAGCAAACCGCCTGTTGTTCTCTGGGAATCGGGAGGAATAGGCCGGCCAGCGGACGCAAATGTCCTGATTGACGAGCGGAATACCCTCCCAAGGCTTCAGCTCTCCGCCTCCACGGAGAAGAAGTAGCCAAAGCGACCACAACAACCTGTCATTTAGCTGACATCGGCGGGATATCCAGAAGGAGACGACACTTTTTTGCCGTAATTGGCAGCTGCCGGCTGGGATCAGCCTTCTCTGCCGCAAGGCAAGTACATTATCTACACTGGACGTCCGTTTATATTTGCCGGATATTTTAAGCCGGAGGCAATCCAATGGCGAATGGCGGTTACAACCATTTTTGTCCGGTTTCCAAAGCGTGCGAGCTGCTTGAGCCGCGATGGACGCTGCTCATTCTCTGCGAGATGTGGTCCGGTTCGACCCGCTTCAATGAGATCCGGCGAGGCGTGCCGGGAATGTCGCCGACCCTGATGGTTAAGCGCCTGAGGGAAATGGAAGCGAACGGATTGATTGTCCGGTCGCAAAACGATGCGACGGGCGACATAGCCTATAGAACGACCGAAATGGCCAAGGAACTGGAGCCGATCGTCCACGCGCTTGGAAAATGGGCGCACAGGAACGTCGACGCCGACGTCACGCTGGAAAAGCTCGATGCCCGCATATTGATGTGGAACATGCGCCGCAAGATCGATGCGAGCGCCCTTCCTTCCCGCAGGCGCAGCGTCATCAGGTTCAGCTACCCCGAACTGCCGAAAGACGAGAGAAATTACTGGTTGCTGGCAAAGCCCGGCACGCCGGTCGACTTGTGTCTCAGTGATCCCGGCTATGACGTAGACCTTTTCGTGACGGCGGAGCTCAAGGCCATGACATCGGCATGGATTGGCCTGTCGAGCCTGGAAACGGAAATCGCCCATGACAAGATTTCCCTGATCGGCGACACGACCCTCGCCGCCAGCATGGAAAACTGGATGGTCAGAAGTTCCTACGCGATCGCCTGAGGCGCCATGGTTGCGGCCTGCCAGTCCATATTCTGTATCGGGGCGCTACATTTCCTACACTAGGCCGAAACGCTAGTTCGCGGCACAATCGAACCATGAGCGGACCAGCGGCAACGCTGATTGGCGGGCCGGTCGCTTTGCAAAAGCCGAATGAGAGCAACAAAACCCGGCGGACGTTACGGCGGATTGCCTGCGTTTGCCGACAAGCCCAGGAGAGAAACCATGCAGACCACCCTCAGCACGTCGCGGGAACCCGCGCTATCCCAAAATACCGACCTTGCCGCCCTGAAATCGCGCCAGCAGACGGCATGGGCCTCGGGCGATTATGCCGTTATCGGCGTGCGACTGCAGATCGTCGGCGAAAGCCTCTGCGAGGCGCTGGACCTGCGCGGCGGCGAGAAAGTCCTGGATGTAGCGGCCGGGAACGGCAATGCCACGCTTGCCGCAGCGCGGCGCTGGGCCGAGGTGACATCGACGGATTACGTCCACGAGCTTCTGGAGCGCGGCCGCGAACGGGCGATCGCCGAAGGCATGCCGGTAAACTTCCAGATGGCCGATGCAGAGGCGCTACCGTTCGAAGACGGAGCCTTCGACGTCGTCGTTTCTACATTCGGCGTGATGTTTACTCCCGATCAGGACACTGCGGCGAAGGAGATGCTGCGGGTCTGCAGATCAGGCGGCAGGATCGGCATGGCGAACTGGACGCCGAACGGATTCATCGGCCAGGTGTTCAAGACGATCGGCCAGCACATTCCACCCATGCCCGGCGTGAAATCTCCTGCACTCTGGGGCACGACCGCCAGGCTCGAAGAGATGTTCGCAAGCAGCGGACGGATTGCCGTCACGCCGAAAATCTTCAATTTCCGCTATCGCTCCCCCGCCCATTGGCTGGAAATTTTCCGCACTTGGTACGGCCCGGTGCACAAGGCGTTCGAGGCCTTGCCCCAGCCGGGCAAGGCGGCGCTGGAACGTGATTTCCTAACGCTGATCGAGCGCTTCAACCAGGCCGAGGACGGCACGATGGTGGTGCCGGCCGAATATCTCGAAGTGGTCGTGACGAAGCATTAACACGGCTGCCGGGCTCAATCTGGCAGGATCATCGGCCGGCCTCCCCAACTCTGCAGCAAAGGCCTCCGGTTTAATTCCGGAGTCGTCATCGATGGCAACAGAGCGCACGAAACGAGTGCGAGACCGCCAGCTCGTGGAGTGAACTGGCTGAAAGCTGACGCCTTCACTGCGTCCGCAGAACTTCGTTCCAGTGCGCGATCAGCCGCGCCCGTTTCACCTGGTCGAGATAGACCATCAGCCCGGGGCTGACCGGCACCGGCCGCAGTTGGGCGCCGAGCAGTTCCTGCAGCGTATTGGCGGTATTCTCCCCTGCCACCTCGGGGCTGACGGCCGGGATCTGCAGCTCGCGCGCCATGATCGTCTGCCCTTCCCTCGACATGAAGAAGGTGAGGTAACGCCGACCGAGCTCCGGCTCGGCGGCGGCCTGCGGCACCAGCCCGATCCGCGACATTACCACCGTATAATCCTTCGGCAGCACGATGCCGACATCGGGATAGCGCGAGGCCCAGTCGGCCGCATAGGAACCGAGAATATTGTAGCCGAGCACGAAGCGCCCGTCGGCAACGCGTTCGAGGATCGCCGAACTCGTCGAATAAAGCTTGACGCCGGCAGCCCCCATCGCCCCGATCACCGACCAGATGTCGCCGAACTGCTCCTGGTCGCGCGCCATGAAAAGAAAGCCGACGCCGGAGCGCTCGATGTCATAGGTGCCGATCCGCCCATAGACCTCGTTGCCCTTGCGCTTCAGATAGTCGACGAATTCAGCCCGCGAACTCGGCACCGGCTCATGCGCAAAGCTCGGCTTGTGATAGACGAACACCGCCGGCTCGAAGGTGAGCGCATAGGCGGTGTTGCGCCAGTTCGCCCATTTCGGCCATGCAGTACTCATCGGCAGGTTGCTGACCTGTGCATATCCGTCGTTGGAAAGTTTCACTTGCAGGTCCATCGCCGAGGAAAAGGCGAAATCCGCCGTCTTCTTGCCGGCATCCGTCTCCCTGACGATCCGGTCGTAGATGTCGCCGGTCAGCATATCCTCATATTTGACCGCGACATCGGGATTGGCGTCCTGGAAACCCCGGATCATCGGTTGCGCCAGGGGCTCGTCGAGCGAAGAATAAACCGTCAGCACCGGCGCATCGGCATTGCCCGACTTCGCCGGATAGAAGACCGGATCGGCGAGCGCAAAGCCCGGCCAGAACGCCAGCAGCAAGATGAAAACTCTCCTCATGCGGCAACAATGCCTGAGCGCGCCCAGAGGAGCAAGGGCGCCGGCCAGACGGAGGCTGCCGCCCGTTTTGCGGGATCAGAGCTCGCGCTCGAAGAACAGCAGGATCTGCTCGAGTTCCGGCACGACCGGAGCGCAACGAGGCTGGGGATCACAGGTTCGGTCTGGAATTTTCTAGAGTTGCATGATTTTCCCGAGGCCGGACTTCGGCCGATTATTGAAACCGTAGGCACATAACCAGACCTCACGGCAATAGTCGAAAGAAAATCCCGGTGAATCTTCCATCCGCAGCAAGTACAAATCGCCATTCCATCGCAGCGTTTTCGAAGGCGACGTCGTAGACGTCCCACCCCTCCGACGACACGCCCTTGAAGGAAATCGACCGCAGCGCACCCGCCCGCTCCAGGTCCGCGCGGATCATCGGCATCTGCTCCCGCCCGGCATCGGCAAGTGCGGGAACCATCCTGTCGTAGTCGACCTCGCCGCTCTGATGCTGGGCGATCAGACTGCGCAGCAGCGCTTCACTATTATCGACCGGCTGATTGTTTTTCGTCCGGTTCTCCAGGTCGGCAAGCATCCTTGCCGCCTCCGCCGCACCGATCCGCGGCGCCTCCTGCTCATATCCGTTCTGATGCAGCACAAGATGCTCCACCCGCCCATCCGGTCCGCGGCGGAAGCTGATCTGCGCCGCCACGACGCGATAGAAGAATTCGTCCTCCTTCTCCGGATAGATATCGATAGCCTCCTGCCCGAGCACCTGCGCCGTCAGTCCGCCTTCGCGCCGGGCGATCGTGATAGTGCTGCCTGCATCGAAGAGGTAGGCGCCAAGATAATCATCATTGAGCTCGGGGGCGATCGCGCCTTCGGTACGCGGCCGCGCCTGCTCGTAGCGCCGCCAGGCGACGGCGTCGGCGGATTGGTCGGTCATGCTGGCCTCCTTCGCTATGCTGACAAGTTCGTTGATCGAGATGGGTTCGCCGGCGGCGATCCGCTGCCGCTAAGCATTGATCCGCGAGAGACTGTCTTCGACGCGGCTGCGCAGTGAGAGCAACTGCGTCTGTTGCATGGCGAGCGTCCGGTCGAGATCGGTCGCCTGGCCGGCCAGCAGTTCGGTGATTCTCGCCAGACTGAGCCCCAGTCGCTTTAAGGCCAGGATCTCGTTCAGCCGCGCGATGTCCTCGACACCATAGAGCCGCCAGTTCTTGCCGGTTCTCCGTGGGTTGATCAGCCCGCGTTTCTCGTAAAGGCGAAGCGCTTTTACCGTCAGGCCGATTCGCTCGGCGCATTCGGCTGCCGTCAGCCAGAGATTCTCGTTCATTCGCTCGTTCATGATTCCCTCGCGAATCGTCTTCTAGGCTATGCCCCTGGGTCCGGCTCAAGCCTTAAATCGGTGGGCGATCGGTTTTATGATGTCGATTCAGAAAGTGTCGGCCAAAGCAGAACACTCCATTTTTCTCCGATGTGAATTGTCTTTTCATCACAAAGGATTAGGGATTGGCTCCGTCCTTCACCCGTTTAGAGTATTGATGAAGATCGACGACGTTATATGGTCGCGCTGCCGCGTTAAAAACGTCGAGACCGCCCGAATTTATTATTCGGGGGACGACTCTACGCGACAAAAACTCTATAAAAAGCTAGACTAAACTGGAAGATCCATGGGAGGGGTCATGGAACGACGACTGAGCGCTATTCTTGCTGCAGACGTCGTCGGCTACAGCCGACTGATGGGCATCGATGAATCCGGCACGTTGCAGGCGCTGAACCGCCATCGCTGCGAGCTGGTCGACATTCGTATTTCAGACTACAAGGGCCGGATCGTCAAACTCACCGGCGACGGCATCCTTGCCGAATTCCAGAGCGTGGTGAATGCGGTCGCCTGCGCTGCCGAAATCCAGCGCAGCATGGCAGCCCGTAACGAGAACGTGCCCAAGGACGAGCGCGTCGAATTCCGCATCGGCATCAATCTCGGCGACGTCGTGGTCGAGAACGGCGACATATTCGGAGATGGGGTCAATCTCGCCGCCAGGCTCGAGCGCATCGCAGCGCCGGGCGGCATCGCCGTGTCGGCCTCGGTGCGCGAGCAGGTCGGCTCGCGCCTCAATCTCGGCTTCGAATTCATCGGCGAACATATGCTGAAGAACATCCGGCAGCCCGTTCAGGTCTACACCGTCAGCTTAGCGCCGCCTTCCTCCGCCAGATTGGTCGCGCAGAACCGCAATACCTGCTTCATCGCGGTGCTGCCCTTCACCAATATGAGCGGCGATGCCGACCAGGATTATTTCTCCGACGGTATCACCGAAGACATCATCACCGATCTCTCCAAGATCTCCAGCCTGCACGTCGTGCCGCGCAATACGATCTTCACCTACAAGGGCATATCGGTAAAGGTGAAGCGGCTCGCCCAGGAGCTTGGCGTGCGCTACGTGCTCGAGGGAAGTGTGCGCATCGTCGGCAATCGCGTGCGCATTTCCAGTCAGCTGATCGACACCGCCAATGGCGACCATCTCTGGGCCGAGCGTTACGACCGCGACATGACCGACATCTTCGCCATACAGGATGAGATCACCCATGCGATCGTCGGTCAGTTGAAGGTGCGCCTGCTGCCGGAAGAGAAGAAGGCGATCGCCAACGAGCCGACCGCCAATGTCGAGGCCTATACCTATTATCTCAGAGGCCGCCAGCTCTCTCACACCTGGACCAAATCCTATCTGGAGCTCGCAAGGCGCATGTTCTGCAAGGCGGTCGAGCTCGATCCGGACTATGCCCGCGCCTATGCCGGCATCGCCGATTGCGACGCGGCGATCCGCGATTGGGCGCCTGACGACGTGCCGCTGAGGCGCATCCTCGAGATGAGCGCCCGCGCCCTAGAGCTCGATCCCGACCTCCCCGAAGCCCACGCCTCCCATGGTCTCGCCCTCCATCAGAGCGGCTATGACGACAGGGCAGCGGCAGCCTTCGAACGTGCCCTGGCGCTCGACCCGAACCTCTTCGAGGCGAACTTCCACTATGCCCGGTTCTTCTTCATGCACGGCAACTTCGCCGAATCCGTGCAATATTTCACCCGAGCCGCGGCAATCCGCCCTGATGATTACGTCTCGCCGATCCATCTGATGTCGGCCTACCGCTCGCTCGGCCGTGTGCTGGATACGGAAAACTGGGCGCGCCTCGGCCTGCTGCGCGCCGAACGGGCCTTGAACGTCAACCCGGAAAATTCAGGCCCCGCCCATCGCGGCGCGCTGGCGCTTGCCCATCTCGGCGACGCGGCAAGGGCACGCGACTGGGCCGACCGTGCGATCGCCATCGATCCCGACGACATCGTCGCGCAGTATAATCTCGCCTGCGTCTACTCCGTCCTCGGCGACGTCGATCAGGCGATCGATCTGCTGGAGAAGCTGCTGCCGAACAGCTCCGTCTACCATATCAAATGGTTCGACAATGATTCCGATCTCGACAACATCCGCGACGATCCCCGCTTCCGGAAGCTGCTCACCGCCGCAATGATGCAGCGCGAGCGGATCGAAAGGACCGGGAGCTGAGGTCGAACTTTTCCCGGCCGTTCACTGGCGCATCGTGCTTTCCGAAAATCGGAATCGATTTTCGGAAAGCACGATGCGTCGATTCAAAGTGTTACAGCGTCCTTTGCGCGTCTGAAGGACGCGCGGCGCTGTAAGCTTGAAAATCGCTGTGACATCCCGGCTTCATCTCTGTAATCTCCCTTGAAAAACAGGGGAAACATCCGTGCGCATCCTGCTCACCGAAGACAATATCGCACTGGCCGACGGCCTGTCGGCGATCTTGCGCGGCACGGGCCATGCCGTCGATGTCGTCCATGACGGAGCGTCCGCCGATGCGGTCATCGCAGCGGAAAATTTCGATCTGGTGATCCTCGACCTCAACCTGCCAGAGATGGACGGTCTCGACGTGCTGCGCGCCATGCGCGCCCGGCAGAACCAGGCGGCAGTCCTCATTCTGACCGCGCGCGGCACGCCGGAAGAGCGGGTGAAGGGGCTCGATCTCGGCGCCGACGATTATCTGATCAAGCCCTTCGATATCGCCGAATTCGAGGCCCGCGTGCGCGTGCTGCTGCGCCGCCAGGCAGGGCTGCGCTCGGCGACCGTCGGCTTCGGCGGCATCTCCTTCGATCTCAATTCCCGCACCTTTTCATCAGGCGCCACGCCGCTCGATATTCCCGCCCGCGAGCTCGGCCTGCTCGAAATCCTCTTCATGCGGGCCGGCAAGGTCGTCGCCAAGGAGGCGATCATTCAATCGCTAACGGCCTTCGACGACGACATTTCCGCAAATGCCATCGAGCAATATGTCAGCCGTCTGCGTAAGCGCCTGTCACCACACGGCCTGACCGTCAAGACCGCCCGCGGCATCGGTTATTATCTCGACAAGCTGCCCGAGGCCTCATGAAAGCCGCCTATTCCCTCAGGCGCCGGCTGCTCTTCTGGTTGCTCGTCTCCACCGCCGTCATCGGCACGCTGGCACTCGCCGATACCTATCGCGAGGCGGTCCAGACCTCCAATATCGTCTCCGACCGCGTGCTCGCCGGTTCCGCGCTGGCGATCGCCGAGCGCGTCGTCGTCGCCGAGGACGGCACGCTGCAGGTCGATATCCCCTATGTCGCACTGGAGATGCTGACCTCGGCCGCGCAGGATCGCGTCTTCTACCGCGTCGACGGCCCGCCGGGCCAATTCATCACCGGCTACCAGTCCCTGCCGGTCCTCAAGAAAACGCCGGGCGATGCTGCCGCCTTCGCCGACGACACCTTCCGCGGCGAGCCGATCCGCATCGCCACACTCGAGCGCTCGGCCTCGACGGGCATCCGCTCCGTGCCCTTCGTGGTGACGGTCGCCGAAACCACCATCGCCCGCCGGCAGTTGGCGCAGGCGATCCTCGTCCGATCCGCACTCCGTCTCGCCTTCATGATCGCGGGCGCGGCCGTCATCGTCTGGATCTCGGTCACGGTGGCTCTGCGCCCGCTCTACAAGCTCGGCGACGCCATCGGCGAACGCAGCCCCGATGACCTGCATCCGATCAAGCAGACCGTGCCGAGCGAGGTCGAGCCGCTGGTCGATACGGTAAATTCCTTCATGGTCCGTCTGCAATCGGCGCTGGATGCGCTCCGCCATTTCACCGGCAATGCAAGCCATCAGCTACGCACCCCGCTAGCGATCATCCGCACCCAGCTCGCCCTTTCCGCCCGTGCCGGCTCGCTTGATGAGGCGCAGGCGGCAGCACTGAAGGGCGACCAGGCGGTAGCGCATGCCGAGCGCATCCTTGCCCAGCTTCTCCTGATGGCCAAGATCGACGCCGCCACTGCCAAGGAGGCGCTGACCGCCTCCGCCATCGATCTCGCCGCCATCGCCCAGGAAATCACCGGCGAGCAGATCCCGACGGCCGCCGTCGCCGGCATCGATCTCGGCTTCGAGGGCGAGAGCCCGGCGATGGTCCGCGCCGAGCCGCTGCTGATCGGCGAAATGCTGCGCAACCTTGCCGGCAATGCCATCGCCTATGCCGGCAAGGGAGCTGAGGTCACCGTCCGTATCATCGCCGCGTCAGAGACGATCCGCCTCGAAATCGAGGACAACGGTCCCGGCATCCCGCCCGAGAAGCTGGAGGCGGTGCGCCGGCGCTTTTCGCGCGGCAATGAGTCCGGTGCGCCCGGTGCCGGTCTCGGTCTGCCGATTGTCGAAGAAATCGCCAATCTTTTCAATGCCGCGCTGACGCTGGAACCGGGCACGGGCGGCAAGGGCCTGAAGGCGGCCGTCACCTTTGCCAAGGCAGCGTAAAAGCCGTCGACCTTTCCGCCTTGCTTTCTTTCGCTGCATTGCACACACTGATTTTGGGAACAGCAAGCCGCACGACGATGCGAGCCGGATAAAAAGAGAAATATGTCGATCAAAGCCAGCATCTATCATCTGACGCATTACACCTATGACAAGCCGGTCCGCCTCGGCCCACAAATCATCCGGCTGAAACCTGCCTCGCATTCGAAGACACGGGTGCTCAGCCACTCGCTGAAGGTCACGCCCTCCAACCATTTCGTCAACTTGCAGCAAGACCCTTATGGCAATTACCTTGCCCGCTATGTCTTTCCGGACCCGGTGACCGAATTCAAGATCGAGGTTGATCTCGTCGCCGACATGACGGTCTACAATCCCTTCGACTTCTTCGTCGAGGAAGAGGCAACCAAGTGGCCCTTCGGATACCCTGAAACGATCCAGGAAGATCTGTCGATCTACATGACGCCGGAGCCGGCCGGTCCGCGCCTCAAGGCGCTGCTGCCGACGCTCGACTGGTCGCCCGACCAGCCGACAGTCGATATGATCGTCGGCCTGAATGCCCGCCTGCAGAGACAGATCGGCTATGTCATCCGCATGGAAACCGGCGTGCAGGCGCCGGAGGAAACGCTGGAAAGCGCCAAGGGCTCCTGCCGCGACACCAGCTGGCTGCTCGTCCAGATCCTTCGCCATCTCGGCCTCGCCGCCCGCTTCGTGTCCGGCTACCTCATCCAGCTGACGCCGGACCTGAAGGCGCTTGACGGCCCTTCCGGCACCGAAGTCGATTTCACCGACCTGCATGCCTGGGCGGAGGTCTATCTGCCTGGCGCCGGCTGGGTCGGCCTCGATCCGACCTCCGGCCTGCTGACCGGCGAAAGCCACATCCCGCTTGCCGCTACGCCGCATTATCGCAATGCCGCTCCGATCTCCGGCGGTTATTTTGGCGAGGCCGAAACCGAATTCGCCTTCGACATGAAAGTCTCTCGCGTCGCCGAGCACCCGCGCATCACCAAGCCCTTTTCCGATGAAAGCTGGGAGGAGCTCAACGAACTCGGCGAGAAGGTCGATCGTGTCCTCGAAGCCGAGGACGTGCATCTGACGATGGGCGGCGAACCGACTTTCGTTTCGATCGACGATTTCCAGTCCGAGGAGTGGAATACCGCCGCGGTCGGCCCGACCAAGCGGGAAAAGGCCGACATCCTGATCCGCAAGCTGCACGAACGCTTCGCCCCCGGCGGTTTCCTGCATTATGGCCAGGGCAAATGGTATCCGGGCGAAAGCCTGCCGCGCTGGACCTTCTCGCTCTACTGGCGCCGCGACGGCAAGCCGGTCTGGCAGAACCTCGATCTGGTCGCCGCCGAAGGCAAGGATACCGGCGTCAAAGCCGAGGATGCCGAAAAGCTCCTGACGGCGATCGCAAAGGAGCTGGCGATCAAGCCCGATATGGTGCAGCCGGCCTATGAGGATCCCGCTGACTGGATCATCAAGGAAGGCAGCCTTCCCGAAAACGTCGACCCGTCGAATTCAAAGCTGAAGGATCCCGAGGAACGCAACCGCATCGCCCGCGTCTTCGCCCGCGGCCTCACTACCCCGACCGGTTACATCCTTCCGGTCCAGGCATGGAATGCCAGGGCAGCGGAAAGCCGAGTCTGGGTCAGCGAGAAATGGCGCACCCGCCGCGGCAAGATCTTCCTCGTCCCGGGCGACAGTCCGATCGGTTACCGCCTGCCGCTCGGCACGCTGCCCTATGTTCCCCCGGCGCGTTACCCCTATATCCACCCCGCCGATCCGACGATCCCGCGCGAACCGCTGCCTGATGTCTTCGTACCGGCCGGCCGCGCCATGCCGGAAGCCTCTTTCCATGCCGACGAGAGCAATCGCGGCCGGATCGAACAGACGCTCGGCGAACTCCGCGGCGCCGTGCGCACCGCCATGTCGGTCGAGCCGCGCGACGGCAGGCTCTGCATCTTCATGCCGCCGGTCGAGCGCATCGAGGATTATCTCGAGCTGATCGCCGCTGCAGAAAACGCCGCCGCCGAGCTCAAGCTTCCCGTCCATATCGAAGGTTACCCGCCGCCGCAGGACGAGCGCATCAACGTCATCCGCGTCGCCCCGGATCCCGGTGTCATCGAGGTCAACATCCATCCGGCCTCCAACTGGAAGGACTGCGTCGACATCACCACGGCGATCTACGAGGAGGCGCGCACCACCCGGCTCGGCGCCGACAAGTTCATGATCGACGGCCGCCATACCGGCACCGGCGGCGGCAACCATGTCGTCGTCGGCAGCGCCAATCCGAACAACAGCCCCTTCCTGCGCCGTCCCGACCTCCTGAAGAGCGTGGTCCTCCACTGGCAGCGCCACCCCTCGCTCTCCTACCTCTTCTCCGGCATGTTCATCGGCCCAACCAGCCAGGCGCCGCGCATCGACGAGGCTCGTCACGACAGCCTCTACGAGCTGGAGATCGCCATGGCGCAGATCGACCCCAGCCGCGGTCAGCAGCCGCTGCCCTGGCTCGTCGACCGCCTGTTCCGTAATCTTCTGACCGACGTCACCGGCAACACCCACCGCGCCGAGATCTGCATCGACAAGCTGTTCTCGCCCGACGGCCCGACCGGACGGCTCGGTCTCATCGAGTTCCGCGGTTTCGAGATGCCGCCCAACGCACGCATGTCGCTTGCCCAGCAATTGCTGGTGCGCGCGCTGATCGCCCGTTTCTGGGTCAATCCAGTCGACGGCAAGTTCGTCCGCTGGGGTACGACCCTGCATGACCGTTTCATGCTGCCGCATTTCGTCTGGGCCGATTTCCTCGACGTGCTCGCCGACCTTCGTGAAAACGGCTTCGACGTCAGCCCGGAATGGTTCAAGGCCCAGCTCGAATTCCGCTTCCCCTTCTGCGGCGAAGTCGAATACGAGGGCTCGAAGCTGGAACTGCGCCAGGCGCTGGAGCCCTGGCATGTCATGGGCGAGGAAGGCGCGCCGGGCGGCACCGCCCGCTACGTCGACAGCTCCGTCGAACGCCTTCAGGTGCGACTCGAAACCAACAATGCCTCGCGTTATACCGTCACCTGCAACGGCCGCACCTTGCCGCTGACGCCGACCGGTACATCGGGCGTGTCGGTCGCCGGCGTCCGCTACAAGGCGTGGCAGCCGGCCTCGGGCCTGCACCCCGTCCTGCCGATCAACACACCTTTGACTTTTGACATTTATGATACATGGTCGAAGCGTTCGATCGGCGGCTGCATCTATCATGTTGCTCATCCAGGTGGCCGGACCTATGACACCTTCCCGGTCAACGGTAACGAGGCGGAAGCAAGACGGCTCACCCGATTCGAGCCGTGGGGGCATACGGCGGGCGGATACATTCCGCGCGTCGAGACGGGTTCGCCGGAATTCCCGCTGACGCTGGATCTGAGGCGGCCCGCCGGGGTTTGAGGCCGAGGGTTTGAGGCTTAAGTTTTGATGGGCAAGAAGCCGGCAGTGGAGCGCAGGGAAGAGGCAGAGGACCGCATCGCCAAGAATGCGGCCTTCGACTATGCGCCGCTTCCCGATACCGCCGATGAGATGGTCGACAACGACGGCGCCGTCCGCCCCGTCTGGCAGAATTTCCTCTCGCATCTGAGCGCAATGCCGGAAAAGGATCTCGCCGAGCGCTTCGCCCGCGCCGACCGCTATCTCCGTGATGCCGGCGTCTTCTACCGCGCCTATGGCAGCAAGGGCACCGGCGAGCGAGCCTGGCCGATCTCGCATATCCCGGTGCTGATCGACGAGCGCGAATGGCACACGCTGTCGGCGGGCCTCGTTCAGCGCGCCGACCTGCTGGAAGCAATCATCGCCGATATCTACGGCGACAACCGGCTGGTGGAGGAAGGTTTCCTGCCGCCGGCACTGATCGCCGCCAATCCCGAATTCCAGCGCCCGCTCGCCGGCGTCAAGCCGGCATCCGGCCATTATCTGCATTTCTGCGCCTTCGAGATCGGCCGCGGGCCTGACGGCAACTGGTGGGTGCTCGCCGACAGGACGCAGGCTCCCTCAGGCGCTGGTTTCGCGCTGGAAAGCCGCGTCGCGACGACTCGTGCCTTCTCGGATATCTATGCTGAAACCCCGGTCCATCGCCTCGCCTCCTTCTTCGGCGCCTTCCGCGACGCGCTACAGGGCATGAAACATTCGGGCGACGACCGCATCGCGGTGCTGACACCTGGCCCCGCCAACGAGACCTACTACGAACACGCCTATATCGCCCGCTATCTCGGCTTCATGCTGCTCGAGGGCGAGGATCTGACCGTCGTCAAGGGCCGTGTCATGGTGCGCACCGTCGCCGGCTTGAAGCCGATCGGCGTGCTCTGGCGCCGTCTCGATTCGGCTTTTGCCGACCCGCTGGAGTTGAACCAGAATTCGCATATCGGCACGCCCGGCCTCGTGGAAGCGCTGCGCGCCGAAAGCGTCACCATCGTCAATGCGCTCGGCACCGGCGTTCTCGAAACCCGGGCGCTTCTGGCCTTCATGCCGACCATTTGCCACCGTCTGCTGGGGGAGGATCTGCAACTGCCTTCGATCGCTACCTGGTGGTGCGGCCAGGAGGAAGAGCGCGAGCACGTGGCAAAAAACATCGAAAAGATGGTAATCGGCCCGGCCTATTCCCGCGCTCCCTTCTTCGACGATAACGGCGAATCCGTGCTCGGCTCATCGCTGCGCGCGGCTGCCAAGGATTCGATAACCGACTGGCTGAGCTCGGACGGCCCGAAGCTCGTCGGCCAGGAGGTCGTCACGCTGTCGACCACACCCGCCTGGGTGGACGGCAAGCTCGTGCCGCGGCCGATGTCGCTGCGCGTCTTCGCCGCGCGCACCGCAAACGGCTGGCAGATCATGCCCGGCGGTTTTGCCCGCATCGGCTCCGGCGCCGATGTCGCGGCGATCGCCATGCAGTCCGGTGGTGCCGCCGCCGATGTCTGGATCGTCAGCGACAAACCGGTTGAGCGCCACACGTTGCTGCCGGCCGAGGGCAGCTTCACCCGCAACATGCCGGGCAGCCTGCCGAGCCGGGCGGCCGACAACCTGTTCTGGCTCGGCCGCTACATCGAACGTGCCGAAGGGGCGCTGCGCATCCTACGCGCCTGGCATGCCCGTTTCGCCGAAGCCGCCGATCCGAGCCAGCCGCTGCTGGCCGACGTCTCCGATTATCTGGCCGCCGTCGATATCGATACCGCCGACGCCGTGCCGGAAACGCTGCTGCGCAACATCGACAGCGCCGTTTATTCGGCCAGCAACATCCGCGACCGTTTCTCGCCCGACGGCTGGCTGGCGCTCAACGATCTCGCCAAGACCGCCCGCCGCTTCCACGTCACCGTCGCTGCCGGCGACGACGCCAGCCACGCGATGACGATCCTCTTGCGAAAGCTTGCAGGCTTTGCCGGTCTGATGCATGAAAACATGTACCGCTTCACCGGCTGGCGGTTCCTTTCGCTCGGCCGTTATATCGAACGCGGCCTGCACATGACGCGACTGCTCGGCCACATGTCGGGCCCGGAAGC
This sequence comes from Rhizobium leguminosarum, assembly GCF_001679785.1. Classification (NCBI taxonomy): domain Bacteria; kingdom Pseudomonadati; phylum Pseudomonadota; class Alphaproteobacteria; order Hyphomicrobiales; family Rhizobiaceae; genus Rhizobium; species Rhizobium leguminosarum. The sequence continues at coordinate 3,384,014 of NZ_CP016286.1, forward strand.
GCCTGACGGCGCGCTCGACATGCTGCTGGAGATCGGCGACAGCGTCATGACTCATCGCCGCCGCTATAACGTCAACACCGCGCGGCTGACTGTCACCGACCTCTTGGCGCTCGACCCGCTCAACCCGCGTTCGGTCCTCTTCCAGGTGAACGAGATCCATCACGAGGTCGAGCAGCTGCCGAATGCCATGATCAATGGCCAGATGTCGCCCTTCTACCGCGAGGCGATGCGGCTCCATTCCGGCCTGGCGGTGATGACGCCGGAGGGCATGGGCGTCGAGGTCTATCAGCGACTGGAACGCGAGTTGGAGCAGCTCTCCGATCTGCTCGCCCAGACCTATCTCGGGTGATGGCCGTGCTCTACGATCTCTCCCTCCACATGGGTTACAGCTACGACGCGCCGGCCTCCGGCGCCCGCCATATCATGCGCCTGATGCCGCTGTCGCTGGCCAATCGGCAGCGGCTGATCGCCGGCTCGATTACCATTTCGCCCTCGCCGGACGAGCAGTCGCATTTCGTCGATTTCTTCCATCATCCCGCTACCTCCTTCCTGCTGCGCGCGCCGCACGAAACGCTCGACATTCGCATGCAGGCCCGCGTGCAGGTGGAAAGCCAGCCGATCGCCGCCGATTTCTCGCCGCTGCTTGCCAACCTGCCGGAGGAGATATCAGGCATGTGGTCGCTGGCGCCGGATTCGCCGCACCATTTCCTCGGTGACAGTCCGCGCCTCACCGAAGCGCGCGAGATCGCCGACTATGCGCGAAGCTGCGCCACGCCTGATCTGACGGCCATGCAGATCGCTCATGCGCTGTGCGCCCGCATCAACAAGGATTTCACCTACGACCCGGAGGCAACGACGGTGGACACCACGCCGCTCGAGGCGTTCAAGCTGAAGCGCGGCGTCTGCCAGGATTTCACCCATGTGATGATCCTGGCTCTCAGAAGCCTCGGCATTCCGGCCGGCTACGTCTCCGGTTTCCTGCGCACCATCCCGCCACCCGGCAAGGAACGGCTGGAAGGGGCGGACGCCATGCATGCCTGGGTGCGCATCTGGTGCGGCGAGACGATCGGCTGGATCGAGCTGGACCCGACCAACAACATTCCCGCCGGCACGGACCACATCGTCGTTGCCTATGGCCGGGACTATTCCGACGTCGTCCCCGTCATCGGCGTCTTGAAGAGCTATGGCGGCCACCGCGCCGTCCAGGCGGTCGACGTGATCCCGCTGAAATAATCCCAAAACTGGAAAAATCCGACGATTCGTTAAAACTGTATTGACGCCGTAAGGGCCGCGTAAAGAAGCAGCATGCCTAAATCACCTCACAGGGTTTCCAGTTGGGTGAACATGATGAACACCTCCTTTTTGCATCCCTGCCTGCATCGCATGTTCAGCGATCGAGGCGGTAATTTCGGTATCATGACGGCAATCATGATCCCCGTTCTTTTCGGCGCTGCCGGCATGGCGATCCAAGTCGGTGATATGCTGCTCTCGAAACAGCAATTGCAGGAAGCCGCCGATTCGGCGGCGCTCGCGACCGCCACCGCACTGGCGAATGGCACGATCCAAACCTCTGAGGCCGAAGCCTTTGCCCGGAATTTCGTCGCCGGGCAGATGGCGAATTACCTGCAAAACGGAACCGATATCAAGAGCAGGACGGCCGTTAATGTCCAGGCAACGACATCGGGCAAGTCAACATCCTACCAGGTAACGGTTTCGCCGAGTTATGACCTCACGGTCAACCCGCTCATGCAGGCGGTCGGCTTCAAGACACAGCATCTCTCGACCTCTGGCACGACGGTCGGCGGGCATTCGCAGACCCAAGGCTCGATCTCTATGTTCCTCGCACTCGATAAATCGGGGTCGATGGGATATCCTACCACGACGGTCACAACGGAATCATACACCTATAAATGCAACCCCCACCTCAACAAAAACGGTAAGACAGTCTACGACACCTGCACCGGCACGCGTACGCGTTATTACACAAAAATAGAAGCACTGAAGCTCGCCGCCGGCAATCTTTTTGATCAGCTCAATAGCGCGGATCCCAATGCCGAATATGTACGCACAGGCGCGGTATCATACGATATCGTTGAATACCCAGCCAGCAGTCTCGCCTGGGGAACTGCCGCTGTCTCAAGCTATGTCAGCGCGCTTCAAGATGATGGCGGCACGAACTCCAGTGGCGCAATGAACACGGCCTATTCGGCCCTGACGGCTAAGAACGCTGCGGGGAATGACGCCGAAGACGCCGCCCACCAGCAGAAAACCGGGCAGGTACCCAAGAAGTACATCGTCTTCATGACGGACGGCGACAATAACAATGATAGCAGCGGCGGCCGTTCCTACGACACCGCGACGAAGAAGACATGCGACGACGCGAAATTGAAAGGCATCGAAATCTATACGATTGCCTTCATGGCGCCCGAGGGGGGACAGGCACTGCTGCATTATTGCGCCTCCGATGACTCCCATTATTTCCAGCCGGAAAAAATGGAAGACCTTCTTGCCGCCTTCAAGGCAATCGGAGCGAAGGCCTCCGCGCAGGTGACGCGCCTGACCAACTGACGATATGTCCCGGCAAAAGCCTAACGAAAAAGCCGCACCGGAACAAACCGGAGCGGCTTTTCGTTGTGCTCGTTCGGCGCATCAGATCGGGAAAAACGATTGAAATCAACCCTCTCGACCCGCGTGAATATGAAGGTTTCGCAAATTTTTGGTTTGTCCAAATCCTTTGTTGCAAGTGCTTAGTAACGATGCATAAACTGTCGCCGGCGCAAACGACAAATCGATTGAAATCAGGCATAACATCCTGAAACCAAATTAAAATTGGCGAGACCTGACGATGAACACTGTTTCCAAGCCGATCATCCCCTCCCCGCCCCTCGCAGTTCAAGGCCTGAAATTCTCGCTGAAGAAATTATCGAACGTCTGACCTACCGCATCGGCAAGGATGCCAAGGTGGCAAAGCCGCATGACTGGCTGACCGCGACCATCCTGGTGGTGCGCGACCGCATCATCGACAAGTGGATGGCTTCCACCCGCGAGGTTTATGCGACCGGCGCCAAGCGCGTCTATTATCTTTCTCTCGAATTCCTGATCGGCCGCCTGATGCGCGACGCCATCTCGAACCTCGGCCTGATGGAGGAGGTGCGCGATGCGCTCGCCTCGCTCGGCGTCGACGTCAACGTCATTGCCGGCCTGGAGCCGGACGCCGCACTCGGCAACGGCGGCCTCGGCCGTTTGGCTGCCTGTTTCATGGAGAGCATGGCGACGGTCGAGGTTCCGGCCTACGGTTACGGTATCCGCTATGTCCACGGCCTCTTCCGCCAGCAACTCGCCGACGGCTGGCAGGTGGAACTGCCGGAAAACTGGCTCGCCCACGGCAATCCCTGGGAATTCGAGCGCCGCGAAAGCTCCTATGAAATCGGCTTCGGCGGCGCCGTCGAATTCATTACCACCCATGACGACCAGCCGCGCTACGTCTGGAAACCGGCCGAGCGCGTCATCGCCGCAGCCTTCGACACGCCGGCCGTCGGCTGGCGCGGCAAGCGCGTCAACACGCTGCGCCTCTGGTCGGCGCAGCCGATCGATCCGATCCTGCTCGATGCCTTCAACGCCGGCGACCACATCGGGGCGCTGCGCGAAAGCAACAAGGCTGAAAGCCTGACCCGGGTTCTCTATCCTGCCGACGCCACCCCGGCCGGTCAGGAGCTGCGCCTGCGCCAGGAATTCTTCTTCTCGTCGGCCTCGCTGCAGGACATCCTGCGCCGCCATCTGCAGCAATATGACGATTTCACTTCGCTGCCGGACAAGGTGGCGATCCAGCTGAACGACACTCACCCCGCCGTCTCGGTCGCCGAACTCGTGCGTCTGCTCTGTGACGTACACGGGATGGATTTCGACCAAGCCTGGGACATCACCCGCCGGACCTTCTCCTACACCAACCACACGCTTCTGCCCGAAGCGCTGGAAAGCTGGGCGGTGCCGCTGTTCGAGCGCCTGCTGCCGCGCCACATGCAGATCATCTATGCGATCAATGCCAAGATCCTGATCGACGCCCGCAAGGGCAAGAATTTCTCCGATGCGGAAATCCGCTCGATCTCGCTGATCGATGAAAGCGGCGACCGCCGCGTGCGCATGGGCAACCTCGCTTTCGTCGGTTCGCATTCGATCAACGGCGTCTCGGCCCTGCACACCGACCTGATGAAGGTCACGGTCTTCGCCGATCTGCACAAGCTCTATCCCGACCGCATCAACAACAAGACCAACGGCATCACGCCGCGCCGCTGGCTGCAGCAGTGTAATCCCGGCCTCACCGGCCTGATCCGCGAGGCGATCGGCGACGAATTCCTCGATGATGCCGAAAAGCTGCGTGCGCTTGACGTGCATTCTTCCGATCCGGCTTTCCAGCAGAAGTTCGCAGCGGTAAAGCGCGCCAACAAGGTGGCACTCTCCAACCTCGTCGCCAGCCGCATGGGCGTGAAGCTCGATCCGTCGGCGATGTTCGACATCCAGATCAAGCGCATCCACGAATACAAGCGCCAGCTGCTGAACATCATCGAAGCCGTCGCGCTCTACGACCAGATCCGCTCGCATCCCGAGCTCGACTGGGTGCCACGCGTGAAAGTCTTCGCCGGCAAGGCGGCGCCCAGTTACTACAATGCCAAGCTCATCATCAAGCTGATCAACGACGTCTCCCGCACGATCAACAACGATCCGTCGGTCCGCGGCCTGCTGAAGATCGTCTTCGTCCCGAACTACAATGTCTCGCTCGCCGAAGTCATGGTTCCGGCCGCCGACCTCTCGGAGCAGATATCGACCGCCGGCATGGAAGCATCCGGCACCGGCAACATGAAGTTCGGCCTCAATGGCGCGCTGACGATCGGCACGCTCGATGGCGCCAATGTCGAGATGCGCGACAATGTCGGCGAGGACAACATCGTCATCTTCGGCCTCAAGGCCGACGAAGTCTCGAAGGTCCGCAGCGATGGCCACAATCCGCGCGCCATCATCGAGGGATCGCGCGAACTCGCCCAGGCGCTTGCCGCCATCGGCTCCGGCGTCTTCTCGCCCGATGACCGCAACCGCTATACGTCGCTGATCGACGGCATCTATTCGCACGACTGGTTCATGGTGGCGGCCGATTTCGACGCCTACGCTCAGGCCCAGCGCGAGGTCGACGAGATCTGGACCAACCAGTCCGCCTGGTACACCAAGACGATCAACAATACGGCGCGGATGGGCTGGTTTTCTTCCGACCGTACGATCAGGCAATATGCAGACGAAATCTGGAGAGCCGGATGAAAACGCCGAAAACCGTCCCTGAAGTAAAGCTTTCCTGGGAAATTTCGGCAGATGAAATCACGGCAATCCTTGCCGGCTCGCATTCCAATCCCTTTGCCGTCCTAGGTGTGCACCAAGCCGGCGACGCCTTCGTCGCCCGGTGCTTCATCCCGGGCGCGGAGGAGGTGACCGCCATGACGCTCGACGGCGGCGTCATCGGCGAACTGAAGCAGCTCCATGCCGACGGCGTCTTCGCCGGTCCGGTTTCCCTCACAAAGGTCCAGCCGGTGCGTTACCGCGCCCGGCGCGGCGATGCCGAATGGGCTGTTACCGATCCCTACAGCTTCGGTCCGGTGCTCGGACCGATGGACGATTATTTCGCCCGAGAGGGCTCGCACCTGCGACTGTTCGACAAGATGGGCGCCCACCTCATCAAGCATGACGGCGCCCAGGGCATCCATTTTGCCGTCTGGGCGCCGAACGCGCAGCGCGTCTCGGTCGTCGGTGATTTCAACAATTGGGACGGCCGCCGCCACGTGATGCGCTTCCGTGCCGACAGCGGCATCTGGGAAATCTTTGCCCCTGATGTACCGATCGGCGTTGCCTACAAGTTCGAGATCCGCGGCCAGGACGGCGTATTGCTGCCGCTGAAGGCCGATCCCTTTGCACGCCGCAGTGAGCTGCGACCGAAGACCGCCTCGATCACCGCCGCCGAGCTGGAGCAGGAGTGGGAAGACGAGGCCCATCTGAAGCACTGGCGCGAGACCGACAAGCGCCGCCAGCCGATCTCGATCTACGAGGTGCATGCCGCCTCCTGGCAGCGCCGGCAGGACGGCACGATGCTGTCCTGGGACGAGCTCGCCTCCAGCCTTATCCCCTATTGCGCCGACATGGGCTTCACCCATATCGAATTCCTGCCGATTACCGAGTACCCCTACGATCCCTCCTGGGGTTACCAGACGACCGGCCTCTACGCGCCGACCGCCCGTTTCGGCGAGCCGGAGGGTTTTGCCCGTTTCGTCAACGGCTGCCACAAGGTCGGCATCGGCGTCATCCTCGACTGGGTGCCGGCGCATTTCCCAACCGACGAACACGGCCTCGGCTGGTTCGACGGCACGGCACTCTACGAGCACGAAGACCCGCGCAAAGGCTTCCACCCGGACTGGAGCACGGCGATCTACAATTTCGGCCGCACGGAGGTCGTTTCCTATCTTGTCAACAACGCGCTCTACTGGGCCGAAAAATTCCACCTCGACGGCCTGCGTGTCGATGCCGTCGCCTCGATGCTCTACCTCGATTATTCGCGCAAGCACGGCGAATGGATCCCGAACGAATATGGCGGCAACGAGAACCTCGAAGCGGTCCGTTTTCTGCAGGATCTCAACATCCGCATCTACGGCAAAAATTCCAACGTCATGACCATCGCCGAGGAATCGACCTCCTGGCCGAAGGTCTCGCAGCCCGTTCATGAAGGCGGCCTCGGCTTCGGCTTCAAGTGGAACATGGGCTTCATGCACGACACGCTGAGCTACATGAGCCGCGACCCCATCTATCGCGGGCACCATCACAACGAGCTCACCTTCGGCCTGCTCTACGCCTATTCGGAAAATTTCGTCCTGCCGCTCTCGCATGACGAGGTTGTGCACGGAAAAGGCTCGCTGATCGCCAAGATGCCGGGCGACGACTGGCAGAAATTCGCCAATCTGCGCGCCTACTACGCCTATATGTGGGGCTATCCCGGCAAGAAGCTGCTGTTCATGGGCCAGGAATTCGCCCAGTGGAGCGAGTGGAGCGAAGAGAAGGCACTCGACTGGAACCTGCTTCAATATCGTATGCACGAGGGCATGCGGCGCCTGGTGCGCGACCTCAATTTCACCTATCGCAGCAAGCCGGCGCTGCATGAGCGTGACTGCGAGGGCGAAGGTTTCGAATGGCTGGTCGCCGACGACCACCAGAATTCCGTCTTTGCCTGGCTGCGCAAGGCGCCGGGCCAGAAGCCGGTCGCCGTCATCACCAATTTCACCCCTGTCTATCGCGAGAATTACTCGATCCGCCTGCCGTCCGCAGGCCGCTGGCGGGAAATCCTGAACACCGATGCCGACATCTACGGCGGCAGCGGCAAGGGCAATGGCGGGCGCGTGCAGGCCGTCGATGCCGGCGGCAACATTACCTGCTCGATCACCTTGCCGCCCTTGGCGACAATCATGCTTGAACCTGAAAATTAGTGACTGGTGGGAGGAGAAAATGGTAGAAAAGCGCGTTCAGCCACTTGCCCGCGATGCAATGGCTTATGTTCTGGCGGGCGGTAGGGGGAGCCGTCTCAAAGAACTCACCGACCGGCGTGCCAAGCCGGCCGTCTATTTCGGCGGCAAGGCCCGCATCATCGATTTCGCCCTGTCGAACGCCCTGAATTCCGGCATCCGCCGCATTGGCGTCGCCACGCAATACAAGGCGCATTCGCTGATCCGCCACATGCAGCGCGGCTGGAACTTCTTCCGCCCCGAGCGCAACGAGAGCTTCGATATTCTGCCGGCCAGCCAGCGCGTCTCCGAGACGCAATGGTATGAAGGTACGGCCGACGCCGTCTATCAGAACATCGACATCATCCAGGATTACGGCGTCGAATACATGGTCATACTTGCGGGCGACCACGTCTATAAGATGGACTATGAATGGATGCTGCAGCAGCACGTCGATTCCGGTGCTGACGTCACCATCGGCTGCCTGGAAGTGCCGCGCATGGAAGCGGTCGGCTTCGGCGTCATGCATGTCAACGAGAAGGACGAGATCATCGCCTTCGTCGAGAAACCGGCCGATCCGCCGCCCATTCCCGACAAGCCGGATTTCGCCCTCGCCTCAATGGGCATCTACGTCTTCCACACCAAGTTCCTGCTCGATGCACTGCGCCGCGACGCCGCCGATCCGACCTCGAGCCGCGACTTCGGCAAGGATATCATCCCCTATATCGTCAAGAACGGTAAGGCTGTTGCCCACCGCTTCGCCAAGTCCTGCGTCCGTTCCGATTTCGAGCACGAGCCCTACTGGCGCGACGTCGGCACGATCGACGCCTATTGGCAGGCCAATATCGACCTGACGGCGATCGTTCCCGAACTCGACATCTACGACAAGTCCTGGCCGATCTGGACCTATGCAGAGATCACCCCGCCTGCGAAATTCGTCCATGACGACGAGGATCGCCGCGGCTCGGCGACCTCCTCCGTTGTGTCAGGCGACTGCATCATCTCGGGCGCCATGCTCAACAACAGCCTGCTCTTCACCGGTGTCAGGGCCAATTCCTTCTCCAAGATGGAAGGTGCGGTCATTCTGCCGAACGTGAAAATCGGGCGGCGCGCGCAGCTCAAGAATGTGGTGATCGACCATGGTGTCGTCATTCCGGAAGGCCTGGTCGTCGGTGAGGATGCCGAGCTCGATGCCAAGCGCTTCCGGCGGACGGAAAGCGGCATCTGCCTGATCACCCAACCGATGATCGACAAGCTGGATATCTGACGTATGAAAGTTCTTTCGGTTTCGTCCGAAGTCTTCCCTTTGATCAAGACAGGGGGTCTGGCCGATGTGTCCGGCGCCCTGCCGATTACACTGAAAGCCTTCGGGGTCGAGACCAAGACCCTCTTACCCGGCTATCCCGCCGTCATGAAGGTCATTCGCGACCCTGTCGCCAGGCTCGAATTCCCCGACCTGCTCGGTGAGCGGGCGACCGTGCTCGAGGTTGAGCACGAGGGCCTCGATCTGCTCATCCTCGATGCGCCGGCCTATTACGACAGGCCGGGCGGACCCTATCTCGATCCACTCGGCAAGGACTATCCGGACAACTGGCGCCGTTTCGCCGCCCTGTCGCTCGCCGCCTCCGAGATCGCCGCCGGCCTGCTGCCCGGTTGGCGGCCGGATCTCGTCCACACCCACGACTGGCAGGCGGCGCTGACGTCGGTCTATATGCGTTATTACCCGACGCCGGAACTGCCGAGCGTGCTGACCATCCACAACATCGCCTTCCAGGGCCAGTTCGGTTCCGAGATCTTTCCCGGCCTACGCCTGCCTGCCCATGCCTTCGCCACCGAAAGCATCGAATATTACGGCACTGTCGGCTTCCTCAAGGGCGGCCTGAAGACCGCCCATGCGATCACCACGGTCAGCCCGACCTATGCCGATGAGATCCTGACGTCGGAATTCGGCATGGGGCTCGAGGGCGTCATCGCCAGCCGCATCGACGATCTGCACGGCATCGTCAACGGCATCGACACCGATATCTGGAACCCGGCGACCGATCCTGTCGTCCACACCCATTACGGCCCGACGACGCTGAAGAACCGCGAGGAGAACCGTCGCTCGATCGCCGAATTCTTCCATCTCGACAATGACGACGCCCCGATATTCTGCGTCATCAGCCGTCTCACCTGGCAGAAGGGCATGGATATCGTCGCCAACGTCGCCGACGAGATCGTCGCCATGGGCGGCAAGCTCGTCGTGCTCGGCTCCGGCGATGCCGCGCTTGAAGGCGCGCTGCTCGCCTCCGCCAGCCGCCATCCCGGCCGCGTCGGCGTCTCGATCGGCTATAACGAGCCGATGTCGCACCTGATGCAAGCCGGTTGCGATGCGATCATCATCCCCTCGCGTTTTGAGCCCTGCGGCCTGACCCAGCTTTACGGCCTGCGTTACGGCTGCGTGCCGATCGTCGCCCGCACCGGCGGTTTGAACGACACCGTGATCGACGCCAATCACGCCGCACTTGCAGCGAAAGTCGCAACCGGCATACAATTTGCCCCCGTGACCGAAACAGGCATGCTACAGGCAATCCGCCGTGCGATGCATTTTTATCAGGACCGAAAACTCTGGACCCAATTGCAAAAGCAGGGCATGAAATCGGATGTCTCCTGGGAGAAGAGCGCCGAACGCTACGCTGCCCTCTATTCAAGCCTCGTCTCGAAAGGCATGTGACCTAAAATGATCAAGTCCGTCTCCACCACGCCCTATCTGGACCAGAAACCCGGCACGTCGGGCCTGCGCAAGAAGGTTCCGGTCTTCCAGCAGCCGAACTATGCGGAGAACTTCATCCAGTCGATCTTCGATTCGCTGGAAGGCTACCAGGGCAAGTGCCTCGTCATCGGCGGCGACGGACGCTACTACAATCGCGAGGTCATTCAGAAGGCGGTCAAGATGGCCGCGGCCAATGGCTTCGGCAAGGTCATGGTCGGCAAGGGCGGTATCCTGTCGACGCCGGCCGCTTCCCACATCATCCGCAAGTACAAGGCTTTCGGCGGCATCATCCTCTCCGCCAGCCACAATCCCGGCGGCCCGACCGAAGACTTCGGCATCAAATACAACATCAACAATGGCGGCCCGGCGCCGGAAAAGATCACCGACGCGATCTATGCGCGCTCCAAGACGATCGACAGCTACAAGATCGCCGATTTCGCCGACGTCAATCTCGACCGCATCGGCAAGGACGAGCTTCCCGGCGGCACGATCCTCTCGGTCATCGACCCGGTCGAGGACTATGCCGCGCTGATGGAAGAGCTGTTCGATTTCGGCGCCATCCGCAATCTGATCAGCCTCGGCTTCCGCATTGCCTTCGATGGGATGAGCGCCGTCACCGGTCCCTATGCCAAGGAAATCTTCGAAAATCGGCTCGGCGCTCCCTCGGGTTCGGTGCGCAATTTCATGCCGCTGCCGGATTTCGGCGGCCATCATCCGGACCCGAACCCGGTGCACTGCAAGGAACTCTTCGATGAGATGATGGGCGATGACGCGCCCGATTTCGGCGCCGCTTCCGACGGCGACGGCGACCGCAATCTCATTATCGGCCGCGGCATCTTCGTCACGCCTTCCGACAGCCTGGCGATTCTTGCCGCCAACGCCAATCTCGCTCCGGGCTATTCCGGCGGCCTTGCCGGCATCGCCCGTTCGATGCCGACATCGGGTGCTGCCGACCGCGTCGCCGAAAAGCGCGGCATCGGCATGTACGAGACGCCGACCGGCTGGAAATTCTTCGGCAACCTGCTCGACGCCGGCATGGCGACGATCTGCGGTGAGGAAAGCTCCGGCACGGGCTCCAGTCACGTCCGCGAAAAGGATGGTCTCTGGGCCGTGCTGCTATGGCTGAACATTCTTGCCGTGCGCGGCGAGAGCGTCGCCGACATCGTCACCCAGCACTGGCAGACCTACGGCCGCAACTATTATTCGCGCCATGATTACGAAGGCCTCGACACCGATGCGGCGAACGGCCTGGTGGACAATCTCCGCAACCAGCTTCCCACTCTGCCCGGCAAGAACTTCGGCAGCCTGAAGGTCGAGAAGGCCGACGACTTCGCCTATCACGATCCGATCGACAAATCGGTGAGCGAGCATCAAGGTGTCCGTGTGCTCTTCGAGGGCGGCTCGCGCGTCGTCTTTCGCCTGTCTGGCACCGGCACGTCTGGCGCAACCTTGCGTGTCTATATCGAGCGCTACGAGCCGGATTCGACTCGCCACAACATCGAAACGCAGGAAGCGCTCGCCGATCTGATCGCCGCCGCCGAAAGCATAGCCAGCATTCGTGAACGCACGGGACGCGATGCGCCAACCGTGATCACCTGATCCGGGGGAAACATGCGGGGAAGCAGTTCGGCGCAAGCCGGCGCGATCGTCTTCGAGACCGGCGTCGAATTTGCCGTATGGTCGCATCATGCCGCACAGATCGAACTCTGCCTCTTCGAGGATGACGGCAACAGGGAATTCGCGCGCCTGCCGATGGCGCGCGACAGCAACTATTTCCATCGTCTCTTTGTCGACGGACTGAAGGAGGGCGCGCGTTACGGCTATCGCGCCGACGGTATCTATGCGCCCGATAACGGCCTCTGGTACGATCCTTCCAAACTGCTGATCGATCCCTACGCCAAGGAGATCGACAGGCCGTTCCGCTACGATCCCCGCCTCGGCATCTATGGCGAGGACAGCCAGGATCTGATGCCGAAGGCGATTGTCACCACGGATACCCGAGCCGCGATCGGCAAGCCGCTGTTCAAGCCGGGCGGCTTTATCTATGAGGTGGCGGTGCGGCCCTTCACCATTCTTCATCCCGACGTGCCGGAGGCTCAACGCGGCACGGTCGCAGCGCTTGCCCATCCCTCCGTCGTCGCGCATCTGAAGCGGATCGGTGTCGACGCTGTCGAACTGATGCCGATCACCGCCTGGATCGACGAACGCCATCTGCCGCCGCTCGGCCTCACCAACGGCTGGGGCTACAATCCCGTCGCCTTCATGGCGCTCGATCCGCGGCTCGTCCCCGGCGGCATGACGGAGCTGCGCGAGACGATCGCGGCCCTCCATGCCGAAGGCATCGCCGTCATCCTCGACCTCGTCTTCAACCATACCGGCGAGAGCGACCGTTATGGCGCGACGCTGTCGCTGCGCGGCCTCGACAACCTGCATTATTATCGCCACGCCCAGAATTGCCCGGGCGAACTCGTCAACGACACAGGCACCGGCAACACGCTCGCCTGCGATCATCCCGAAGTTCGCCGCCTCGTGATCGACAGCCTGCGCCATTTCGTGCTTAACGCCGGCGTCGACGGTTTTCGCTTCGATCTCGCCCCCGTGCTTGGCCGCACCGCGACGGGTTTTGAACGCGACGGAACACTGGCCGCGATCCTCTCCGACGATGTGCTTGCCGACCGGATCATGATCGCCGAACCCTGGGATATCGGTCCCGGCGGTTACCAGCTCGGCAATTTCCCGCCGCCCTTTCTTGAATGGAACGACCGGGTTCGCGACGACCTGCGCTGCTACTGGCGCGGCGACGATTGGAAGACCGGCGCGCTGGCAACCGCACTCGCCGGCTCCTCCGACATCTTCTCGCGCAACGACGGCATGAAAACGCGCAGCGTCAATTTCCTCGCCGCCCATGACGGCTTCACGCTGATCGATCTCGTCTCCTACGAAGGAAAGCACAACGACGCCAACGGCGAACACAATCGCGACGGCCATAACGAGAACCATTCCTGGAACAATGGTGTCGAAGGCGAAACCGTCTATCCGACGATCCGCAAGCGGCGCCGGGACGATGTGATGGCGCTGATCTCAACGCTCTTTGCCACCCGCGGCAGCATCATGCTGACGGCGGGCGACGAGGGCGGCCGCAGCCAGCACGGCAACAACAACGCCTATTGCCAAGACAACGAGATCACCTGGCTGGACTGGAAGGCGTTGGACGAGGATCTCATTGCCCACACCGCCTTCGTTGCCGGGCTGCGCCGCCGCTTCACCGTCTTCTGCGAGCCGGGCTTCCTGTCAGGAAACGGCGATGTCGAATGGATTTCGCTCTCCGGCGAGCCGATGACCGTTGCCGAATGGGAGACGCCGTCGCTCTCCACCCTCGGCATGCTGTTATCGACCGGTGACCGCTCCTCTCGCGGCAGGCAGACCCGGCTCGGTGTGCTTTTCAATCGCTCGGGGAGCCGCCAATTTTTCACGCTGCCTTCTGAGGGCGAACCGGACTGGCGCCAGTTGACCCCGGATGGAGTGAAGAAAACCGTTGGCCGCGCAATCGTCGAGCCGCGCTCAATTGCCTTTTTCGTAGAAAATTGACCGCCGCCCCTCGCTTGCGCAAATCCTTGTCGCAATCGTCACAAATGCACGATAAGGCTTTGCCGCGGCGGCTTATTTCACGAGGAATTCATGGTCACGGAAATTTCACTCTCCGACGTGCGGGGATTGATCGGCATGGAAACGGGCCTTTCGGATTGGGTCACTGTCGACCAGACAATGATCGACGCTTTCGCGTCGGCGACCGACGACCATCAGTTCATTCATACAGACCCTGAGCGCGCGGCGGCCGAGAGCCCCTTCGGCGGCACCATCGCCCACGGCTTCCTGACCCTGTCTCTGCTGTCGACGATGAACTACAACTGCCTGCCGAAAGTGCGCGAACAGACCCTCGGCATCAATTACGGCTTCGATCGCGTCCGCTTCATGACGCCGGTGAAAAGCGGCTCCCGTGTCCGCGGCCGCTTCCTGCTTTCCGAAGCCCGCTTCCGCGGCGCCGGCATGCTAATGACCACCTATGACGTCACGATCGAGATCGAAAACGAGAAGAAGCCGGCGCTGACGGCCAAATGGATCACCATCATCCAATTCGACCCGAAGGACCGTCCCGAGGACGTCTGAACAAGACTGCGTTTGTTACTCGGCTGAATTGAACACGGCTTCGAGAGCGTGTCCGTCGAGATCCATGACGAACGCCGCATAATAGTGCTCACCGTAATGGGGCCGCAGGCCGGGGCGGCCATTGTCACTGCCGCCATGCGCGATTGCCGCCGCATGAAACCGATCGACCGCCTGCCGATTCGGAGCAGCAAATGCGAGATGAAAGCCGGGACCGGGCGCACGCTGGCCGTCCGGGCGATGCTTGATCGCCAGTTTATCTCCGCCGCCGGGAAGGCCGTAGCCGACGGCCTGCCCCGTTTGTCCCGGTCTGATATCGTCCCAGACCCTGACATAACCGAGCGCGGCAAGGGCGGCATCGTAAAATGCCGCAGACCGCTCGATGTCGGAAACGCCGAGGGAGGCATGGTGCAGCATTTGCTTAGTCCTTGAATGAGCGCACGCCCGCGATGGCTGAGACTCAGTGCCCCGCGTCTTCAGCCGCCTCGTTCAGCAGCCCGAAGACATAATCCGAAAACGACCGCCAGCACTCCACTCGGAACGCGTCTTCTTCCGTACGGAAAAGCACGATTTCGGCTTTGCCGAAAACCGTGCGCGATGCGGCGCCGATCGGAAAGGAAGACAGTGACAGATCCTGCGGGCAACCGGCCGAAAGCGTCGCCTCCGCACCCGGTCCCGAGACGATGATCGCGACATTGCGATGCGAAACGTCGGTCGCCGAATGTAGCGTGCCGGCGCCGGAAAGTGCAGCCATCAGATCGGCGCCGGCCTCGTCGATCACCAGCCACTCGTCCGGCCCGATCCAGAGCGCCGATCGGGCGCCTTGCCGGCCGGATGTCTTCGGAGCATCCGGCAGAGACAGGCCAAGAGCAGAAGAAAGTGCTGCGAGCGATTCCCCCGGCGCGCGCAGCGCCACACGGCTGGCGGCGGGTGCAGTCGTCAGCCGCACTGTTGCGGAGTCGCCGAGACGGCCGGCAAGCGCCGGTTTGCGAATTGCAACATTAGCCATGGATGCGGCCTCCTTCCTTGTCAAAGAATACCAGATCCGTCACTTCGACGGCGATCGTCCGATCCGGCATCGGCACATAGAGCGTCTCGCCCATCCGCGCTCGGCCGCCGGCGACGAGCGCGAAGGCGATCGACCTGCCGCAATTTTCCGACCAATAGGCAGATGTGACATGGCCGAGCATGGTCATCGGCTTCGGCTCGTTCGGGCTCGCGACGATCTGCGCGCCTTCCTCGAGCACCAGCTTCGGGTCCTTGGTGACGAGGCCAACGAGCTGCTTGCGCCCGTCCTTGACGAGATCCGGCCGCTTCAATCCACGAATGCCGACGAAATCCGTCTTTTTCTTCGAAACCGCCCAGGAAAGCCCGGCGTCATCGGGGGTCACCGTCCCGTCCGTATCCTGCCCGACGATGATGTAACCCTTCTCGGCGCGAAGAACGTGCATCGTCTCCGTTCCATAGACGCAGGCGCCGAGCGGCTCGGCATTGGCCCAGACCGCTTCGAGCACCGACTGGCCGTAATCGGCCGGCACATTGATTTCGAAGCCGGTTTCGCCGGTGAAGGAGACGCGGAAGAGCCGCGCCGGCACCCCGCAGACCGTGCACTCGGCAACGCTCATATGCGGGAAGGCTTCGTTCGAAAGATCGAGGCCTTCGACCAGCGGCGCGACGATCTCGCGCGCCTTCGGTCCCTGCACGGCGATGACAGCCCATTGTTCGGTTACCGAGGTCAGCCAAACCTTCAGATGCGGGAATTCCGTCTGCAGGTAATCTTCCATATGGTGGAGAACGCGCGGCGCGCCGCCGGTCGTCGTCGTCACATGGAAACGGTCGTCCGCCAAGCGTCCGACAACGCCGTCGTCATAAACGAAGCCGTCCTCGCGGGTCATGATGCCGTAGCGGGCCTTGCCGGGCTTCAGCGTATCCCAGGCATTGGTGTAGATGAGGTTGAGGAATTCCGCCGCATCCGGCCCCACCACCTCGATCTTGCCGAGCGTCGAGGCGTCGAAGATGCCGGCCGCCTCGCGTGCCGTCCGGCATTCGCGAGCCACCGCCTGGTGCATGCTCTCGCCGGCCTGCGGATAGAACCAGGCGCGCTTCCAGTTGCCGACATCCTCGAAGACCGCGCCATGAGCTTCCTCCCAGCCGTGCAGCGGCGTCTTGCGTGTCGGATCGAACAGCTCTCCGCGCGAATGGCCGACCAGCGTACCGTAGGTGACCGGCGTATAGGGCGCACGGAAAGTGGTGAGCCCGACCTGCGGGATTTCCTTGCCGAGCATTTCGGCGGCAATCGCCAGGCCATGCATGTTGGAGAGCTTGCCTTGGTCCGAGGCCATACCGTTGGTCGTGAAGCGCTTGATATGCTCGATCGAATGCATGCCCTCGCGCACGGCGAGGCGGATATCCTTGGCGCAGACGTCATGCTGAAAATCGATGAAGGCCTTGGCATTGGTCTTCGGCCCGGCGCCTTCGGCAGCACCGATCATGCCGCCAGTCCAGTCATAGGCCTGCTCGGCTGAAATTGCGATCTTCTCGCCGCTGCTTCTGCCGGTGGCCTGCGCCATCAGCTCGCCGGCGGCAAGCGATTCCTCGATCGTCCGCTGCAGGTCGTCGGTGCCGTTGCAGGCGCCGACCGAGAGGCAATCCTGCGCATAGGAGCCGGGCAGGAAACGCTGGCTTTCTGCATCGAAGGCCACTTTGCCGCGCGACTGCGAGAACAGATGGACGGACGGCGTCCAGCCGGCCGAAACCAAGAGCGCATCGACTGTGATCTTGCGCGGCGAACCGCCGCCGTTGCGCGCCACCGTCATCGACGAGATGCGCAGCCTCCCAGACGTGTTGACGACCGACTGGCCGACCAGAACATCGATGCCGAGCGCACGCGCCTCTGCCAGCACTGCCGCTCCCGGCGCCTGCCTGCTATCGACGATGGCGGCGATCGAAACACCGGATCGTTTCAGATCGAAAGCCGCCTCATAGGCCGAATCATGCGCCGTATAGATGCCGACCTTGGTGCCAACCGCAACGCCGTAATGATTGAGATACATCCGCCCCGCCGAGGCGAGCATGATGCCTGGCCGGTCGTTGTTCGGAAATACCATGTGCCGCTCGATCGCCCCGGTGGCGAGGATCACGCGCTTCGCCCGGACCTGCCAAAGCCGCTCGCGCGGCAGATCGCGGGAAGGCTTGGCGATATGATCGGTGACGCGCTCGGCAAGACCGACGAAATTGTGGTTGTAGTAGCCGAAGGCGGTCGTACGGACCAGCACTTCGACATTGTCCATCGCCTTCAGCCGCGCCACGGTCTTCTGCGCCCAGCTATTGCCGTCCTCGCCGTCGATCCTGACGCCGACATCGTAGCGCAATGCGCCGCCCGCTTCCGCCTGCTCGTCGCAAAGGATCACCCGCGCGCCGGTCTCGGCCGCGGCCAGCGCCGCCGAAAGCCCGGCCACGCCGGCGCCGACCACCAGCACGTCGCAATGCGCATAGCGGCTGGCATAGTGGTCCGGATCCTCCTCCGTCGGGGCGACGCCGAGGCCGGCGGCGCGACGGATGAACGGTTCGTAGACGTGTTTCCAGGCGGCGCGCGGCCACATGAAAGTCTTGTAGTAGAAACCGGCGGCGAAGAACGGCGACATCAGATTGTTGACCGCGCCAACGTCGAAGGCAAGCGAGGGCCAGCGGTTCTGCGAGCTGACGATCATGCCGTCGAACACTTCCTGCACGGTGGCGCGCACGTTCGGCTGCTTGCGCGCCGTATCGCGGGAAACGTCGATCAGCGCGTTCGGCTCCTCGGCCCCTGCCGCCAGGATACCGCGGGCCCGATGATATTTGAACGAACGTCCCAGAAGATGCACACCGTTGGCGATCAGCGCCGAGGCGACGGTATCACCTTCGAGCGCCGTATAGCTCTTGCCGTCGAAGCTGAAGCGCGCGGTCCTGGCCGGTGTCAGGCGCCCCTTGCCGGCGATCCGGTTCACGCCGCTCATTGCGCTTCTCCTTCCACGGCTTCATATGTCTCGACGGGCCCATGCTGCGCGGCCGCCGCACCGATCTCAGGCTTCGGCTCACCCGCCTTGTAGGTCACGATGAACTTGTCGGTCACCGTATCGCGCGCCGCATTGAAGAAACGCCCGCAGCCGTGAATGTGCCGCCAGCGTTCGAAGATCAGCCCCTTTGGGTTGTCGCGGATAAAGAAATAGGACTCGAACTCCTCGTCCGAAATCGAAGCGATGTCGGCGGGCCGCGCGATATGCGCGTCACCCGCGCCACGGAATTCGAGCTCGGAGCGCTCTTCCTGACAGTAGGGGCAATAGATCAGCAGCATGTGTTACCCGTCTTAGAGTTCCGATCCGGAAACATTGGTTCCAGGAGGTTGATTGCAGAGACGCTTTCCCATCGTCACATAGGGGATGAGGCGCTTGAGAAGCTGTTCGAAATTGTCATAGGGCTCCAGCACACCGGTCATGCCGATATTCGCAAAAGCCATCTTGGCGATATCATTGTCGATCACGAAGGCACGTCCCGGCGTTTCGCCGATCTCAGGCACGAAATAGACGGCTGGCTGGCGCAGGATCATCGCGCAAAGCAGCATGCCGCTCTCGGCAACGAAGGGCCATTCGCTTTCGCCGGCAACCCTGTGAATCTTCTGCAGGCGGAAATCTCCGACGCCGGGAAGAACGTCACCGGCCGGCATTGCCGCGCCGCTGATCCCGATCGTCAGGAGAGCCGCCGTCCACATCAGTGCGCCACCGCCGCCGCCGCCGCCTCGTCGATCAGCCGGCCGCTGCGGAACCGCTCCAACGTCAGTCCGGCATTGAATTTGTGCGGCTCGTCGCGGGCAATCAGATGCGCGAAGAGATTGGCAGAGCCCGGCGTCGCCTTGAAGCCGCCGGTGCCCCAGCCGCAATTGACGTAAAGCCCGGGAACCGGCGTCTTCGACTGGATCGCCGAACGATCCGGCGTGTTATCGACGATGCCGCCCCATTGCCGCATCATCTTGACGCGCCGGAACATCGGGAAGAGCTCGCAGATGGCGTCGAGCGTGTGCGTGATGATCTGCAGCCCACCGGTCTGGGAATAGGAATTGTACTGGTCGGTGCCGGCGCCGATGACGAGCTCTCCCTTGTCGGACTGGGAGATATAGGCATGCACCGTGTTCGACATGACGACGCAGGGAAAGATCGGCTTCAGCGGCTCAGAGACCAGCGCCTGTAGAGGGCTCGATTGCAGCGGCACGCGCACACCAGCCATCTGCATGATGGTTGTCGTATGGCCGGCTGCCGAGACGGCGATCTTTCTGGCGCCGATGAAGCCGCGCGAGGTCTCTACCCCGGTCACCCGTCCGTCCGGACCGCGCCGGATTCCTGTCACTTCGCAATTCTGGATGATGTGCACCCCGCGGTCCGAGGCCGCCCGCGCATAGCCCCAGGCAACCGCGTCGTGCCTAGCCGTGCCGCCGCGGCGCTGCAGTGCCGCCCCGTTGATGGGGTAGCGCGCACTGGCCGAGATATCGAGCGGCGGACAATAGGCCTTCGCCTGCTCCGGCGTCAGCCATTCATTGTCGATGCCGTAGAGCCGGTTGGCATGGATATGCCGTTTGAAGGACTGCTGGTCGTGAATATTGTGCGAGAGCATCATCACGCCGCGTGGCGAATACATCACATTGTAGTTGAGCTCCTGGGAAAGCCCCTCCCAGAGCTTCATCGAATGCTCGTAGATGTGCATGCTCTCTTCATAAAGATAGTTCGAGCGGATGATGGTGGTGTTACGCCCGGTGTTGCCGCCGCCGAGCCAACCCTTCTCGATCACCGCCACATTGGTAATGCCATGCTCCTTGGCGAGATAATAGGCAGCACCCAGCCCGTGGCCGCCGCCGCCTATGATGACGACGTCGTATTCGGCGCGCGGCTCAGGCGAATTCCATTGCTTCTCCCAGCCCCTGTGGCCACGAAGGGCCTCCCGTGCCACGGCAAAAACCGAATATTTCCGCATCCGCCTTCTTCTCCTTCGGGAAAGGGCTTGTTCTCCGCGCTCATACAAATCGCAAATCCAAATGCGGCACAACGGTTCTTTTGCGACGCGCGAGAGCTTTGGTTTCGACACGCTGAAGAGAATGCCGCTTCAGGCGAATGACGCAAGCGGCGGCATTTCTGCTTGTCCGTCGACCGGTCGCCTAACCCAAGAGGGTTAGAAGACAAGCAATTACTAAAATGTTAACAATCACATGTTGTGGGGTATGTGTATCATGTGGGGTTGGCGCTCAGTATCAGTCGCGATGCTTTGCATCGCGTTAAGCGGCGCATGGCCGGCACTCGCTGCCGAGCCGGTCGGCCAGGCTGTCGTCATCAAGACGCAGGTGACGGGACAGAGCGGACCGATCGAGGTCGATACCCGCGTTCATCGCAACGAACGCATTAAGACGTCGCAATCCGGGCTTGGCCAATTCCTGTTTCGTGACGGTACGAAGCTCGCGGTCGGCTGGGGTTCGTCGGTCGTCATCGACAAGTACGTCTTCGACGATTCCCAATCGGTCAAGAAACTGACGATCAGGGCGGCGAAGGGCACATTCCGCTGGGTCAGCGGCAATTCCAACTCGTCGGCCTACCAGATCCTGACTCCCGCCGGCACGATCGGCGTACGTGGCACCGCTTTCGATTTCTACGTCGGCCCGGATGGCACGACCGCCATCGTGTTGCTGAATGGTGCTGCCCGTTTCTGCGGCCCGGGCGGCTGCCGGCAGTTGCAGCAACGCTGCGATTGCGTGGTGGCCAAGCCGAATGGCGATATGTCCGCGGCACGCCGGGTCGACCCCAGTATCCTCGCGACGCTCGGAAATCAGCGCGCCCTGCCCTTTCTCTCCGGCAATCAGCGACTTGCGGGCGGCATCGGCATGCTCGGCGGCTGCAATATGGCCTCGGTTGCGCCGGAAAGAAAAGACAGAACGCGGCCTCCGCCGGCAGTTGCGCCTGCTCCGCAAAGGCAGGATCCGCCACAGAGACAGGCCGAGCCGCAAAAGGAGCGACCGAACAAGCCCGACAAGCCGCATCATGACAGGCCTCATCATGACAGGCCGCACCACGATAAGCCCCATCATGACAAGCCGGACAGGCCCGACAAGCATGATGGCCATGGCCGGCATGACGATGACGGCAAGCCCGGAAATCACGGTTTGGATCATCGGGGGCACGAGCGCCACCATAATAGAGATCGCGATCACGACAACGATCGGAACCGCGACAGGGGTCAGAATTTCAATCGCGGTCGCTGAGGCCTGTCAGTCTGCGGCGCTTTTTTCGACCTCCTCCGGCACCTCGCGGAAATGATCAGCCCTGCGGGATATGCGCTCGTAGAATTCAGCCAGACCGCCGATCACCTGCACAGCCCTGAGCTTTGCCGTACCGATAAGCTTTCGGCTATTCCTTGAGTGTGATTGCAGGGCCTGCATCAACTGGTTATGGACGACCTTGAGCGAGGCAAATTCCTGAGATGCTGCGACCCGCTCATCGCCGACAACGGCGAGGATCTGTGTCCGGCTGCTCTTCCCCTTTAGCGGGAGCGCGCCGGCCTCGATCAGCGCCATTCCCGGCACTGACCGTGCCGTGCTGTCGGAGATGAGGATATCGAAGCCGACCTCCTTGCAGGAGGACTCGATTCGAGCCGCAACGTTGACGGCATCTCCGACAGCCGAATAGTTGAAGCGGGTCTTGGCGCCCATATTGCCAACGCAGGCAAGGCCAGTATGAATACCGATGCCGATGCTGACCTCCTGATCGGGCCCGAAGCCAAAGGCGTCGCCGGCGTTCAATTCGGCGAGTGTCTCGCGCATGGCAAGCGCTGCGCGAACAGCCTTGGCTTCATGATCCGCCACATCGACGGGCGCATTCCAGAATGCCATGATCGAGTCGCCGATGAACTTGTCGAGCGTGCCCTCATTTGCCACGACATGACGGCTCAACGCATCGAGGAGCGTGTTCAGGAAGGCGACGACATCCGTCGGCGCCAGCCGCTCGCTCATTTCGGTAAAATTCCTGACGTCGACGAACATCATCGTCAACTCGCGATCGTCTCCGCCGAGACGCAATGCGTCGCGATTATGCTCGATACGGTGGAGCAGCGACGGGGAAAGATAATGTCCGAAGGCGCGCCGCACCTCGCGTCGCTCTCGATCGATCACCAGGATCTTGAACGAGGTCGCGGCAAAATGGGTGATCGATCCGCTGATGATCGGCGCCAGCGGATCGAAGAGAAGCCCCGCATAAAGAAAGGCGAGCCACGACGCGACAAGCGCCATGGCGGTAATCAGCAAACCGCAGACCAGCGCGACGGCGGGGCTGACGAAAGTCGTCACCACAACGAGCAGGCATCCGAGCACTGCGATGACGAGGATTTCAAGGCCATCCGCCCAGTCGGGCCGAGATAGGAACTGACCGGAGAGGATCTGCTCCACCGCCTGCGCATGCAGCGAGACACCCGGAACGTTCTCGCCAAGCGCGGTAACGCGGATGTCCTGCAAGCCGGCCGCCGATGTGCCGACGAAGACGATGCTTCCGGCGATGGCGGCTTCGACTTCCGCGGAGGCGCCACCTGCCGAAAGCACCTGACGGACGGAGATATACCGCTCGGCCCGGTCGGGAGTGACATAGAGCCAGAGTTCGCCCGCCGCCGTCAGCGGCACGACGAAATCGCCGATCTTAGCCGATGTCATGATACCCGCGTGGTCGGGCGCGCCCGACACCACGTAGGTCGATGCTTCCTGCGCGACGCGCAGCGCCTCGACCGCGAGATTCGGATAGAGCTGTTCCCCATCGGTCAGGAACAGCGGGACCGCTCGCACCACCGGCGAAGGGTTTCCCGGGTTGAGGCTGATGTGGCCGAGGCCCGCCGCGTTGGCCTCCAGTTGCGGTCTGAGCGGCGTCGAAGCGCCGAGACGGGGCGGGGCCGAGATGGGGCTTTCGCCCGTGAATGCGAAGCCCGCTTTTACGGGCGGCCGGTAATTGCCTGCGTTGGAAAGGCCGAAGCCCAGCACGACGGGCTTGTCGGCAATCGAACGGGCGAATATTTCGTCATTGTCGGGTAGCTTTTCGGCAAGCGAGGGATCGACCCCGACCACCTCACGGACGACATTGCGCGGCGACAACCGATCCGGCTCGGAGAAGAGAACATCGAAGGCGATGGCCGCGGCACCCATTTCCGAGAGCCGGTCCACCAACAGGGCCAGCCGATCCCGCGGCCACGGCCATTGGCCGAACTCTCTGAGCGAAGTCTCGTCGATGTCGATGACACGAACCGGCATTGGCTCGAAGATCCTGGGAACGAGCCGCTGATACTCATCGAACGTCACGCCGCGGATCAGCTTAAACATCCCGGGATCGCCGGCGCGCAGCATGGTCAGCAGAGTCACGATGATCAGACCGATAACGACACCGATTTGCTGCTCGCGCGTCATGATCTCACCGGCTGTCCCTCCCACGGCCGCTCGAGCGGCCCCGCACTGCCGGCTGACAGGCTACGCCGCTTTCAGCCCGAACGCCATTCGCACCTGCGCTCCAGGCGTCTCTTTTTGGTTTCCCGCCTTTTTCTTTCCGTCCACCGGCGCAACAGCATCTTCCGCCGATCACGATGAAAGGCATACAGCGCGAGATCGTGCCCTATGCGGTCGATGGGCTGAGGCTCGCGCCGATCACAAGAACCGCGTTCTGAGCGAACATCTCTTCGGTCTCGACCTGCATTTGGATATGAGCCGGCTGGAGCCTGCCGACCGACTCCGGGTCAGGACGGCGCTGAAGGAGGTAATCGCCGCCCTGGATGAAGCCGCGCCCGAACCGGCCGGATCATGACCGGATCAGGCGAAGCGTGATTTTTCCGCCCGCCTTCCATATCCATCTGGACTTCCCGTACCCAATCTGCTATCCCGCATCACCAATCGCAAGGCTGCGGCCGCGCGAACGTTATTGTTTTGCCTCTGGCCGCTGCGCCGCCTCCGGCATCAACCAACCAAAGGAACGTGATTCTCGTGCAGGTACTTGTCCGCGATAACAATGTTGATCAGGCTCTCCGCGCTCTCAAGAAGAAGATGCAGCGCGAAGGCATTTTCCGCGAAATGAAGATGCGCGACTACTACGAGAAGCCGTCGCAGAAGCGTGCTCGCGAAAAGGCCGAGGCTGTTCGTCGTGTTCGCAAGCTGGCCCGTAAGCGCGCCCAGCGCGAAGGTCTGGTCGCAGCACGCTGAGCGTTGCCGTCGTTTTTTCGACGTTTTCAGATGCATTGTGGCGGGGGCGATGGGTTCGCCGCCGCCTTTTTTAGTTTGCCGCTGAAGATCGCATATCCGCGCACCGGATATGCCGCATGGGGAAAGCGAGCCCGAATGGCTGTCAACACCTTTAATCCGTCCCGCGCTTTGCGCTTGCAGAAAACGGCATTCCTGCCCGCTTTGGCGCTGGCGGCAATGTTCGGCCTCGCCGGCTGCGAGACGACCAATACCACGGATGCCGTGATCCGCATCGACAAGGCACAGGGTTCGGAAGAGAATATCGCGTCGCTGACGGCGGTCATCAACGCCAACCCGAGGGATCCCGAAGGTTACAACGTCCGTGGTTCCGCCTATGGCCGCGCCGGCCAGTTCCGCCCCGCGCTGAACGATTTCAACACGGCATTGCAGATCAATCCGCGGTTTTTCCAGGCTTACGCCAACCGCGCTCTCGTCTATCGCAACATGGGCCAGCAGGCCCAGGCGATTGCCGATTACAATGCCGCCCTGCAGATCAATCCGAGCTACGACGTCGCCTATATCGGCCGCGGCAATGTCTATCGCATGGCTGGCCAGGACGACCAGGCTTTCAACGATTTCGACAAGGCGATCCAGCTCGGCACCACCGATGGCCGCGCCTATCACAATCGTGGCCTGATCTATCAGAAGCGCAATCAGCAGGATAAGGCGATCGACGATTTCTCGAAAGCGATCTCGCTCGCCCCGAATTCGGCCGAGCCCTACAATGGCCGCGGCATTTCCTATATCGCCCTGAACGACGACGACAACGCCTTTGCCGATTTCAACCATGCGATCGAGCTTAACGGCAACATCGCCGAATCCTGGGCCAACCAGGCGCTCGTCTACGAACGCCGCGGCGACAAGGCGAAGGCTGCCCGCTCCTATCGCCACGCGATCGGTCTCGATCCGAAGTACCAGCCGGCTCGTGACGGCCTTGCTCGCGTCGGCGTCGCCCCAGCCGGCTAAGAACATCATTGGGCGGCCCTGGCGCCGCCCGTCGGGGCTGCGGCCAAGTCTCTGATGGTTCAAACGAATCTTCCGGCCGTTAGATATCATCGAGGTGATATCGTGCCATGCCGGGCGGAGAAAGCGACGCTGTGGCAAAGCCGCTGCACCACCTTGCAAAGAGAAGCCGAAAAAGCGTCCATCCTCGGCGATGGCCTGTCATAGTGTGTTGCAACCTGCTCTTGCTCCCCCTAACATGGACCTTCTTCGATAGCCCGCTATCGGATGTTCGAACACGTGTTGGGGGCGGTTTGCGAGAGATGCGGATCTTGGCTTTCCTGGCCGCAAGCCAAAACCGTTGCGGGCCAAGCGCATTACAGCGCCGCGCGTCTTTTCAAACGCGTAAAGGACGCTTTAGCACTTTGAATTCCCCATAATTTGGTCCTTAAATCGATTCCGATTTAAGGAATTATGCATGTGCGCATGCGATGTGGCGTAACAGATGAAAATCGTTGCGCTGTTCTTTCCCAAGGCTTCGATCGGCACCTACCTCGTCGCCATGGCTGTGGCGATCGCACTGCCGATCTTCGCCTTCGTGGCGCTGCTTCTGCTGCAGCTGGAGGACAACCAGCGTTCGACGCTGAAGCGCGAGACGGCCCAGGATGCGCTTGCCCTTTCACGCATCATCGACCGCCAGCTTCAGGATATGGCGACGACGCTTCGGCTGCTTTCCAGTTCGCCGGAGCTTGAAAACGGCAATCTCGCCTCCTTCCATGAGCGCACGGAAACGGCCCTCAGAGACAATACGCTTTTCGTCATCGCCGTCGACCGCAGCGGCCAGCAACTGCTCAACACCCGTCGGGCGTTCGGCACGCCACTCGGCCAGACGGCGAATATCCCCGCCCTCGAGGCGGTCATGGCGTCCGGTCGCATCGAAGCGTCCGACGTCTTTCGCGGCCGGACCAGCGGCGAATGGGTCTATAACGTCACCCTGCCGCGAAAGAATGAGCCGGTCGCAGCCCTTATCATCACGCAGAACGCCCAGGATCTGCGCAAGCTTGTGACCACCGAGGGCCTTGGCCCCGGCTGGTCGGCCGCCGTCATCGATGAGAGCGGCCACGTCGTCGCGGCCACTGGCCCCGCCAATCTCGAACCCGGCACACCCTTCGATCCGCGTATTCTGCCGGCGCTCACCGTGTCCCGCGGCGTCTTCGAGGACGAGGCGATCCTGCCGCACATGCTCCTCGGTTATGCCCAGATTCCCGGCTGGTCGTGGAAGACGGTAATCTGGGGGCCGATCGCCCAGGCTTCGATCCTCAGCACCTGGCGTTTCCTGATCATCGGCGGCGTGGCACTGGTGCTTGTCGCGGTGCTGGCCGCCTATGCCGTCGCAAGACAGGTGCGCACCACCATCCGCGATATCGCCGACATGGCAAACCGGATGGGCGAAGGCCATATCGTTTCGCCGGTCGAGACCAGCGTCATCGAGGCCAACCAGGTGGCGATTGCCCTTTCGAATGCCTCTTTCGACCGTAGCCAGACCGAGGACCGGCTGCGTTTCGTTATGCATGAACTCGTCCACCGCACCAAGAACCTTCTGACACTTGCCCAGGCAATGATGCGCCAGCTCGCCAAACAATCCGACAGCGTCGAGACCTTCCGCGCCGCCGTCGCCGACCGCCTCGAGGGATTGGTGCGTTCGATCGAACTCCTGACCAGCGAACAATGGGGAGGGGTATCGCTGCGGCGGGTCGTCGACATCCATTTGCACGCCTTCCCGCAATCGCGCGAGCAGATCGACATCAGCGGCGAAGACTTCGTGCTGAAACCGGATGCCGTGCAGAATCTCGGCCTTGCCTTGCATGAACTCGCCACCAATTCGGTGAAATACGGGGCGCTCTCCGTACCGCAGGGCCGTGTCCACTTCGAATGGCGCGACGTCAGCGAGGCGGACAAGCCGGATGCCCTGCTCCGCTTCACCTGGGAAGAGCGCGGCGGCCCGCCGGTCACCGAGCCATCGCGCTCGGGCTTCGGCACGACCGTTATCAAGGCTCATGCCGCCTCCGCCTTTCGCGGCACGGTTGAGATCGATTTCCGGCCCGAAGGCCTGTTATGGGTGCTGACGGCGCAGCGCGCCACGCTGGAGCGAGAATAGAGCGCCGCGCGTCTCTTCAGACGCGCTAAGGACGCTCTATCACTTTGAATCTGCGTCCCGGAACAATCGCTATCTCCACCCGTTTCGGACAGGTCGTTCCAAAGGAGAAAGACCATGTTCAAGCAAACGATGATCGCAGCCGCGGCGTTGACAGCCGTTGCCTGGGCGAGCCCGGCGGGCGCGGAAAATTATGTCACGCTTGGCCGTCTGGTCTGCGGATCGGATGGCGGCCAGGGTCTGATCGTCACCTCGCAGAAGAACCTTATCTGCACCTATACGCCATCGGCCGGCGGCGCCAAGGCGGTCTATGCCGGCAAAATCGAGAAATTCGGCCTCGATATCGGCCAGACCGGCAAGAGCGTCATGATCTGGCAGGTGCTGGCAAAGACCGGCACGGATATCCCGCAGTTCGCCCTTGCCGGCGAATATTATGGGATCGGCGCCGATGCGAGCATTGGTGCAGGCGCAGGCGCCAAGGTTATCGCCGGCGGCACCGACAAGGCATTCATGCTGCAGCCGTTGAACGTCCAGGCCCAGGAAGGTCTGAACCTGGCGATCGGCGTCGAGAAAATGACCCTCGTGCCGGGCGAGACCTGACGGAAGCCGCCGCGTCGGCCAAGGCAGACAGCAGTTAACTGTTTGCATGAATCAAACAGCCGCCCGGAGGGCGGCTGCAGCGATCAATGCGCGAGCGCCTTGTTGATATCCTCGGTCATCTTCTTCGCGTCACCGAGCAGCATCATCGTGCCGTCCTTGTAGAACAGCGTATTGTCGATGCCGGCATAACCCGAGCCGAGCGAGCGCTTGACGAAGAGGCAGGTCTTTGCCCGGTCGACGTCGAGGATCGGCATGCCGTAGATCGGCGAGGTCTTGTCGTCGCGCGCCGCCGGATTGGTGACGTCATTGGCGCCGATGACATAGGCGACGTCGGCCTGGGCGAATTCCGAGTTGATGTCCTCAAGTTCGAAAACCTCGTCATAGGAAACATTCGCTTCGGCGAGCAACACGTTCATGTGGCCGGGCATACGGCCTGCGACCGGATGGATCGCATATTTCACCTCGACGCCGTTCCTCTTGAGATTATCGGCGAGTTCGCGCAGCGCATGCTGGGCCTGGGCGACCGCCATACCGTATCCCGGCACGATAATGACTTTCGATGCGTTGGCCATCAGATAAGCCGCATCCTCGGCCGAGCCGAGCTTGACCGTCCTGTCTGATGTGTCGGGTCCGCCGGACGCCGTCTCACCGCCGAAACCGCCGAGGATGACGGAAACGAAGGAGCGGTTCATGCCCTTGCACATGATGTAGGAGAGGATCGCGCCGGAGGAACCGACGAGCGCACCCGTGATGATCAGCGCCAGATTGCCGAGCGTGAAGCCGATGCCGGCCGCTGCCCAGCCCGAATAGGAGTTCAGCATCGACACGACGACGGGCATATCGGCCCCGCCGATCGGCACGATCAGCAGGACGCCGAGCGCTAGCGACAGCGCGACGACGGCCCAGAAGTCGAAATGGCTCTCGGTGGCGGCAAGTCCGATGATGAAGAGCACGATCAGCACCAGCAGGCTCGCATTGATCACATGCCGGTAAGGCAGCAGGATCGGCTTGCCGGACATGCGTCCGTCGAGCTTCAGGAAGGCGATGATCGAGCCGGTGAAAGTCAGTGCCCCGATTGCCACGCCGAGCGCCATCTCGACGCGTGCCTCGGTGTGGATGTGACCGATCTCGCCGATGCCGAAGGAAGCAGGCGTGTAAAGCGCCGAAGCCGCGACCAGCACGGCGGCAAGGCCGACCAGCGAATGGAAACCGGCGACGAGCTGCGGCATCGAGGTCATGGGGATGGTGCGGGCGACATAGGCGCCGACGCTGCCGCCGATGGCAAGGCCAAGAACGATCAGCACGAAGCCGCCGAAGTCAGGCGTCGCCAGCACCAGCGTCGTCAGGATCGCGATCCCCATGCCGATCATGCCATAGAGATTGCCCTTGCGGCTGCTGGCCGGATGCGACAGGCCGCGTAGCGCCAGGATGAAGAGCACGCCGGAGACGAGGTAGAGGAAGGCTGCGATATTGGTCATCAGTCCCTCACCGGTCCTTCTTGCGGTACATCGAAAGCATCCGCTGCGTAACGAGGAAACCGCCGAAGATGTTGACCGAGACGAGCACGAGGGCGACGAAGCCGAAGCCGGTCGCAAGCCCGCTGGTCGAGATGCCGACCGCCAGAAGCGCGCCGACGACGATGACGGAGGAGATCGCATTGGTGACGGCCATCAGCGGCGTATGCAGCGCCGGCGTCACCGACCACACGACGTAATAGCCGACGAAGATCGACAATACGAAGATGGCAAGCTGGAAGACGAAGGGATCGATCGCCCCGCCGGTCGCAGCACTTGCCGCTTCCGGTGCCTGGGCGGCTGCCGTGATGACGGCGGTCACCGCCTGGTCGAGCTGCTCGAGCGCTCTGTCCATTGCTTCACTGGCCATTAGATGTCTCCCTTCTTCGCACCGCCGAAGGCGGGATGAACGACGTCGCCGGCATAGGTCAGCATCGTCGCCTTGACGAGTTCGTCGTCGAGATTGACGACCACGCTCCGGGTTTCCTTGTTGACCATGGTCTCGAGGAAGGTGACGAGGTTCTTGGCGTAGAGTGCCGAGGCACTGGCCGCGACCCGGCCCGGCATGTTGGCGAAACCGATCACCCTGACGCCTTCGACATCGGCGATCTCGCCGGGGACGACGTCCTCGATATTGCCGCCGCGCTCGACCGCTAGGTCGACGGCAACCGCACCTGATTTCATCGAAGCGAGCATGGCGCGCGAAACGAGGCGCGGCGCCGCACGACCGGGGATCAGCGCGGTGGTGATGACGATATCCTGCTTGGCGATGTGTTCGGCAACCAGAGCCGCCTGTTTCCTCTGATAGTCGGCGGACATTTCCTTGGCATAGCCGCCGGTCGTTTCCGCTGCCTTGAACTCCTCGTCCTCGACGGCGATGAACTTGGCGCCGAGCGAGGCGACCTGCTCCTTGGCGGCGGGGCGAACGTCGGTGGCCGAGACCGCAGCACCCAGGCGGCGCGCGGTCGCAATCGCCTGAAGACCGGCGACTCCGGCGCCCATGACGAAGACCTTGGCAGCCGGCACAGTGCCGGCCGCCGTCATCATCATCGGCATGGCGCGGTCATAAACCGCCGCCGCCTCGATGACGGCCTGGTAACCGGCGAGATTGGCCTGGGACGACAGCACGTCCATGGACTGAGCGCGGGTAATGCGCGGCATCAGTTCCATCGCGAAAGCCGAAAGTCCGGCACTTGCCAGTGCCGCGATCGCTTCGTCATTGCCGTAGGGGTCCATGATGGCGACGATCACGGCGCCGCTTTTATAGCCTGAAATTTCCGATCCGCTGGGACGGCGCACCTTCAGCACCACGTCGGCCAAGGCTGCATCCGCAAAACTGCCGATCCTGGCACCGGCAGCCTCGAACTCCCCGTCGGGAATGCGCGAAGCCGCACCGGCACCGGCTTCGACGACGACGTCGAAGCCGAAACTTTTCATCTTCTTCACGGTCTCAGCGGAGGCGCCGACGCGCGTCTCCTCGCCCGTGTTTTCCCTTGCAACGAAAACGATATTGCCCAACTGCCCCCTCCTCCGGGTCAGCCAGACCGCCGCAGGCTTCCCTGCGCAGGCCAAGCACCTCATTCAAAAAGCTTCGGAGAAGCTCTCCTCCCTCAGAGCGCCGTGCGGCCTTTCGGACGCACAAAGGGCGCTCTGACCCTCTGAATCTACGCGATCAGCGGAGCAGGAAGATGCCGGCAGCGAGTAGAATGATGAAGACGAAGAGACCGCCGAGAAGGCCGGCGCCGCCGAAGAAACCGGCGGTCATTGCAAGCAGGAGGACGATGAGAAGCATCGAGCCGTATTTCGCGCTGGCGACGAACATGTCGTAGGTCTTTTCATGTTCCTTGTAGTCCATCGGCGCGCCGGTCTCGACCGGTCCGGTATGATGTTCGGCCATAAATATCGTCTCCCTGAAATGCCTCTGCGCTGCTTGATTCCCTAGCCTGAGCGAGGGAAATCCCTTCCTGCAGGAATTACACAATGACAGGCGAAAGCGCAATGCATGAGAATGCCGCAAGCGCGCCTCGCAGCGACCTCATTCGGACGAGAAGACGACCTCAACGGTCGGATGAAAGGAGGTCCGGCGACAGATGCGGCTTCGCCTGTCGTCCACGCCTCATCTGCCCTGACGGCATCGCCTCTCTATCGCGGAGAAAGGGAAATCACAGCGGCAGATCGGTGCCAAGTTCGCCTGGCGGCACGAAACGCGCCGTCGGAATGATGGTGAGCGGCGGTAGCGTGTCGTTCGGAGTGCGCGAAAACATCATACGCTGCTCGCTGGCGCTGGAGATGAAGAAGGGATAGCGCGTCAGCAGCTTTCGTCCGACCTCGATCACATTCGTCGCCATCAGCGTCACGTCAACCCCGTAACTCTCCGCCAGTCGGCCGGGCACGATGGTATCGGCATAGAAGACCCGCTTGTAGAAGGCGGCATGCGGGGGCCGGACGGACTGAATAACGCGGTCAGCCCGGAAATACGCTGCCGCAACGATGGCGGGTCTCAGCGTCAGATAGGGAACCCACGGCAGATCGGCGGTGAGCTCCGGATCGGCCGCGAAACGCGCCGGGTCGATCAAGGTCAGCCCGGCGTCCAAAAGCTCATCCATCGCCTCGGGAAAGGCCTCTCCGGACCGGCTGATACGATGCTCCGGCGTCACATAGTGAATTCGGATCGTACTGACCAGTTCACCATAATAATAGAGACCGAAGATATAGGCATGGCTGTCGAAATCGACATCGTCCAATAAACCTTCCGGGGCAAGCGACAGCGCGTCGTGGGCTTTGTAGGCCTTGTAGCGCAGCCGCTCCACGTCCTCCATGTCTTCACTGCTTTCGACCCGGCGATATTCGACGTGATCTAGAATTTCAAGGATTTTCCTGCTGAAATCGCTACGCGTAAAAAGTGTGTCTGACATTCTCTCGATCCGCTCGTTAACGGATCATTAATCATACGCCGCCGATATATAGGCAAGAAAATCTGAAAAGTTGGGTTGAATTTAAACTATTAAGGTTAACGGCGCGCAAGATTTTCGGCTGGGATAACCAGTCACTTGCAGGCGGCTCAGGCGACCTTGTTGCGACGGCGCTGGACGGTGCGGCGGCCGATGCCCTCTTGTAGCAGCGTGATGTTCTGGGAAGGCACCGGCCGCGAGAAAACGTAACCCTGCACGAGATCGGCGCTGCGGTGCTTGTTGAGCAGCGCCAGCTGCTCCTCGGTCTCAACGCCCTCGATGACAATCTTCAGGCCCAGTTCGCGGGCGAGATTGACTGTGCCGCGCAAGAGCTTGAGGCGGCGCGCATCCTCGACGATGTTGCGCACGAAGGACCGGTCGATCTTGACGATATCAAGCGGCAGCGTGTCGAGATAGCTGAGGCTGGAGAAACCGGTGCCGAAATCGTCGATGGCAATGGTGATGCCGCGGGACCTGAGCTCCGCCAGGATGGCGCGCACCGCCGCCGGCTCGTCGATCAGGCAGCTCTCGGTGACTTCGAGATGCAGTCGTGCCGCGGCGAGGCCGGAATGGGCAAGCGCCTCGGCAACCACCGAAAGGATGTCGGCATCGCGCAGATCCCGCGCCGAAAGGTTGACCGAAACGGCGATATGTTCCGGCCAGTTCATGCATTCGCTGCACGCCTTGAACAGCACGAAGCGGGTGATGTCGGAGATGATGCCCATATCTTCGGCGAGCCGGATGAAGACATCGGGGGGGATCGAGCCCCTCTCCGGATGCACCCAGCGCGCCAAGGCCTCGGCACATTCGATCCGCGAGCCGTCGGCCCGGAACATCGGCTGGAAGACGAGATGCAGCGCCTGCGCCGAGACCGCATCGCGCAGATCCGCCTTCAGCTTCTGTTGCTCGATATAGCGGCCGTCCATCTCCCGCTCGAATCCTGAGATGCCGCCCTTGAAGCGCGACTTGCTTTCGAACAGGGCAAGATCCGCCTTGACGCTCCATTCGTCCATCGCGAACGCGTCGCTTTCGAGAATCGCGTAGCCGGCGCTGAGCGAAACGAGAAAAGTCACTTCGTCGACCTCGTAGTTACCCTGGATCGCGGCATGAACGCGGCGAATTTCGCGGTCGAGCGAGACCTGCTCCTTCGCACGCGGGAAGAACAGAATGAACTGATCGCCCATCAGCCGGCCGAGGATGGCATTACCGGAAGCCTGCTTGATGCGGGCGGCGATAGCGCAGAGCAGATGGTCGCCGGTCACATGGCCGCGCATGTCGTTGACATGTTTGAACTCGTCGATATCGAGCACCATGAAGCCGAGCGGCCCGTTCTTCTTCGGAGACTTGGCAAAATACTCCTGCACCAACTGGCCGAAATATTGCCGGTTGGGCAGGCCGGTCAGCGCGTCGAAGCGCACCATGTGCAGGATCTTCTGCTCCGCCTTCACCCGGCTTGACACGTCCTCGAAGATCAGCACGGCGCCGCCGTCGGCCCTGCGGCTGGCGGAGAATTCGAGCGACAGGCTCTCGGGAAAATGAATGAGCGTGCGCGACAGGCTGCCCTCGGCGACCTGGGTGAGCTGGCGCAGGATGAGCTCCGGCTGCGAGGCATCCATGAAGCTGTAGCGCGCGCCGTAGCGCAGCACGGCGCCGAGGTCGCGGTCCTTCAGCCGCTCCGGCGCACCGATCTTCAGAAGCTCGCAGGCCTTGCGATTGACCACCTGGATGCGGTTTTCGGCATCGACCATGACGAGGCCGTGCGGCATGTTGTTGAGCGCCGTATCGAAACGGTCGGCAATGATGGTGATTTCCCGGCGCGCAATGACGTTCTCATAGAGAAACTCGCGCACGCCGTTTGCCATGGCCCGCGTCGTCAGCCAGAAAGGAATGAGGAAGATCGACAGCACGCCGCGATAAAAATCTAGCACCAGCAGGCTGCAGACGATCATCGGCAGGCAGCAGAAAAACGTCTGGAGGTCGACTGCGAAGCGCGAGCCGTAGTTGCGGCCGACGACGGAAACCATGGTTGCCATGGTGACGGAAATGCAGGCAAGCTCCGCAAAGGAATCGCGCACGACGAAGATGGCGTAGCCGCTGGCGATGCCGAGGAGCGCCGTGGTGCAGGCTCCACTGGCAACGAGAATCCGCTCCCACCGTTCGATTCCGGCGTGCGACAGGCTCTGCTTGTCGACACGATCGAACTGCCGGAAGATGGCCATGCGAGCGCCGAAGACCAGAAGGAAGGCGACCGACAGCAGGATGTAGATGGAGTATTGTGTCTTGGCAGCCACGGCAAGGCACGTCGCAACATGTACAATCACGCCAACAAGAAGCGTCATGCGATTCCCGGAGAGGGAACTCACAAACGACAGATACACATCTATTGGGACCCTGTTCGGGTTATCTGGCTTCATCCACACTTTCCCTGTGCGCGGGAATTCTAAGCCCAACCCTTTAAAAATTGATTTCAATGGAATCAAACATTTGGTCAAATTTTCTAAAACCAGAGGGTGAACCGCACAGCCTACGCGAGTTAATGCAGCCTACCGGCGAGATTACTGAAATAATTTATCCACGCCTGGGTTGTTGAAATATTTGACGACCCTACGGCGGGGCCGATGCGTCTAAGACTATACTCCAACGCGAGGCATTTATCCTTCCAATTTCGAAGGCTGTGGTCTACATCGATTGCAAGAGGGAAAAGCTGCCGGAAAACCGGCGGGACAAGAATAAGGGGAGGCGAATGTCGGTACTTCTGGCCGCAAGCCGGCTGATCGATTCGATCAGTCAGTTCATGGGCAAACTTTCCGAATATATGGTGCTGTTCTGCTGTCTGATCAGCGCCGGTAACGCCATCGTCCGTTATGCCTTCAACTACAGTTCGAACGGCTGGCTGGAGATCCAGTGGTATCTCTTCGCCTTCGTCGTCATGCTCGGCGCCTCGCATGCGCTGCGCAACAATGAGCATGTCCGTGTTGATCTGATCTATGGTTCGGTTTCCGACAGGGCGAAGATCTGGATCGACATCGTCGGCCTCATTCTCTTCCTCATTCCCGTCTGCGTCTTCCTCACCTGGGTCTGCTGGCCCTTCTTCGCACTGTCCTACCGGCAAGGGGAAATATCGGGCAATGCCGGCGGGCTGATCCGCTGGCCCGTCAAGCTGATCCTGGTCGCCGGCTTCGCGCTGCTGTCGCTTCAGGGTCTCTCGGAACTGGTCAAGCGGATCGCAGCGCTCACCGGCCACATCAGCATCGACACGAAATACGAAAAGCCGCTGCAGTAAGGCGGGCTGGGAGACACGGATTTGTTTGATTTCGGCATCATCCCGCCGGCCATGTTCCTGGGCATGGTCATCTTCATGCTCTACGGATTTCCGGTCGCCTTTTCGCTTGCCGCCGTCGGCCTGTTCTTCGGCATTATCGGCATCGTCACCGGCCATTTCGGCGCGGTCTGGTTACAAGCGCTGCCGCCGCGCTTCTTCGGCATCCTTTCCAATGACCTCCTGCTCGCCATCCCCTTCTTCACCTTCATGGGCGCGGTGCTGGAGCGCTGCGGGCTGGCCGAGGACCTGCTCGAGGGCACCGGCAAGCTCTTCGGCGGCATACCCGGGGGCCTCGCCTATGCCGTGATCCTCGTCGGCGCCGTACTCGGCGCGATCACCGGCACGGTGGCCGCCTCCGTGATCACCATGGGGGTGATTTCGCTGCCGATCATGCTGCGCTACGGCTACAATCCGCGCCTTGCCACCGGCGTCATAGCCGCCTCGGGCACGATCACCCAGGTCATCCCGCCTTCGCTCGTGCTCGTCGTCCTCGCCGATCAGCTCGGCAGGTCGGTCGGCGACATGTATCTTGGCGCGATCGGCCCCTCGATCCTGCAGGTGACGATCTTCGTGCTCTTCATCCTGGTGATGTCGATTATCCGGCCGAAATCGATGCCGCCGCTGCCGAAAGAGGTGCGCGGCGATTTCAACTGGGCGCTGCTGATGAAGGTGCTGATGGGCATGGTCCCCTCGATCGTGCTGATCTTCCTGGTGCTCGGCACGATCTTCATGGGCCTCGCAACGCCGACGGAAGCAGGCGCGCTCGGCGTCGTCGGCGCCATGGCGCTGGCGGCCATGAATCGCCGCCTTACCTGGCCGCTGATCCGCGAGGCTATGGCATCGACCACGCACATTACATCGATGGTGGTGATGATCCTGATCGGCTCCACCTGTTTCAGCCTGGTCTTCCAGGGCATGGACGGCTCGCGCTGGATCGAGCACATGCTGTCGGGCATTCCCGGCGGGCCGGTCGGTTTCCTGATCTTCGTCAACATCTTCATCTTCGTGCTCGCCTTCTTCCTCGATTTCTTCGAGATCGCCTTCATCGTCATCCCGATGCTCGCACCCGTCGCCTCCAGTCTCGGCATCGACCTGATCTGGTTCGGCGTGCTGATCTGCGTCAACATGCAGACGAGCTTCATGCATCCGCCCTTCGGCTTCGCACTCTTCTACCTGCGCTCGATCGCCAGCAAGGACGTCAAGACCTCGGATATTTACATGGGGGCTCTCCCCTGGGTCGGTATGCAACTGATCCTGGTGGCGATCGTGATCTTCTGGCCGCAATCGGTCACCTATTGGCTGGATCACGGCCCGAAGGTTGACCCGAACTCGATCAAGATCGAAGTCCCGGGCTTCGGCGGCCAGCTCGGCCTGCCGCCACTGGGCGGCGGCGGCAATGGCTCGCCGCAGATCCCAGGCCTGACCCTGCCACCGCTAAACGGCCTGCCGGGAGCACCGCCGCCACCGGCCAAATAGATGTTTAGTCCAGCAAAAAGCAAAACCCCGGATGGAGATCCGGGGTTTTGTTATTGCGCTCGTCTGAAGCGTCGACGGCGGAGAGCTTAAAGCTTTCCGGCCCGCTGCTGGATCATCATGAACGTATCGAAGGTGTATTCCGACAGCTGCATCCAGAGATATGCGTCCCGCTTGAAGGCGGTCTGGTCGTCGTAAATCTTCTTGAAATATTGGTTCGTGCCCGAGATTTCGCTGTAGATGCCTGTCGCTGCCTGGAAACAGGCTTCCATGATCTCCTGGCTGAACGGGCGCAACGTCGCGCCTTCGGCGACGAGTTGCTTCAGCGCGGTCGGGTTCTTCGTGTCGTATTTCGCCAGCATGTTGGTGTTGGCAAAGGCGCAGGCGTCGGTCAGCGCCGCCTGATAATGCTTCGGCAGGCTGCTCCACTTTTCGAGATTGAAGAACCCATGCACCGTCGGGCCACCTTCCCACCAGCCCGGATAGTAGTAGTACTTCGCCACCTTGTGGAAGCCGAGCTTCAGGTCGTCATAGGGGCCGACGAATTCCGCCGCATCGATCGTACCTTTTTCCAGCGCCGGGTAGATATCGCCGCCGGCGATCTGCTGCGGGATGACGCCGACCTTCTCCATCACGCGGCCGGCAAGGCCGGCAATGCGCATCTTGACGCCCTTGAGGTCATCGAGCGTATTGATTTCCTTGCGGAACCAGCCCCCCATCTGCGCACCGGTATTGCCGGCCGGCAGCGCATACATGCCCTGGGTGGCATAAAATTCATTCATCAGCTTGTTGCCGTTGCCTTCATAGTACCAGGCATTGGTCAGGCGGCTGTTCAATCCGAACGGGATGGCCGTTCCAATGGCGTAGGTCGGGTCCTTGCCAACGAAATAATAGGAGGTGGTATGGGCTGCCTCGACCGTACCGGCGGCAACCGCATCGACAGCCTGCAGGCCGGGCACGATTTCACCGGCCGCAAAGGGCTGGATCGTGAAATTGCCGTCCGTCGCGGCGGCAACATGCTTGGCGATATCCTCAGCTCCGCCATAGATCGTATCCAAGCTCTTCGGAAACGACGACGTCATGCGCCACGCGATCTTCGGATTCTCCTGCGCGATCGCAGGCGCTGCCAATGCCGTTGCGGCAACCGCACCGGCGCCGGCGGTTCCCGCCTTCTTGAAAAACGAACGACGATCCATCAAAAACCTCCCGTATAGATGGTACTGTGCGGCGGCCTTCACCCCTACCCGCATCAAAGGCAAACCTAAGCATGGCGAGGGCCGCGATTCAAGCTTTAGTCTATTAGCCTTTGGCATCAGGACAGCAATAAGGTCGCCCGTAGGCGCCTATCAAAATCAGCAGCTTAGCGGCAATCGGGGAGATTCGGCACCGCTTTCGCAGGAATTCTGCCATCTCACGCAGCCAAGCGTTGACTTCACTGCCGTTCTGGCGGCAAAAACGGCAAGCACAAAGATTTCACCTGGGCTGATATGACGAAACCGATCGTTGCCATTCCTGCCGATATCCGCAGCTTCGACGGCGCAACCTGGCATGCCGTGCAGCATCAATATCTGCGTGCCGCATTGAATGCCGCCGGCGTCATGGCCTTCGTGATCCCCGCCTTCGAGGAAGGCTACGATACCGATGCGATCCTCGACCGCGTCGACGGTCTGCTGGTGTCCGGCTCGGCCAGCAATGTTCATCCCTCGCTCTACGGTACCGAGGCGAATGACGAGCACGGCCCGTTCGACCCCGCCCGCGACGCCACCAGCCTGCCGCTCATCCGCCGCGCCATCGACCGCGCCGTCCCGCTGCTTGCCATCTGCCGCGGCATCCAGGAGCTGAATGTCGCCCTCGGCGGCTCGCTGGCAAGCGAGATCCAGGAGCAACCCGGCATCTGGGACCACCGCCGGCCGGAAGGCGTCGACCGGGACGGCATGTACGCCATTCGCCAGACCGTCCACGTCAAGGAAGGCTCCTGCATCGCAGGCATTCTTGGTCCGGGCGAGATCCGCGTGAATTCCCTGCATCGCCAGGCAATCGCCAGGACCGCCCCACGCCTGCAGGTGGAAGCGATCGCCGAAGACGGCACGGTGGAGGCCGTTTCCGTCATCGACGCCAAGGCCTTTGCCGTCGGCGTGCAATGGCATCCGGAATATTGGGCTGAAACCGACAAGTCTTCGAACCAGCTATTCGCCGCTTTCGGCGACGCCGTCCGCAGCTATGCCGCGGCCAAGCTGCCGATGATCCCCGCGCAGGCGATTGCCTGACTCCTCCAGGCGCCCGCGAAGCGCTATGTCTGTTACTCGGCAAGCATCGTCCGCAGAGCCAGCTACGCCTAAGCCTTCTGCGGCGTCTCCGGCACCGGCGTCAGCGCCGCACCCTTCTCGAACCAGGCAATGAGGTTGTCGGCGACGAGATCGGCCATTGCATTGCGTGTCGGCACGGACGCGGAGGCGACGTGCGGTAGCAGCACGGCATTGGTCGGTTCCAGCAGGTCGGCCGGCACGGTCGGCTCTTCATAGAAGACATCGAGACCGGCAGCCCCGAGCGCCCCGGAAGCAAGCGCGGCACTCAGCGCCTCCTCGTCCACCGTCCAGCCGCGGCCGACATTGACGAGAATGCCGTCAGGGCCGAGTGCTGCCAGAATATCGGCACCGATCGTCTTATGCGTCTGCGGCGTCTTCGGAACGATAGCGATCAGCGTATCCACAGCATTCGCCAGCCCCTTCAGCGTCGGGTAATAATCGTAGGACACATCGGCATGGCGCGAACGTGTGTGATAACTGATCTTCACCTTGAACGGCTCCAGCCGCTTGGCAATTTCGAGGCCAATGCGACCAAGGCCATAAAGCCCGACATGCCGGCCCTTCAGCGAGAAGCGCGACAGCGGATAGGCCGTGCCCGGCTTCCAGTTGCCGGCGCGCAGCCAGGCTTCGGCCCGCGGCAACTCGCGGACCGTGTTCAGCAGCAGGCCGATCGCCGTATCGGCGACCTCATCGTTCAGCACATCAGGCGTATTGGTGACGACAATGCCTTTTTCGGCGGCATGTTTCACATCGACGCCATCATAACCGACACCGAAATTGGCGATCACTTCGGCATGCGGCAGCTGGTCCATCCAGGCGCCCGGGAAGGAACCGGATACGGCGACGCCGCGGATGCGGCCGGCAATCTCGCCGTCAAGCGCAAGCGTCTCCTCGCGCGGGACGGCGATAATCTCAAAACGATCCTTCAGCCTGCCGAGAACACGCTCGTGTATCTTCCCAGGAACGAGAATGGCGATGCGGGACATGGCTTTTCCTCTTGGATGATGGTCTTGGTTCAGGCGCGCGGCCGATGGGGACTGGTGGACTGGCGAATGCGCATTTCCGGCTTGATCAGATGCATGCCGTCAGGCTCATGGCTGCCGGCAAGGCGATCGAGCAGCGCCCGGGCGGCCAGGCGCCCGACCTCGGCCTGACCGTTCCAGACCGTCGTTAGCGCAGGCGTAGCGATCGAGGCCTCCTCGAGATCGTCGTAGCCGGTGACGGAAATATCGCGTCCCGGCACCAGGCCGGCGCGCGCAATGCCGTTCATCAGGCCGATCGCCACGAGATCGTTCCAGCAGACGGCTGCGGTCGGCTTCTGCGGCAGCGAAAGGAAATGCACTGCAGCCTCGAAACCGCCCTGTTTCGAGCGCGGACCGGGAATGCGCAGGTTCGGATCGACCTCGATGCCGGCCTTGCGGAGCGAATTGACATAGCCCTGGTAGCGATCGCGGCCGGTGGATGTCTGGTCCGTGCCGCCGATCATGGCGATCGAGCGATGACCGAGGCCGATCAGGTGGTTGGTGGCAAGCGAGATACCGTAGCTGTCGTCGCCGCGATAGGTCGGCAGGTCCTGCCCTTCCATCGAGCGGGCGACCAGAATCGCCGGCATGCCGTTGTCTTCCGCCAGTTGCACGTCCTCCGGCGGCGTACCGATCGCCGGCGACATGATGACGCCGTCGCCGCCGAGCTGCAGCAGCGTCTCGATAAAGGTGCGCTGCTTTTCGACATTGTCGTAATGATTGGAAAGAATGAAGGTGTGGCGGCTACGATCGAGCTCGCTTTCGATCGCCTTCAGGATCTCCCCGTAGAAGGGGTTCATGATGTCGTGCACGACGACGCCGATGATGCCGGAGCGGGAAGTCCGAAGGCTGGCGGCACGGCGATTGTAGATATAACCGAGCGCGCGCGCCTGTTCCTTGATCTTCTCCCGGGTATTGCCGGCGACGAGCGGACTGTCGCGTAAGGCAAGCGATACGGTCGCCGTTGAAATGCCGAGCGTTTCGGCGATTGTCGAAAGCTTGATCTTCTGGACCACGTGTCCTCCTCCAGGCAGCACGTAAGACAGCCAAGACCCCGCCGTCAAACCGGCGCGGCCCTTAAAATGTTTAATTAAAAGATTTAATCGATGGAAGCAATTCGTCTTTCGGGGAAATTTCAGTCTTCGTCCGGTTCTTCGATATGAATGGCTTCGGCCTGCAGATTGGCATCGATCGCCTTCAGCAAGCGGACGAGATTGCGAATTTCCTTCTCGGAGAACTCCTGCGTCGCCAGCCTGTCGCAGGCCGAGGCCGCCATCTCGATCCCCTGAACGCTGCCGCGGCCGAGTTCGGTGAGATAGACCTTGGTGAGGCGCGCATCTTCCGCATCGGGCTTGCGCTCGAGAAAGCCCTGCGCCTCCATGCGGCCGATGGTGCGCGTCATCGTCGGCGCTTTGACGCCGAGCTTCTGGGCAAGACCGCCTGCCGTCATGCCGTCGCTCTCGGCAAGCGAGAGAATGACGCCGTCCTGGCCGGCATAGAGACCGCTTTCGAGCAGGTTACGCGAGAGCACCGTCCGCATGGAACGCGCCGCCTGGGTGAGCGCCGGAGAGAGATCGACGAGCGTATACTCGGTCTGGTCCTTCTTCTTGGACTTGTTCTTTTTGCCGTCCTTGTGCTTCTTTCCCATAGCCATCCCTTTGATCTTTAAGCCCCGACGCCGCTGCGATATGACATTGCTCAGGATCTCGTCATAAACAAGAGGCAACGACCGGATGATGACACCTTCGCCGCGCTTCGAGGTCAGCAACCCGGCCTTTGCGCCTGACGGGCGCCATCTGATCGCCGTGTTGCCGCTTGGCGCCCATGAGCAGCACGGCCCTCACCTGCCCTTCGAAACCGACACCCTGATTGCCGAAGGCATCGCCGGGCGATTGAAGATGGCCTTGCCCGCCGGCCTGCCGGTCACCTTCCTGCCCGCCGAATCTGTCGGCTATTCCATAGAGCATATGGATGTTGAAGGAACGAAGATGCTTGCCTTCGACGAAGCGGTAAACCGCTGGCTCGGCATCGCCGAGGGGCTTGCAAAGCAGGGCATCCGCAAATTCGTGATGCTGAACGCCCATGGCGGCAATTCTTCCGTCATATCAATCGTCGCAACCGAGGCGCGGGTCCGCTTTGCCATGCTGGCGGTGGCGACGAGCTGGACCCGTTTCGGCGTGCCGGATGGCGTGATCACGCCGGAGGAAAAGGCGATCGGCATCCACGGCGGCGATATCGAGACCTCGGTGATGCTGGCGCTTCATCCCGACAAGGTGGATATGGCGAAGGCGGCGGACTTTTCTTCGCGACAGACGGAATTTGCCGAGCGCTTCAAACATCTGCGCGCCTACGGGCCGCACGCCTTCGGCTGGAAGATGTCGGACCTCAATGCCGAAGGCGTGGCGGGCAATGCCGCAGCTGCGACGGCAAAGAAAGGCGAGGCGCTGATTGCCCATGCGGTAAAAGGACTGGTGGAATTGCTGAGCGATGTCGATGCATTCGATGTGGCGCAACTCAGGTGAATATGGGTCATCTGCACCGGCCAGATGATGTGATCTTATAACATTATAAAACCCTTTGAACTGCCACGCTCAAGCCATTATATGAGACCAACCGTTCAAGCAGCCGATCCCAAGCCGCTCGGCCGCACGCCTAATCCTAGAGGTTCTCATGACCGACGCGATCTCCACCCATAAGCCCATTCCCGTTACCGTGCTCACCGGTTATCTCGGCGCCGGCAAGACGACGCTGCTCAACCGCATCCTCTCCGAAAATCACGGCAAGAAATATGCGGTCATCGTCAATGAATTCGGCGAAATCGGCATCGACAACGACCTGATCGTCGAGTCGGACGAGGAAATCTACGAGATGAACAATGGCTGCGTCTGTTGCACGGTGCGCGGCGACCTGATCCGCGTTGTCGAAGGCCTGATGCGCCGCCCCGGCCGCTTCGACGGCATCATCGTCGAGACGACCGGCCTTGCCGATCCGGTGCCGGTCGCCCAGACCTTCTTCATGGATGACGATGTGCGCGCCAAGACCGAGCTCGACGCCGTCGTCGCCCTTGTCGATGCCAAGCACCTGCCGCTGCGCCTGAAGGACAGCCGCGAGGCCGAAGACCAGATCGCCTTCGCCGACGTCGTCATCATCAACAAGACCGACCTG
Source organism: Rhizobium leguminosarum (assembly GCF_001679785.1). NCBI lineage: Bacteria > Pseudomonadati > Pseudomonadota > Alphaproteobacteria > Hyphomicrobiales > Rhizobiaceae > Rhizobium > Rhizobium leguminosarum. Next base: position 3,428,182 of record NZ_CP016286.1, read on the forward strand.
GTGACCTCGGAAGAACTTGATGTGATCGAGGATATCGTCCGCGCCATCAACCCGGCCGCCCGCGTCTACAAGACCAGCCGCTCTGGCGTCGACCTCGCCCGCGTGCTCGATCAGGGCGCCTTCAACCTGGAGCGCGCGCTCGAAAACGATCCGCATTTCCTGGAGCACGGCCATGACGACCACGTCTGCGGCCCCGATTGCGATCACGACCATCACGGCCACGACCATCATCACCATGGCGCCCATAACCATGGCGCCCATAACCATGGCGCGATGTCGGCGATCCACGATGTGACGGTGCAGTCGGTGTCGCTGCGCGGCGGTCAGATGAACCCGGAGCGTTTCTTCCCCTGGATCCAGAAGATCACCCAGACGCAGGGGCCGAATATTCTGCGTCTCAAGGGCATTATCGCCTTCAAGGACGATCCCGAGCGTTACGTCGTTCAGGGTGTGCATATGATCATTGAGGGTGATCACCAGCGGCCGTGGAAGGAAGGCGAAAAGCACGAGAGCCGTCTCGTCTTCATCGGCCGCGAACTCGACCGCGAGAAGCTCGAATCCTCCTTCAAGGCCTGCGAGGCAGCCGCCTGATGCCGACAGTTGCACCGCTTGATCTCGACGGCCACGTTCTGGCCGTCGAATTTTTAGGTGATGTTCCCTTCTTCGCAAGCGCAAACGGTACATTCCACCGGCTGGACGGCGGCGACAGGGTTTCTGAAGCCCACCAGGGCATGCTCACCGCCATCCGCGATCCCTACAGCGAGAGCCTGATTTCGGGCGGCGAGGACGGCAAGGTGCTGCGCATTGCCGCCGACGGCAGCGTCAGCGAAATCGCGACCGCGCCGCGCAAGTGGATTTCGCAGGTGGCAGCCGGCCCGCAGGGCGCCGTTGCCTATTCCTACGGCAAGAGTTCGCTCGTGCGCCTTGCCGACGGCACGACCAAGGAATTCCCCGAAGAGCGCACCGTCGAAGGTCTTGCCTTTGCACCGAAAGGCCTGCGCATCGCCGCGGCGCGCTACAACGGTGTGTCGCTGCACTGGATCGGCATGAATGCCAAGCCGATCGATCTTGAATGGAAGGGTGCGCATACCGGCGTCACCTTCTCGCCTGATGGTAATTTCCTCGTCACCTCGATGCAGGAAAACGCATTGCACGGCTGGAAGCTCGACATCAAGCCCGGCACCGAAGCCCGCCACATGCGCATGACCGGCTACCCTTCCAAGGTGAAATCGCTCTCCTGGTCGGTCAAGGGCAAGTGGCTCGCGTCTTCGGGCGCGCCTGCGGCAATCGTCTGGCCCTTCCAGGGCAAGGACGGGCCGATGGGCAAGGCGCCGCTGGAGCTCGGCACCCGCGCAAATATCATGGCAACCGCGGTGAAATTCCATCCGCTCGAGGACATCCTCGCCATCGGCTTCATCGACGGCATGATCCTGGCCGTGCGCATCGCCGACAGCAAGGAAGCCCTGCTGCGCCGGCCCGGCAAGGGTGCGATCACAGCGATGAGCTGGAGCAAAAACGGCAAGTTGCTCGCCTTCGGCTCGGAAGCTGGCGATTGTGGTGTCATCGATATTTCGGCTTGAGGCCCGTTGCCGGTAATGGACGACGCCCTGACGGAACCCGAAATCATGGCGCTCACCGCCGATCACATGCAAGCCGCGGCCGCAATCAGACGTGCTTCCCTGTGGCAGCGGCTGCCCTGGCTGCCGGATGTGCATACGCCCGAGGAGGAAGAGCAGTATTGGCGCATGCATCTGCTGCCGAATTGCTCCATCCTCGGCGCTGCCATGGGCAACCGGCTCGTCGGTGTCATCGCCTATGGCGACAACTGGGTAGAGCAGCTTTACGTTCTCCCCGGTTTCCAGGGCATGGGCATCGGCTCTTCACTCCTCGGCTGCGCCAAGGAGGAGATGAACGAGATGAGGCTCTGGACGTTTAAGCGTAATGCAGGCGCTCGTGCTTTCTACGAACGGCATGGTTTTACCGCTGAAAAGGAGACCGATGGCGCCGACAACGAAGAGCGGGAGCCTGATGTGCTCCATCATTGGCGCCGGCTTCCGGAGCTGACTCCTCGCCCGCAGCCATCCGGTGGTTAGAATACGCTATCGGACTCAAGTCCGTAGGATATCGGGGCTTGCCAAACGCCGTGCCCGGGCGAAACGTGAACCACGAGCAGGAAGCGCTTTGCGCTGCCGTGGCTGACAGAGGAAACGGAAATGTCGAAATCGACCCGCCTCGGTTTAGCCGGGCAACAGCCGCAGCCTTTGGCCGACGCATCCGTCTGGACTGTGATCCGCGCCGAGGCGGCCGAGTTCGCCGCGCGCGAGCCGATATTGCGGCAGCTGCTTGCCGCTCAGGTAACGGACACTGCCAACAACGATGAGATCATCGCCCGCGTGCTGGCGGCGCGGCTCTCCGTAGCGCAGGTGGAAACGGGTGATCTGTTCGATCTCATCCTGTCCACACTTGATGACGATATCATGCGGAAGGTCGAGGCCGATCTCATCGCCGTGCGCGAGCGCGATCCGGCCTGCACGACATTTCTGCACGCGCTTCTCAATCTGAAGGGCTTTCATGCGCTTGAGACGCATCGCATCGCCCATGCGCTCTGGATCGCCGGCCGTCCGGAGATCGCCAGTTGGCTCGCCAATCTCGTTTCGCTGGTCTTCGGCCCGGATATCCATCCGGCGGCACGGATCGGCGCATCCATCATGCTCGACCACGGTTCGGGCATCGTCATCGGCGAAACGGCTGTCATCGAGGATGAAGTGTCTATCCTGCAGAACGTCACGCTCGGCGGCACCGGCAAGGAGACCGGCGACCGCCACCCGAAGATCCGCCACGGCGTGATGATCGGCGCGGGCGCCAAGATCCTCGGCAATATCGAAATCGGCGACTTCAGCAAAGTCGCCGCCGGCAGCGTCGTGCTCAAATCGGTTCCCACGCATTGCACGGTTGCCGGCGTGCCGGCAACGGTCGTGCGCATCCACCGCGCCGACGAAATTCCGGCCGAGACGATGGACCAGAATATCTAGGGTCGCCCCGTTCCTACGCGGCCTGCTGATTCTCCCCGAAGGCTTCGACCCGGTTGCGGCCTTCGCGCTTCGAACGGTAGAGCGCCTCATCGGCCTTCTGCATCAACCGTTCAAAATCTCCGCCGCTTTCCGCGCGCGCGGCAACGCCGATGCTCAGCGTTGGAAAGACGGCCAGATCCGGCCGCTGCATGACGGCAGCGGCGAAGCCGAGACGGATGCGCTCGGCAATCGCCATCGCCTCCTCCCGGGAAGTATTTTTCAGCACCGCCAGGAATTCATCCCCACCTTGACGGGCAAGCAGATCGTCCGAGCGCATGATGCCCCTCGAAACACTGGCGAAAAGCCGCAGGATGTCGTCACCGGCGGCATGGCCATGCCTGTCGTTCAATTGCTTGAAATGGTCGATATCGATGATCAGCAGCGATACCGGCCGGGAGCCGAGGGCGGGCAGATGCTGGGCAAGGCCGCCGCGATTGAGCGCGCCGGTCAGCGGATCGTGGTGAGCGAGCTCAGTCAGCTGATTTCGGCTGCGCTCGGCGGCCATCAGCACCATGGCCATGCTGCGCAGCATGATGAAGGCGACCGCCGATACCGCCATCCAGCTGTGAATTGCACTGCCGCCGAAGGGATCCGGCCCGCCGATCTCACCGGTCGCCGCGAGAATGCTGCGAACCGCAAAGATCGCGGCAGTGCAGGCGTAGAGGCCGACAAGCAAGGCTGCCGAATAAAGCCTCTCGCGCCGGACAATGCTGATCGCCTCCCTTGCAACGGCAAGATCGCAGAGGCAGCAGATGACGGAGACGTAGAGGAGCCTGGCCGAGACTGCCGATGGATCGCTGACGATGAGGACGACAGGAACGCTGACGAGCAAGATGGCAAGCCAGAAAGTGCGCTGGTCGAGCGCTCGTCCCGAAAACACGCGCACGGCAAAGAACATCAGCATGTAGCCGGCGATGGTGACGATATTGCCGCCGTCGACCGAGACCGAGTAGGGAACGAGATTGCGCAGCGCGACGAGAAACGAGCCGACACCGACAAGAAGGTTGCTCAAGCCCCACCACAGCGGCCATCTCTCGAAGCGACCCGTCGCATAGGCTGCAAGCTGGAGGATGCCCAGCACGAAACAGCTCACGGCAACAATGAAATAGATTGTCCTGAGATCCAGCAGCATGGCGCTTTTCCGAAATTCTCGCGGAACTTACAGGAAGCGTTTTGCGGTTTGATTGGAGCCTTCGCTAAAAATTTAACGATCGGCGTTTTTCGCCGCTGCATAATTCAAAGTCCTACAGCACCCTTGGCGCGTCTGAAAGACGCGCGGCCCTGTCGTCAGGCGGCACGCACCGAGCCGATGATGTCCGCCAACAGACCGTGCAGCAAGTCCCTGTAGCCGCTTCGGGCAGACGGACCGCTCTCTTCCGAGGTCATGACGACGGTGAGATCGAGCGACGGCACGATGTAGAGCATCTGCCCGCCATATCCCCAGGCGAAATGCACCTGCTCGCCGCCGATCTGCCGCGTGAACCAGCCATAGCCATATTCATCGCCAGAGAAACGCGAGTTGGTGCGCTGCTGCCACGACTGGGCAATCCAGTCGGCAGGGACGATCTGGCGGCCGTTGGCGGTCTTGCCGCCGTTGCGGTAGAGTTCGCCGAAGGCAAGCAGGGACCGCGCGCTCATCGCCATCTGATTGCCGCCGAGATAGATGCCCTGCGGATCGCGCTCCCATGCGCCAATTCGGAAACCTTCGACAGGACCCAGCCATTCGCGCGCCAACACCAGCGTCGGCCGCCGGCCGACCTTGGTGAGAATGGCCGAAAGCAGATGCGTGGATGCGGTGGAATAGAGCATCTCGCCACCGGGCTGATCGACGAAAGGCTGCGACAGCGCAAAGCGCACCCAGTTACGCGAGGAGACCCAGCGGCCGTAGTTCGCCCCCGACATGCGATCGAGCCCAGCCTGCATAGAGAGAAGATTGCCGATGGTGATGTCGTTGATGCGCGGGTCTGGCATTACAGGGAGATCGGCCTTCAGGATCGGCGCGATCTTCTGGTCCGGCCCCGTCAGCAGCCCTTTGTTGATGGCGATACCGATCAACGCCGAAATGATCGACTTCGAAGCGGATTTGATATTGGTCGATTCCGAGGGCGAATGACCATGGAAGCCACGTTCGCTGAGCACGCGCCCGTCGCGAGCGACAATCACCGTCTTGAGAGGTCTCATCGCGGGGTCGCTCGCCGCGCGATCGAGACGCGGACCAAGCCCGCCGACGCCGGAAGCTGTGCTCTGGGCAGTCGCCGGCCCCGTTGCAGCAAGCGGCAGGCAGAAGAAAAGCAGCAGGGAAAAAAGAAGGCGGATCATGCGACGCAAGATAGGATATCGCCGCGATATGTTCGCGGGCCGACGACCCATCTCACGCGATTGTGTTTCCGCGTGCGTGGGGGAGCTAACGACCGCGCCGCTTCACCCGCCAGAAAGACAATCCGCGCCGCAACCACACCAGGCCCGCCAGCCTGGGTAGTCAAACGGCGCGGATATTTACCGGCCGGGGGAAAAATTCCCAACCTGGCGGCCGGTCGGCGTAGCCTTACGGCTCCGCGCGTCTTTTCGGGCCGATGCGCTAGGCTGGGCGGCGAACCGGCGCACCGGTCAGCATGCGTCCCGAGGGGACGATCATGCCGGCCGCGCCGTCAAGCCAACCTTCCGTGAGCTCGAGCGCCAGAAAGCGCGAGCGTTCGAACGGACCTGGCATGACGAGATGGCGAGCCTTTTCGGCAAAGAAGCCGAAACGTTCGTAATAGGCAGCATCGCCGACGAGCAGGACGGCCCCATGCCCGCGATTCTTCGCTTCGAGGATCGCCGCGCGCATCAGCGCCGCACCAATGCCCTTGCCGCCATGCTGCGAGGCAACAGCGAGCGGCCCGAGCAGCAGCGCATTGATCGGCGTGCCTTCGTCATTGACGCCGGCCTCGATGCTCCAGAGCCGCACCGTACCGATGAGACGGCCGTCGCGATCGCGCGCAACGAGCGCAAGACCCTCGGCCGGAACGCGGTTGCGGCGGATCTTCTCCGACGACTTCTTGCGGCGACCCGGGCCCATGACGCGGTCGAGCAGATTTTCACGCGCAACGACATCCGAGGGATTTTCGGCGTCGATGACGAAAGTGGTAGGCGCAAAGAATGCGCGGACAGAATCAAGAACAGCGGCCATCTTGGCCTCCCGTACCCAATACCGTTATCAGCGGCGATGAAGGAAAATTGTGAAATTGCCGCCCCGGCTGGTTACGGGGCCGGCGGAAACGACCTTAGATGACGTAGGCCTTCAACGGGTCGAAACCGTTGAAAGCGACCGCCGAATAGGTCGTCGTATAGGCGCCGGTGCCTTCGATCAGGACCTCGTCGCCGATCGAAAGGGAGATCGGCAGCGGATAGAGGTTCTTCTCGTAGAGCACGTCGGCCGAATCGCAGGTCGGACCGGCAATGACACAGGGCTCCATCTCGTCGCCGTCGTGTTCCGTACGGATCGGATAGCGGATGGCTTCATCCATCGTCTCGGCGAGACCGCCGAACTTGCCGATGTCGAGGAAGACCCAGCGGGCATCGTCATTGTCCGACTTCTTCGAAATCAGAACGACTTCCGCCTTGATGACACCGGCATTGCCGACCATGCCGCGGCCCGGCTCGATGATCGTCTGCGGGATCTGGTTGCCGAAATGCGTGCGCAGCGCCTGGTAGATCGACTTGCCGTAAGCTTCTGCGGACGGAACGTCACGCAGGTACTTAGTCGGGAAGCCGCCGCCCATGTTGACCATCTGCAGGTGGATGCCCTGCTTGGCAAGCGATACGAAGACGCGCTTGGCATCGGCGAGCGCCGAATCCCAGGCATCGACCTTGGTCATCTGCGAACCGACATGGAACGATACGCCATAGGACTGCAGGCCAAGCTGATGGGCGTAGACGAGAACGTCGACAGCCATCTGCGGAACGCAGCCGAACTTGCGCGACAGCGGCCATTCGGCGCCTTCGCCATCCGTGAGCACGCGGCAGAAGACACGGGCGCCGGGAGCGGCGCGCGAAATCTTCTCGACTTCCTCGTGGCTATCGACGGCAAAGAGGCTGACGCCGAGCGCATGCGCGCGGGCAACGTCACGTTCCTTCTTGATCGTGTTGCCATAGGAGATGCGGGCGGCGGTCGCACCGGCTTCGAGCGCCATTTCGATTTCGGCAACGGATGCGCAATCGAAATTGGAGCCGAGGCCTGCAAGCAGCTTCAGCACTTCGGGAGCCGGGTTGGCCTTGACGGCGTAATAGATGGCGCTGTCCGGCATGGCGTGACGGAAGGCGTGGAAATTGTCGCGAACGACGTCGAGGTCAACCACGAGGCAGGGACCATCGGGACGTCGGGTTGCGAGAAAGTCGCGGATGCGCTGGGTGGTCATATCGATTCCCTCTTCCAATTCCAGAGCTCCGGCATGAACCGGAGGACAAAGGGCATACGATAGCTCGCATTGGAACCAGCCGGTGGAGACCCCGGAACCATAGCAAGCGCTCGATGCGCAGATAGTGAACCAACGCCGCGATGCGGTGTAAGTTCGGCTTTGTCTGCCATGGATTGGAGGGAGAATCCCAACCGCACTTCCGGCAATGATGGTGTGCCTCTTCAGTAACCCCCGCTGATGGAAAGCAGGGAGAGAACAAAAAGGCCCGCACCGTCGTTGCTTCAGGCGTCCTCGCATTTTCCGGTTGGCCGGAATAGCGACTGGAGGGGTTAATTCCAGGTACCTTACCGATTTCCTCACCAATTCGAGGGTTCGGCGGACACCCATGGGCACGTGCGACTTTGGGCTGAGTGGGAAATAAGAATATTCGCCTTCATAATCAAGCGATTTTTTGATCTTGGGGCTAAAAAAATTATTGAACAAGACGAGCCAATTTGTTCAACATTCCGAAACAGCCTGAGGGGTGCCATGGATACCTTGACCCGCATACGCGCCTTCATCGATGTCGTCGAGGCTGAAGGCTTCTCCGCCGCGGCACGGCGCACCGGTCGCTCCAAGGCGCTGCTCTCCAAATATGTGCGCGAGTTGGAGGACGAGCTCGGTGCGCTGCTGCTCAACCGCACCACCCGTCAGTTCTCGATGACCGAGGCCGGCCATACCTATTACCGCACCGCCTCCGATATCCTGAAGGAGATCGACAACCTCGCCGATCTCGTGCGTGAGAACAATGCGCAGCTCAAGGGACGGCTGCGCATCTCGGTGCCCCGCACCTTCGTCGATGCCGATGTCGGCCAGTCGCTGATCGATTTCGCCAAGGAGAACCCGGACCTTTCGCTGGAGATCGCCGCCGACGACCGGTTCGTCGATCTGATCGAGGAAGGCTTCGACGTGGCGATCCGCATCACCAAGCTCGAGGATTCCGGCATGATCGCCCGCAAGATCTCGGATTTCCGCATCCATATCTGCGCCACCCCTGAATTTCTCGAGCGCTATCCCGATCTCGATCACCCGACGGCCCTTTCCAACGTCCCCTTCATCGTCGATACCAATGCGCGCACCCAGGCGAGCATCCGCTTCCACAATCCTGACAACACCTCGTTCGCCGTCGCCGTTTCCGGACCGATAGAGGTGAACAGCCCGCATGCGACATTACGCGCAGCACTGGCCGGCATCGGCGTAGCCTTCATCCCGGATTTCATCGCCCGCAAGCCAATCGAGAGCGGCGAGCTGGTGACCCTATTCAACGATTACATTCCCACCGACCGCGGCATCTATGCCGTCTACCCGCACCGGCGCTACCTGCCGGCCAAGGTGAGGATTTTCGTCGATTACCTGCACAACTGGTTCAAGAAGCACCCATGATGCGACAACAGGTTCCATGTTGATCCACATGGCTCAGACGATCGGACGGCGACGATCGGGGATCCGCCAGTGAAGCCCGTCCCAATTCCGTCCCAATTTCTGGCAAGAAGTCAGGGTCACCGAACAGAGCAGCGGAATAGATGAAACATTCAACGATACTGATGGCGGCGCTTCTTTCGCTGGCGCCGGCCGCCGCCTTTGCCCATCCGCACATCTTCGTGGAAGCGCGCCTCGAAGTCGTGGCCGGCAAGGACGGCAGTGTCGAGGAGCTGCGCAATGTCTGGCGCTTCGACGAGGTCTTTTCGTCCTCCGTCGTCATGGATTTCGACAAGAACACCGACCTGAAGCTGGAGCCGAACGAGCTCGCGGAGGTCGGAAAGACGGTGAAGCAGTCGCTTGCCGACTACGATTACTACATGAACCTGACGATCAACGGGAAGAACATCACCGTCCAGAAGCCTGACATCATCCATGTCGACTACAAGGAAGGTCAACTGCTGATGTTCTTTGCGGTGAAGCCGGTGGAGAAGATGCCACTCAAGGGCAGGCTCAGCTTCGGCGTCTATGACCCGACGCTCTATACCTCGATCGACTTTCCCACGGACGGTGAGCTTGCGATCGTCGGAGACGGCTTCAAGGCCTGCAAACATCAGGTGGTGCGGCCCGATGCCGACCAGGTGATATCGGAAAACAAACAGTCGCTGACGGACGCCTTCTTTAACGATCCCACCGGCACCAACATGTCCAAACTCTTCGCCACCCGGCTGGAGGTCACATGCTGACAAAACGCCTGCCCCTCATTTTTTCCGCTGTCGTCCTTGCGCTCCTGGCGGCGGCAAGTCTGGCCCATGCGCAATCTCCGCTCGGTATCGGCACGGCGGAGCCGAGCTTCCAGCCGACCGGCGGGCCGTTCGCACCGCTTTTGCTCTATGTGAACTATGAGCAGCAGGCCTTCTATCGGGCGTTGACCGGCGCCTTGAAGGCGATGCGCCAAGACCCGTGGCAGCTGGCATCGCTGATCGGCCTGTCCTTCGCCTACGGCGTCTTCCATGCCGCCGGCCCAGGCCACGGCAAGGCGGTCATCTCCTCCTACATGATCGCCAACGAGGTCGAGCTGAAGCGCGGCGTGGTGATTTCCTTCATTTCGGCCTTCGTCCAGGGCGTGATGGCGGTGGCGCTGGTCGGCGGCGCCTGGCTGGTGTTGCGCGGCACCGGCATCACGCTGACGGAGGCGACCCACGCAATGGAGATCGCAAGCTTCGTCATGGTCATTCTGTTCGGCGGCTGGCTGCTGTTTCGAAAACTGCGCTCGATAGCCGGCAATATGCCACGGCGCCGGCTGATGGCGACGCCTGTCGGCCCGGTCAGCATGATGCTCGACTGGAAAGATAATGCAGCCGAACGCCAGGCCTATGCCTTCAACGGCAAGGCGCAGGCTGTCGAAGCCGGCCACACCTTTGTTCCCGGCATGGCCTGCGAGACCTGCGGCAATGCCCATGTGCCCGACCCGGCCCTGCTCGGCGCCGATAAGTTCAGCGTCCGCGAGGCCTGGTCGGCGATCGTTGCCGTCGGTCTGCGTCCCTGTTCCGGTGCCTTGCTGGTCATGACCTTCTCACTGCTGAATGGGCTCTATCTCGGCGGCGTGCTGTCGGTCGTCGCCATGTCGCTCGGCACGGCGATTACCGTTTCCCTGCTTGCCACACTTGCCGTCACTGCCAAGAGCGCGGCCGTCCGCCTCTCCGGACGCGGCTCGCCCGCCTCGATCTGGGTCGGCAATGCCATCGAAATCCTCGGCGCCGTGCTCGTCATGCTGATGGGCGCCCTGCTGCTTGGGGCCTCGCTGCAGGGATAGGCTACTTTCCCCGGCTGCGCTGGTAACGCGCCCGCAACCAGAAGACAGCGAAAAACGCCATGATCAGGCAGACGCCGACGACGATCGCCAACGTCGGCGAGAAATTGCCGATCCAGAGCACGATGGTCGGCAGGAAATAGATGACGAGGGCAGCGCTAAGCAGGATGATGCCGGCGGCGGTCGCCTGCGAGCGGCTTTCCGGGCTCATACGAGCCTTTCCTTTTCGAGATCGGCGCGGATATCCTGCAGGCGGCGGATCTGGTTGCCCTCGGCGTCGAAATTCCCGGGGGAAAGCCATGCTTCGAAGGCATCGTTGATCACCGGCCATTCGGCATCGATCATCGAGAACCAGGCGGTGTCGCGGTTGCGATGCTTGGAGATCATGTGCTGGCGGAAGACCCCTTCGAAGCTGAAGCCGTAACGCGCCGCCGTCGTCTTGCTCGCCTCGTTCTTATTGTCGCATTTCCATTCGTAGCGGCGGTAGCCGAGCTCCTCGAAGACGTGCTTGGCCATCAGATAATGCGCCTCGGTCGACAGCGGCGAACGCTTCATCTCGGCCCCGTGCGCCACCCCGCCGATCTCGACGACGCCGTTCGCCGGGTCGGCGCGCATATAGTTCGCCATGCCGACAATCTTGCCGGTGGCGTTGTCGCGGAAGATATGGGTCAGCCAGCCGGACTTGGTATTGACGGTTTCCAGCCAGTTGGCGAAATCGTCGATATCGGAGAAATCGTCCTGGGCAAAATAGAGAAGCAGCGGGTTGATGCCCATGCCGCCGAGCCCGTCCCACAGCACCTCGAGATGTTCCGCGCGCCGATAGGGTTCTACCGTGACGAAACGGCCCTTCAGCGTCACCGGCTTCGGCGCCGGGCAGCCCTTGAAATTTGCAAGATCGCGCATCTTCACTCCCCTTTTCGGAAGAGTGGATAGGCCAGCCGCCCGACAAAGGCAACCGGCCTAGATGTCACTGCGACAAGGTCACCTTGGCGGACGACACCGTCGCCTCGATATGGTCGACCAGCTGGTCGGCGAGGCCGAGGCGGCCTGCGAGCAGGTCGAGATAACCGCGCTCGGCGCGTGAATCCGGCTCGATGGTGAGCCGCGAGGCGGTGTAGAGCTCGACGCGCTGTTCTTCCGTCACCGCGGCGGCCACGAGCGCATCGATATCCGTCGGCGAGGCGAGTTCATGCTCGATGAAGGCCGCAGCCTCGCCGCTGACATCGGCGGCCTTGACCTTCTCCATGATGAGGGCGCGTTCGGCATCGTCGATATGGCCGTCGGCCTTGGCGGCGGCAATCATCGCGCGGATCAGCACCAGGGCGAACTCATTGCTGCCGGCAGGCGACGTCGGCCCGAAACCGGATTCGGCGGGCGGCGGCAGGAGCACCGGATTGTTGGCCGACGGTGCATCGGAAGGGGCAGCGGGGGCCTGCCCGGCCTGATAATTCTTGTAGGCTTGGTAACCGAGGCCGGCAATCGCGGCAAGACCGCCGATCGCCAGTGCATTGCCGGCAATACTGCGGCCGGTCTTGGTGCCGAGGAGCGCGGCAGCAATGGCGCCGGTCTTCATCGGATTGTTCCTGGCCGTCTGAACGGCATCACCCGCCCTGTCGCGGACCGAGCCGCCGAGACCCGGCACCTGCGAACCCAAGAACTGGTCGAGAAGCTTTTTTGCGTCGAACATTCCTCGTCATCTCCCTGTTGAAGCTGGAGGAGAACATAGGTTTGCGACGGCTGAAATACAAACTTGGGAAGCGGGATTGAGCCGTGAGGCTCACCCGCCCTTGCCGAAACTCAGGCCTTCAGCGCCGCCGCCTCTGCCGCGAGCTTGGTAATGCCGGCCCAGTCGCCGGCCGCGACCAGTTCCTTTGGCGCCACCCACGAGCCGCCGACGCAAATGACGTTCGGCAGCGAGAGATAATCATTGGCATTCTTCAGCGAAATACCGCCGGTCGGGCAAAACAGCGTGCCGGCAAGCGGCGAGGACAGCGCCTTGAGATAGGCGGCGCCGCCAGCCTGCTCGGCCGGGAAGAATTTCAGCACCTGATAGCCTTCTTCGCGCAGCGCCATGACTTCGCTAGCGGTCGCAGCGCCCGGAAGCAGCGGCACGTCGGAATCGGCGGCGGCATCGAGCAGCTCCTGCGTCGTGCCCGGGCTGACGATGAACTTCGAACCGGCCTCGACGGCGGCTTCCCAATGGGCGACATTGAGGATAGTGCCGGCGCCGACTTCGGCCCCCTCGACCTCTGCGGCGACAGCGCGCACGGCCTCGAGCGCCGCCGGCGTGCGCATGGTGATCTCGATCGCCTTCAGGCCGCCCGCGACGAGCGCACGGGCCAGCGGCACCGCCGTCTTCGCATCGTCGACGATCAAGACCGGAACGACAGGCTGGAGTTTCAGGATGGAAAGGAGCTTCTCTGTTTTCTCGCCCATGGTCGCGCGACCTCCTTGAAACGATTGAATTCGGACCCCGAATAACGCCCCCGCGGAACCTTGTCGAGATAAAACCGGACCGCATGCCAAGAAGGGTATGAAATGCGTGGAAATTGGGCTACCGTGCCGCAATCGTCACAAAAGGTTCACCGGTATGGCGAAAGAGATCGAGCGGAAGTTTCTTGTACGCAGCGATGGATGGCGTTCCGCCGTCGAGACGAAGTCTGTCCTCAGGCAGGGTTATATTGCCTCGATGGACGACCGCTCCGTGCGGGTGCGCATCCTCGACGGCAGGAAGGCGAAACTGACGATCAAGATCGGCCGCAGCGCCATCACCCGTGACGAATTCGAATACGACATCCCGATCGCCGATGCCGAAGAGCTGTTGCAGAACGCGATCGGCGTCGTCATCGAGAAGACGCGCTACCGCGTTCCGCATGAGGATTTCGTCTGGGAAGTCGACGTCTTTACCGGCGAGCATCGCGGACTGGTAATCGCCGAGGTGGAAATGACGGCGGAGACCGACGATCCGGCCCTGCCCACCTGGCTCGGCCGCGAAGTGACCGGCGATTTCCGCTATTCCAATCAGGCCCTTGCCACAGAATACGGGCACGACAGGCATGGCCTATCGCATTCGGCCTGACGCCGATTTCACCAAGGCATTCCGCAGCGTCGCGACAGAGCAGCTGGAACGCGCCGTCACTTTCCTTGAGGAACGCCCGGACGGCGCGCATGAGGCGATCCATTCTTTCCGCAAGAACCTGAAACGACTGCGCTCGCTCTACCGCCTCGTGGCCCGCGAGGTGCCGGATTTTCAGGCCCAGGAAAATGCGAGGCTGCGCGATACCGCACGCTCGCTTTCGGCGATCCGCGACGCTGCCGCCCTCATCGGCACCGCGGAATATCTGCAGCATGCAGCCCGCGGGAAAGAGGAGAGCGAGGCGCTCGGCCGCATCGTCACCATTCTCGAAGGGCGCCGTGACTGGATGGCGCAGGCCGAGAGCGGCCTGGAACAGCGGCTCGCGGAAACCTCCGACGTTCTGAAGGAAGCGATCTCCGCCCTGGATGCCATCTCCTTTGATGGCGGCCACCGCAAGAATGCCCGTATGCTGGCAAAGAGCTGGCGCCGCACGGCGCGGAAGGCCAAGACTGCGCTTGCGGCTTGCCATGGCGAGGCATCGGCCGACGATTTCCACGATCTGCGCAAACGCACCTATGCCTATCGGCTCTACCATGCCCTTTTGCGTGACGTCTGGCCGGGCGCGATGAAGGCCAAGCGCGATGCCGCCAAGGAACTCGTCGAGGATCTCGGCCACATCCACGATCTCACCGTGCTCTCCGAACTGGTCGAAGCCGAACCGCAGCTCTTCACCCGCAATGACGACCTGGCGCATCTGCTCGACATCATCATCTTCCGTCAGCAGGAAGACCGGCGGCAAGCCCTGGTCAAAGCCGAAGCGGTGTTCGCCGATGATGCCGACGAGGAAGCCCAGCGCATCGAGCTTCTCTGGTTGATGGCTGGAAACTGAGAGAAGGCCGCCACTGGCGAAGACAATTGCGCGGCCCGCCGATTTTCTGTATTTCCGGCCTATGACCGACAGCCTGACACACACCAGCCCGTTCCTCGTGGCCGCACTCTACCATTTCGTTTCCGTGCCGCGCTTTGCCGACCTGCAGGCGCCGCTGCAGACGCTTTGCGAGCAGAACGGCGTCAAGGGAACGCTGCTTCTGGCGCATGAAGGCATCAACGGCACGATCGCAGGCCCGGATGCCGGCATTCACGCCGTGCTCACTTTCCTGCGCGCCCAGCCGGAATTTTCGGGCCTGGAGCACAAGGAAAGCCGCGCCTCGAAAATGCCCTTCCTGCGCATGAAGGTGAAGCTGAAGAAGGAAATCGTCACCATGGGCGTCGAAGATATCGACCCCAACAAGGTGGTCGGCACCTATGTGGCGGCCAAGGACTGGAACGCGCTGATTTCCGATCCCGACACCGTCGTCATCGACACACGCAACGACTACGAGACGGCGATCGGAACCTTCCGCGGCGCGCTCGACCCGAAGACCAAGAGCTTCCGTGAGTTTCCGGAATGGGTGCGTCAGAATCCCGGGCTGCACAACAAGCCGAAGGTCGCCATGTACTGCACCGGCGGCATACGCTGCGAGAAGGCCACCGCCTTCATGAAGGCTGAGGGCTTCGACGAGGTCTATCATCTGAAGGGCGGCATCCTGAAATATCTGGAGGAAGTGCCGCAGGAAGAAAGCCTCTGGGATGGCGCCTGCTTCGTCTTCGACGAGCGCGTCTCCGTCGAGCACGGTTTGAAGGAAGGCGAACACCGGCTCTGCCACGCCTGCCGCAACCCGATCACTGCCGAGGAAATTACGTCGCGGCTTTACGAGGAAGGCGTTTCCTGCAGCCACTGCTACCACACGCGCACGGAGGAAGATCGGCTGCGCTACCGTCAGCGTCAGCACCAGATCGCCCTGGCGAAGAAGCGCGGCCAGCGACATATCGGCAGCTGAGCCAGGATTCGGATTGGATCAGCCTGCCGCCTGGATGCGCGGCCGAGCTTCCGGCTCCGCTGCACGTCGCTCGTTCAGCATCTCGGTGATAAGGTCCGATGTCACAGGCTTTCCGAACAAATAGCCCTGCAGGCAGTCACAGCCGAAGAGGCGCATGGCGATCGCCTGCTCCTCGGTCTCGATGCCTTCGGCCGTCACCGGAATATCGAGCGAACGGGCAAGTGCTACCGTCGCCTGCAGCATCTCGCGCTGGCGTCTGTCTTCGCTCACGCCCATGACCAGCGAGCGGTCGATCTTGATGCGGTCGAAGCCGAACTGCCTGAGATAGCCGATCGAGGAGAAGCCGGAGCCGAAATCATCGAGCGCCACCTTGACCCCCAGCCCCTTCAGCCGTTCGATCGACTGGCGGGTGCGCTGCGGATTCTGGATCATGTAGCCTTCGGTGATCTCAAGCGTGATGCGGCCGGCCTCGATCTCCGTCTGCTTCAGCACGTAGCGCACATAGTCGGTAAAGGCCGGATTGCGGAACTGGCCGGGCGAGACGTTGACGGAGACGTTGAGTTCCGGCCATTGCTTGGCCGTCTCGCAGGCCTTGCGCAGCACGAACAAGCCGAGCGATTCGATGAGGCCGCTGGTTTCGGCGATCGGGATGAACAGCTCGGGCGAAACAGGGCCATGGCCTGGACGGTTCCAGCGCACCAGCGCTTCGACGCCGATCATCGCATGCGTCGCCGCATCGATCAGCGGCTGGTAGGCAAGCGTCAGGTCACCGCTTTCGATGGCGATACGAAGATCGAGCTCCAACGCATTACGCTGCTCCCGATCCGCATCCATCGACGGATCATAGAGCATCATCCGCGCGCGGCCGGCCTCCTTCGCCTTGTACATGGCAAGGTCGGAGCGGCGCACCAGCTCTTCACGCTCGACCGCACCCATAGGCGACATGGCGATGCCGATACTGGCTCCGACGACGACCACGCGGCGGCCGATCTCCAGCGGCTCGACCAGAAAATCGAGGATCTGCTCGGCCAGCTGCAGGGCGGCGGCATTCTCGCTGTCGGAGAGAAAGGCGATCGCAAATTCATCGCCGCCGATACGGGCGAGAACCGCACCCTGCGGAATGAGCACATCGAGCCCGGCCGCGACCGCACGGATCAACTGGTCGCCGGTGCCGTGGCCATAACTGTCATTGACTTCCTTGAAGCCATCAAGATCGAGATAGAGGAGCAGCACGTTGCGCTTGGCCTGGCATGCCTCGAGGACAAAACGATCGACGGCGAGCCCGAGACCGTCGCGATTGGAAAGGCCGCTCAGCCTGTCGCGCAACGCCTCCTCGCGGGCGCTGCCTTCCTCTGCCTTCAGGCGGCGGCCGGCAAGCCAGCCGATGACCAGCAGCACCACGAAGAACAATCCGACGAGGCCGAGCGCCTGGATGACCATCGGCCGCACCTGCGCATAGGCGATATCGCCCGGTGAACGCGAGGTCCAGACGAGCTTGCCGAGCGTTGCCCCCGTCGGATCGACGATGGGTACGCGATAGTCGGCAGCAAAACTCGGCGGCGCCAGCCTCAGCCCGCCGATGACATAGGTCTCGCCGAGCGCGGTCACTCTATCGTCATCGAGATGGCGGGCGAAAACAAGATAGCGGCGCTGGCCGGCGGGCGCATCCAGCGCACCGGACTTTTCCCGCACCAATGCCACGCCGACAGCGGCAATGCCGCGCTTGGTGGTGACGAAACCGACCGCCTGAGGACGATCGGCCGTGCCGCCCGCCTTCACCCTATCGAGCAGGATCCAGAGCGACGGCGCAAAGAAATCCGCGAGCGGCTCCTCCATCGGTTTGCCGTCGCGATAGGCCATGATCGCCTTCTTCTCGTCATCGATGACGATCGCCATGTCGAACAGCGAGCTGTTGACCGACATCTCGCCGTAATTGCTCACCGTCCAGGCCATACCGTCCGGCGCATAGACGTTGGCGGCGGCATCGTCCCAGGCGGCATAATCGTCGAGCGTCGCGCCGAGCTGATCCTCGAAAGTCTTCACCGCGCCGATCGTCGTTTCGCGCGAGCGCTCGTCATCCAGGAGATTGGCATTTTCGGTCACGCGTTCGAGCGCCGTCAGCACCATGATGGTGACGACGGCGACGATGACTGCGAAGGAGAAAAGTACGCCGGTGACGGTAATGTGACGGCCTATTCCCGATCCCTTGCTCTGCGACTTCCCGACTGCCTGCATAACGGCTCCCTGACCGGTGAACTTTGCCAGCCAAGGGTTCAAAAACGTTTAAACAACCGCCTGCTGCAGGTGTCTGACGATCGATTTTTGTCCGTGCCGACGGCTGTCGCGAAATTGACGGCAAGCAGCGTCAGCTTGCCGTGCCGCCGCAAGGTCAAGTTCAAAGGCCCCCCTGGATCAGGTGCCCGCCGGAGTAATCGCGCTAACTCGCTTGGTAATTGCCCTTCGGGAATTGAGCCGCAAGTTGGCGATACCATTTGCCGCTCATCTTCATCGTGCGCAACTGGGTCTGATAATCGACATGCACGAGGCCGAATCGCATGCGGTAGCCTTCCGCCCATTCGAAATTGTCCATCAAGCTCCAGGCGAAATAGCCGCGCAGGGGATAGCCGTCCTTTATGAGGCCGGCCACGACGTCGAGGTGATCGCCGAGATAGTCGAGACGCATCACATCGTCGACCGCGCCGTCGACGACATCGGTATTGTCGCAGGCGCCGTTCTCGGTGATGTAGCATTCCGGCAGGTCGTAGCGCCGGTAAAGGTCCTCGACCGAGAGCTTCAGGCCCGGCGCATAGATTTCCCAGCCGATATCGGTCTTGACGTCGCTTGCCGGCGGCGCTTCCACCGTCCAGGGAAAATCGCCCTTGCGTTCGGCATCGTCGGTGACCCGCTCGGGCTTATAATAGTTCAGGCCCCACCAGTCGAGTTTCTGGCTGATGAGTTTCAGATCGCCATCCTCGATGACGGGCATGCGATCGCCGAGCGCTTCGACGAATTCCTTGGGATACTCGCCCTTGAAGACGGGGTCGAAGAAAGCGCCGTTGTGGAACTGATGTGCACGCTCGGCGGCGGCGCGATCGGCCGGGCTGTCGGAGCCGGGAATGATCGAGGCGGCATTGAGCACGAGGCCGACCGGCACATTGGGGGCTTCCGAGCGAATCGCCTCGACGCCGAGGCCGTGTGCCAGGTTCATGTAATGCATTGCGTGAAGGGCGGCCTGCATGTTGCGCTCGCCAGGAGCATGAATGCCGTAGAGGTGGCTGAGCCAGACGATGCACCAGGGCTCGTTGAAGGTGGCGACACTGTCAAGACGATCCCCCAAGCGGTTCATCACCGTCTTGGCGTAGCGCTGATAGGCGTAGGCGGTCGAGCGCGCAGTCCAGCCGCCCTCGCCGGCGAGCAACAGAGGCAGGTCCCAATGGTAGAGCGTCGCGAAGGACTTGATGCCCCGCGCCTTGCAGCCGTCGACCAGCCGGTCGTAGAAATCGAGGCCGGCCTCGTTCACCGGACCCGTACCGTCGGGGATAATGCGCGGCCAGGCGATCGAGAACCTGTAGGCTTCGACACCCATCTCCTTGATGAGATCGAGGTCCTGCTCCAGGCGATTGTAGTGGTCGCAGGCAACGTCGCCGTTATCGCGATTATGGACGCGGCCGGGCATATTGCAGAAAGCATCCCAGATGGATGGCTTGCGGCCATCGGTCTTGCTGGCACCTTCGATCTGGAAGGCGGCGGTGGCAACGCCGAAGGTGAAGTCGCCGGGAAAGCGCTCTGCGAGTTTCTTCGGATCGATCATCTGTAAATCCTATCTCTCAGGTTCAGCCGTTTGCGCCGGATTTAGCCAAGCCTGCGGGCAAAGTACAGGCTGGCGGCGAGAAAAACTGCAACGTTGCAGGAGGAAAAACAGGACAGCTGCAACGCCGCTGCAGCCGCCCCTCCCCCACCGCGCAGCCGCCCTCATAACAACAATGTCAGCAGTCGTGACTTGGCCGTTGAGACCGCGATCCTTACACGGGAAATGGCATCACAAATATGAAAGGGATCCAATGCTCTCTTCGGTCCATTCGCTGCAGCCTCATCTGCTGAGCCTATTGCGCATTGTCTCGTCACTCGTGCTTTTCAGCTACGGAACACAGAAAATCCTGCACTTTCCGGCTGCGGCAAGCGTGCCGCCCGCGGGCTCGCTCTCCTGGATTGCCGGGTTGCTGGAACTCACCTTTGGCTTCCTGGTCCTGGTGGATTCCAGACCCGTATCGCAGCCTTCGTGCTCTCGGGCCTCATGGCCTTCGCCTATTTCATCGGGCATGCGTCGAAGGGCATCTATCCAGCTCAGAACGGCGGCGTCGCGGCGATCCTGTTCTGCTTCGTGTTTCTTTATCTGGTGGCGGCAGGTGCCGGACCGTTGAGCGTCGACAATCTGCTCAAGCGCGGGCGCACTGCTACTGCCTGACCAAATATACAAAATGCCGAGG
Organism: Rhizobium leguminosarum; assembly: GCF_001679785.1. Lineage (NCBI taxonomy): Bacteria > Pseudomonadati > Pseudomonadota > Alphaproteobacteria > Hyphomicrobiales > Rhizobiaceae > Rhizobium > Rhizobium leguminosarum. The sequence goes on from NZ_CP016286.1 coordinate 3,448,364, forward strand.
CGGCTTGACCCCGCCTCGGCGCTTTCATGGCGCAATCCAGATCGGTAATTCAGACCTTGACCCAGGCGCCGTTCTTCTTCGAAGACGCGACGCAGGCTTCGACGAAAGCCACACCCTTCACGCCGTCATCGACGGTGGGGTAGACCACTGCCTTGTCCACGGCCTTGCCCTTCTTGCGGGCGTTGATCGCATGCGCGGCTTCGGTGTAGATCGTCGCAAAGGCTTCGAGATAACCTTCCGGATGCCCGGATGGCACGCGCGTGACACGGCCGGCAGCCGCGCCTGAACCGGCGCCACCCCGGGTGATCAGCCGCTTCGGCTCGCCGAAAGGCGTGTACCACAAGTAGTTCGGGTCCTTCTGGGTCCATTCCAGCCCGCCCTTGGTGCCGTAGACGCGGACCATCAGACCATTTTCATGGCCGGGCGCCACCTGGCTGCACCAGAGCATTCCCTTGGCCGGCTTCTCAGAGCCCTTCGCCTTGAAGCGCAGCATGACATGGGCGTTGTCGTCCAGCCGGCGGCCCGGAACGAAGCTGTCGAGATCGGCGGCGAGGCTGTCGAGTTCCAGGCCGGTGATGAAGGCGGCGAGATTATAGGCATGCGTGCCGATATCGCCGGTCGAGCCGCCGACGCCGGACTGTGCCGGATCGGTGCGCCAGGCGGCCTGCTTCTGGCCGGTTTGCTCGACCGCTTCCGTGAGCCAGTCCTGCGGATATTCGGCCTGGACGACGCGGATGTCGCCGAGTTCGCCGTTCGCGATCATCTCGCGCGCCTGGCGGACCATCGGATAGCCGGTGTAATTATGCGTCAGCACGAACAGCGCGCCGCTCTCGTCGGCGATCTTCTTCAGCTTCTTCGCATCGGCAAGGTTGGACGTCAGCGGCTTGTCGCAGATGACGTGGATGCCGCGCTTGAGGAATTCTTTGGCCGCATCGTAATGCACATGGTTCGGCGTGACGATCGCCACCGCCTCGATGCCGTTTTTCAGCTTCGCCTCGCGGATCGCCATCTCGCGATAGCTGGAATAGGTCCGCGACGGATCGAGGCCGAGGTCGCGGCCGGATGCGATCGCCTTTTCGGGCGAAGCCGACAGCGCGCCGGCAATGAGATCGTACTGATCGTCGATGCGTGCCGCTATACGGTGCACCGCGCCGATAAACGCGCCCGCGCCGCCGCCCACCATGCCGAGCCGGATGCGCGGCTCGCGTGTCTGTTCGGATGATGCTTCGATTGCCATTGATTCCTCCTGAAATTTGAACTTGGCGCGGATATGCCCCTCATCCGGCTGCCGCCACCTTCTCCCTGCTCGCGGGGAGAAGGTGTATGCCGCAGCGTCTTTTCCGCTCTCGACGCTTGGTCGGGCAAGTCCCCTCGCCCCGTTTACGGGGAGAGGGTTAGGGTGAGGGGCAACCAACCAATATGAACTGATTTAGGAAAGCCCCAGCATTCGCCGGTTGGCCGCCTGGTCTGTGCCGCTGCCCGCGAAATCGTCGAAAGCTTTCTCGGTGACGCGGATGATATGGGCGGCAACGAATTCGGCGCCTTCGCGGGCGCCGTCTTCCGGATGCTTCAGCGCGCATTCCCATTCGACCACGGCCCAGCCGTCGAAATTATTCGCCGTCATCTTCGAAAACACCGCGCCGAAATCGACCTGGCCGTCGCCGAGCGAACGGAACCGGCCGGCACGTTCGACCCAGCCCTGATAGCCGCCGTAGACGCCCTGGCGCCCGGTCGGATTGAACTCCGCATCCTTTACGTGGAACATCTTGATGCGGTCCTTATAGATGTCGATATTGTCGAGATAATCGAGGCACTGCAGGACATAGTGCGAGGGATCGTAGAGCATGTTGGCGCGCGGATGGTTCTTCACCCGCTCCAGGAACATCTCGAAGGTGATGCCGTCATGCAGGTCCTCGCCCGGGTGGATCTCGTAGCAGACGTCGATACCGTTCTCGTCCGCATGGTTGAGGATCGGCGTCCAGCGGCGGGCGAGTTCGTCGAAGGCAGTCTCGACCAGACCGGCAGGACGCTGCGGCCAGGGATAGATGAAGGGCCAGGCAAGCGCGCCGGAGAAGGTCGCATGCGCCGTAAGCCCGAGGTTCTTGGATGCGGTCAGCGCCATCTTGACCTGCTCGACCGCCCATTCCTGACGCGCTTTCGGATTGCCGCGCACCTCCGGTGCAGCAAACCCGTCGAAGGCTTCGTCATAGGCCGGGTGAACGGCGACGAGCTGGCCTTGCAGATGGGTGGAGAGTTCGGTGATCTCGATGCCGTTTTCGCGAGCCTTGCCGGCGAATTCGTCGCAATAGGCCTTGGATGTGGCAGCCTTTTTGAGATCAATCAGCTGGCTGGCCCAGGTCGGCACCTGGACGCCCTTGTAACCGATGTCGGCCGCCCATTTGGTGATGGCGTCCCACGAATTGAAAGGAGCGGTATCGCCCGCGAACTGGCCAAGGAAAAGGCCGGGGCCCTTGATCGTCTTCATGTCAGATTCCTCCCTGAATATCGACCGTAAACGTTTCTGAAGTGTTGTAGCACGCTATTTGGCGGGAGCAAGGCGCCTCCTCGCCCTTGCGTCGAATTTGGCGCGAGGCCAGATGCGATATGGCTGCGAGCTAATCATGATGGGCTTTGGCGGGCAAGAGGTACGTGCAGCATTTTCGGCCAGCCGCTGTATGGAAGCATAAAAAATGCGCCCATCCTTTCGAATGGGCGCATGTCTCAAGTCGATGGATCAGAACGGCGAGTCCGGGAAATAGAAGTCCTTGGCATTCTCCTTGGTGATGAGCGTCGCATCGAGAATGTAGCTGCCATGAACCGGCACCTGATCGTAGAGGGCCGCAGCCGTCAGCTCCATCGCCGTCCCGACCATTGCCGGCGGATAGAGAACGTCGACCGGGATCAGCTTGTCGCCGTCCATGACCTTCTTGACCATGTCCTTGGAGCCGGCACCGGCGACGACATACTTGATGTCGGTGCGCTTGGCCTGCTCGATCGCCTGCAGAACGCCGACGGCCATGTCGTCATCCTGGCACCATACGACGTCGATCTTCTGGTACTTGGTCAGGTAGTCCTGCATGACCTTGAAGGCATCGTCGCGGTTCCAGTTGCCGTACTGGCGGTCGAGAACCTTGACGTTCGAGCCGGCAATGCCCTTGTCGAAGCCGTCCTGGCGCTGCTGATCGATCGGGATCGGCAGACCGCGGATGATGACGACTTCGGCGTCCGGCGTCGTGTCCTTGATGTACTTGCCGGCGACTTCGCCGAGAGCCGGGTTGTTGCCGGCGACATAGAGGTCGCGCACGGAATTGTCGTTATTGCTCGGCGCGCGGTCGACGAGGGCGACGAACTTGCCCTTGGCCTTGACTTCCTTGATGGCGTTGACGAGCGGATCCGGATCCGACGGCAGGATGACGAGGGCGTCGATGCCTTGCGTATCGAGATCCTGCACGGCGTTGGCCTGGCTGGCGGCGTCCGGCGAGGTCTTGACGATGACGTTGAGACCGGGATGTTCGGCCATCAGCAGCTTTGCGACGCGTTCGGCATGGAACACGACGCCCGACGTCCAACCGTGGTCGGCGGCTGGAATGGATACGCCGATCGTGAATTTCTTGTCCTGGGCGTGAGCGGCGCCGGCGAACGTCACCGCCGCAACCGCCAGGCCCAACATCAATTTACGCATGCTATTTCCTCCCAATAGTTCAGGGACTTCCATACGGGACCGGACGCCCTGTAAGCCCGATCAATTGTAGCCCGGGCCAATTGTAAGCCCGGTCAATTCAAGATTTGCCAATTTATGATTTGCGCACCAGCGAGCGCTGGACGAACATGGCGATGATGATGATCGCACCCTGGATGGCGCCGATCAGATACTCGCTGATGAAATTCGAAAGCAGCATGATGTTGCCGACCAATTCAAGAATGAAGGCGCCGCAGATCGTGCCCCAGACCCTGCCCGCGCCACCCTTGAGCGCCGTGCCGCCGACGACGACGGCGGTGATCGCCTGCAGTTCCCACAGAATACCGGTCGTCGCCGAGGTCGAGCCAAGACGGGGAACGTAGAGCAGCACGGCAATGGCGACGCACAATCCCTGTATGACGAAGGCGATCGTCCGCACACGGTTGACCGCGATGCCCGAATAGCGGGCGACATCGCTGTTTGATCCGACCGCGACGACGTGGCGCCCGTAACGGGTGCGATAGAGGATGAAGGCAGCAACCGCCGTCACCGCCAGGATCACCACGATCGGCACCGGTATGCCGGCGATACTGCCGAAATAAGCAGGGCGATAGAGCGTCTGGATATCGGCGGAGCGAAGCGTGATCGCGCCGCCCTGCGACAGCCACGTCGTCAGGCCGCGATAGATGCCCATCGTGCCGAGCGTCGCGATGAAGGGCTCGATCCTGCCGACCGTCGTGATCAGGCCGTTCGCCAGGCCGCAGAGTGCGCCGGCAACCATGGTGAAGACGACCGCGACCACCAGCATCAAAGCCGGATTTTCGATGGCGCCCGAATTCATCAGCAGGATCATCAGGCTGGCGACGAAGGCCACCATCGAGCCTACCGACAGATCGAGATCCCCCGCTGATATCACGAAGGTCGCACCGACCGCGATAATGGCGATGAAGGCGCTGCGCGTCGCGACATTGGCAAGGTTGGTGATGCCGATGAAATTAGGGTTGACCAGGGCTCCGACGATCAGCAGCAACGCCAGGGCGACGAAGGGCGCGACCGCACGCAGGTCGACATCCCGCCAGGATCGGCGCCGGATTTCCCTGGTCTCCTCGTTGACACTCATTTCCAAAACCAACCTCCCGTCCCATATTTTCTGGGAATCTTATCTGTCGCCCTGATCGGCAAAGCCTTGCTTCAGCCCTCAGGCGGCCGCCTTCTTCTTGAGCCCGGCGGCGTAACGCATGATCTCCTGCTCGGAAATCTCCTCGCCCTCGAGCACGCCGACAATATGCCCTTCGCGCATCACCGCCACTCTCGTGCAGAGGCCGATGACCTCCGGCATTTCCGACGACACGACGATGATCGACCGGCCGTCCCGGGCGAGTGCCGAGATGAAATGATAGATCTGCTGCTTGGTGCCGACATCGATGCCGCGCGTCGGCTCATCGATGATAATGATCTGAGGTTCGGTCTCCATGACCTTGGCGAGCAGCAGCTTCTGCTGGTTCCCCCCCGACATCCGGCCGGCGACGATATTGCCGTCGCGAACCCTGATATCGAAGCGGCGCTTGGCCTTTGCCATCGCGGCCGCCTCGCTGCCCGGGCTGAGATAGCCGTGGCGAGCGTGCCTTCCGAGCGATTGCAGTGTCAGATTGGTCACCATGCCGGAGCGCAGCAGCAGGCCTTTCGACTTGCGGTCCTTGGTCATATAGGCGAGGCCGCAGCGATTGGCGGCATGGACGTCGCCGGAGGGAACCGTTTCGCCCTTGATGACCACCTCACCCTCGAGACGGGTCCGCAACCCGGCGATCGCTTCCATCAGCTCGGTGCGGCCGGAGCCGATCATGCCTGAAAAACCGATGATCTCGCCCTTGCGCACCTCGAAGCTCGCGTCCTTCACATAGCCCGTGGACAACGACGCGACCTTGAGGACAATTTCCTCGTCGACATCAGGCTCGACCTTGGCGGGATAGAGGCTGGAGAGTTCGCGGCCGACCATCAGCTGCGCGATTGATTCCCCGTCCAGAACGGATGTCGGCGAAGTCTTGATCCATTGGCCATCGCGAAGGACGGTGACCCGGTCGGTCAACTCCATCACTTCGTCGAGTTTGTGGGACACGAAGACGAAGCTGGTACCCTGGTCGCGAAGCTTGCGAACCTGCTTGAACAGCATGTTGGTCTCTTCACTCGACAGCACTGCGGTCGGTTCGTCCATGAACACCACCCGCGCATCGCGGCTGATTGCCTTGGCGATTTCGACCATCTGCTTGTCGGCGATGGAAAGCGTGCTGATCAGCGCATTCTCATCAACATGCGAACCGAGCACATCGAGAACCTTGCGTGTCTCCGACCGCATATATTTGCGGTCGAGCACGCCGAAGCGCGTAACTTCGCGCCCGAGAAAAAGGCTCTCCGTCACGGTCAGATGTTCGGCGAGGTTGAATTCTTGGTGAATGATGACGATGCCGAGCGCCTCGGCGGCGCCATTGGGCGGCAGCGCGACCGGCTTGCCGTCGAGCAGGATCTCGCCGGAACTCGGCTGTTCGAACCCGGACAAAACTTTGACAAGCGTGGATTTGCCGGCGCCATTTTCACCCATGAGCGCATGGATTTCGCCGGCGCGGAGATCGAAGTTCACGCTGAAGAGGACCTGCACTCCACTGAAGGATTTGCATATGCGCCTGGCGGACAGCACCACGGGTGCGGTGGCGGCAGCTTCCACAGTCATCCGGTCCTCCCAAAGCGGCATCCCATCCGCTCTGGAGCCGCATGTAAACCTTTACATACATCGTGTAAAGGTTTACATCGTTGATTTACACAGATCAGTTGAAGCCTGCCTTTGACCTCTCGACAAGTCTGTGTAGTGTCGCGGCGAAGAAGCCCCAAGGCAGAGCCAAGTGTCGAATTCCACGCCCGCAACCATCGAAGACGTCGCCCGGATCGCCGAGGTCTCCATCGCGACGGTTTCCCGGGCAATCCACATGCCGGAGAAGGTCGCCAACTCCACCCGCCTCAAGGTCAACCAGGCGATCGCCATCACCGGCTATACGACCAATGCCATGGCGCGCAGCCTGAGGCTCGGCCGCTCCAACATGATCCTTGTGGTGGCGCCCGATATCGGCGATCCCAATTTCTCCAACATTCTGGTCGGGCTGGAGAACGAAGCGCGCGCACACGGCTACGGCATCCTGATCGGCCACACTCAGAACGATGCCCAGCGCGGCCTGGAATATCTGAAATTCTTCAATTCCAACCAGGCGGCCGGATTGATCCTCTTCACCGGCATCTTGCCCTTCGGGCATCAGACCATGACCGCGCGGCTGCCGCCGAGCGTCGGCGTTTTCGAGCCCGTCTTTAACGGCGGCATTCCCTATGTCGGCGTCGATGATACCGAGGGCGCTCGCAAAGCGGTGGATCTGCTGCTGGCCGAAGGGCATCGCAAGATCGCCTTCATCGGCGATTCGCGCACCCGGCTTGCCTATACCAGGCGCCGCATGGGTTACGATGCCGGTCTCGACGCCGCAGGCATCCCGCCCGACACCAGGATCGTGCTCGAAGGCGACGGCACGATCGAAAGCGGGCGGCATGCGGTCGAACAGCTTTTCATGCGCGACACGCTTCCAACCGCCTTCATGTGCGTGAACGACCAGACGGCGATCGGCGTCATGGTCGGGCTCGGCGCGCGAGGCTACGACATTCCGCGGGATTTCTCGGTGACGGGTTTCGACGACGTGCCGCAGGCCGTCTTCATATCCCCACCGCTGACCACGATCCGCCAGCCGAGAACGGCAATCGGCAAGCAGGCAATGGCGCTGCTGCTGGAACTTCTGTCCGATGGCCGGCCGACCGAAACGGAAATCCTGCTGCGGCCGGATCTGGTGGTTCGAAACTCCGTCTCGGCACCGTCGCGAAACTGGTCGAAACGTTGAACCCGTATCACTGAGCGCTTAAGGTGCATTTAGCCGGCAAAATTGCGCCGGCGACCAATGGCCGCCGGCGCGCCTTATCAAACGTAACGATTGACGACGTTCTCAAGCAATTCCTGCTTGCCCGACCTTGGCTGCGGGTTGACGTCGTGGCTCTCGACATAGTGGGTGATCTCATCCAGCGAATACTCGCCGCGGAAGAGCTTCTGCGCCTCGGCGGATTCCCAGCCGGCATAACGATCGGCGAGCGGCTGCGACAGAGCCTTGTCCTCGATCATCTTGGCAGCGGCCTTCAGGCCGCGGGCGCAGCAATCCATGCCGCCGATATGGCCGATCAGCAGGTCCGCCGGGTCGAGAGACTGACGGCGCAGCTTCGAGTCGAAGTTGGTGCCGCCGGTCTTGAAGCCGCCGCCTGCCAGAACGTGGTAGTAGGCGAGCGCCATTTCGGGAACATTGTTCGGGAACTGGTCGGTATCCCAGCCGGACTGGTAGTCGTTGCGGTTCATGTCGATCGAGCCGAAGATGCCGAGCGCATTGGCAAGCGCCAGCTCGTGCTCGAAGGAGTGGCCGGCAAGGATCGCGTGGCCCTGCTCGATATTGAGCTTCACCTCGTTTTCAAGGCCATGCTTCTTGAGGAAGCCATAGACGGTCGCGACGTCGTAATCATACTGGTGCTTGGTCGGCTCCTGCGGCTTCGGCTCGATCAGGATCGTGCCCTTGTAGCCGATCTTGTGCTTGTATTCGACGACGAGGTTGAGGAAGCGGCCGAGCTGGTCGAGCTCACGGCCGATATCGGTGTTGAGCAGCGTCTCGTAACCTTCGCGCCCGCCCCACAGCACGTAGTTTTCGCCGCCGAGCTTCTGCGTGGCGTCGATGCAGGTCTTTACCGTCGCGGCTGCGAAAGCGAAGACGTCAGGATCCGGATTGGTCGCAGCGCCCGACATATAGCGGCGGTGGGAGAAGAGGTTCGCCGTGCCCCAGAGCAGCTTGGTGCCGGTTGCAGCCTGCTTCTCGGCGAAATAATCGACGATCTCGTTGAGGTTTTTCGTGTTCTCGGCAAAAGTCTTGCCTTCCGGACGCACGTCGGCGTCATGGAAGCAGTAATAGGGCGAGCCGAGCAGCGAGAAGAATTCGAAGGCGACGTCGGCCTTGAGCTTGGCGGCCTTCATCGTGTCCTCGAACCAGGGACGCAGGAAGGTCTGCCCGCCGAAGGGATCGCCGCCCGGCCAGGTGAAGGTGTGCCAGTAGGCCACAGCAAAGCGCAGATGGTCTTCCATGCGCTTGCCCATGACGATCTCGTCCGGCTGGTAATGACGGAAGGCCAGCGGGTTGGTGCTGTCCGGGCCTTCGTATTTCACTTTCTGGATATCGCCGAAAAATCCGGTGCTCATTTTGGTTCTCCTTGGGTTTGTATCTCAGGCTTGTCGTCAGTGCCGTGCAGCCCCCTCATCCGACCCTTCGGGCCACCTTCTCCCCGAGGGGAGAAGAGAATGAGGCGCGGCCGCGAGTCTCTTCTCCCCAGCAGGGAGAAGGTGCCGGCAGGCGGATGAGGGGGCCGCTGGCACCAGTTTTCAATGCGCCAGCGACTTGATCGCAGGGTAGAGCGCACGGTAGCGCCCGTAAGCATCCTCATAAGCACCGCTCAACGACGCCACCGGCTCGATCGTGCCCGCCGTCACCGGCGGCGTGCAGACCGTGATCGGATCCGCGCCCGTTGCCGCGATCAGGCCGAGGCGGGCAGCGCCGAAGGCCGCGCCGAAATCGCCGTCGGCCGGCAGGTCGACGGGAACGCCGAGCGCGGTCGCGATCGACGCCAGCCAGTAACGCGAGCGCGAACCGCCGCCGATTGCCGTGACCCGGGAGATGCCGGTGCCGGCCGAACGCAGCGCTTCGAGATTATCGCGAATGGCGAACGCGACGCCTTCGAGCACCGCTTGAGTGAGAACGACACGGCTGCTTTCATGTTCAAGGCCGATGAAGGCGCCGCGGATGACGGCATCATTGTGCGGCGTGCGCTCGCCGGAGAGATAGGGCAGGAAAGTGACGCCGGTAGGCGCCTTCAGCGTCTCGCCGAGTTCGCCGGTGAGATCGGCGGCCGACTTGCCGGTCACGCCGGAATGCCAGTTCAGCGCATCGGTCGCCGATAGGATGACGCCCATCTGGTGCCACGTGTTCGGCAGCGCGTGGCAGAAGGCATGCACGGCGCTTTCTGGCTTCGGCAAATAGGAACCGTTGGCAGCGAAAAGCACGCCTGATGTGCCGAGCGAGACGAAGGCGGCGCCATCGCTGACCGTGCCCATGCCGCAGGCCGAGGCCGCGTTGTCGCCGGCACCGCCGGCAACGACGACATCACCTGATATACCCCATTGCGCCGCCAGTTCGGACCGCAGCTTGCCGGCCTGCTCGGTGCCTTCGACGAGCGTCGGCATCTGCGCCTCGGAAAGGTTGGTGGCGGCGAGCAGTTCGGACGACCATGCGCGCTTGCCGGTGTCGAGCCAGGAGGTACCGGCCGAATCCGACATTTCCGAGATATAGTCGCCGGTCAGCCAGAGACGCAGGTAGTCCTTCGGCAAGAGCACCTTGGCGATCTTGGCGAAGACATCGGGCTCATGCTTCTCGATCCAGGCGAGCTTCGGCGCTGTAAAGCCGGGGAAGACGATGTTGCCGGTGAGCGCGCGAAAGCGCGGATCGGCATCAAGTGCCGCGGCCTCGACATAGCTGCGCGTGTCGTTCCAGAGGATGCACGGGCGCAAGACCTTGTCGGTGGCATCGATGAGCGTTGCGCCGTGCATCTGCCCGGAAAGGCCGATGCCCTTGACCGCGGCCAACTCCTTCGGATGTTTTGCCTTGAGACCGGCGACAGCCTCCTCCGTGGCGCGCACCCAGTGGGCCGGCTCCTGCTCCGACCAGCCGGAATGCGGACGTGAGACGTCGAGCGAACCGTTGGCCGAACCGACGATCTTCTGATCACCGTCGATCAGCATCGCCTTGACGCCGGAGGTTCCGAGATCGAGACCCAGATACATGTGGTATTTCTCCCTTTGCCGTTACGGCAGATTGTCCTTCAGAAATATGTCGAGGCGGATGCGCTCCTGCGCTTCGATGACGGCAAGCCCGTCCGCCTTGGCTTTCAGCACGCGGATCGCGCTGCGCACCTCATGGCCGGCATCCTGATTGAGGATCGCATCGATCGTGTTGTCGATGAGTGCTGCGCGCGTATGGGCGGTCAGTTCGTGGGCAATCACGGTCAGTATGCGGTCGACGGCCTTCTCCTTCAGCGCCCGGATCAAGCCGCGATTGCCGGCGCCGAGGCTGTAGACGCCGATGATGCCGGCATGTCTAGAGAGCGCGTCGGCAACGAGCATATGGGCGACCTCGGGGTCGTCGCGGCCTTCGAGAACCGGCAGGATCGCCAGATCAGGAAACTCCTCGGCCATGACTGCGCTAAAACCCTCTAGCCGCTCGCGATGGTCGCGCACCAGCATGGAGCCGGCGAGCACGGCGATTTCGCCCTTTCGCGGCCCGAGGAATCGCCCGAGTAGGCGGGCGGCCGTGCGGCCGGCGGCGATATTGTCGACGCCGGCATAGTGATGGCGTAGCGAGCCCGTGAGATCGGACACCAGGGTGACGATGGGAAAGCGCTCGCGCACCAGCCGGTCGACGGCGGCGCGCACCTCAGGCGCATCGGTCGCAACCAGCGCGATGCCACAAGGCTTTTCCCGGGAAAGACCTTCGAGCACGGAGACGAGGCCGGCGGGATCGAAGGCCGGCACCTCAATGGTACGGATATCGGTGCGTTCGGCCGACGAGCGGAGTACCGCCTGCCGAATCTCGGCGTTGAGACCGTGCATGAAGGAATTGTCGCTGGCCGGCAGGATGAAAACCAGCGGATAGGTGCGCCCCTTGGCAAGATTGGCGGCGGCGACGTCTCTGACATAACCGAGCTCGCGGATCGCGGTCTCGACCTTTTCCCGCGTGACGTGGCGCACACCGGGGCGCTGGTTGAGAACCCGGTCGACAGTCGCGAGACTGACA